>NZ_JACHNE010000001.1:5436321-5754482 GCF_014205255.1 Streptomyces caelestis | reverse complement strand
TGCTGCCGCACGTGCGCACCACCGACGCCGCCCGCGACCTGGACCTGATGCGCCAGGTCCTCGGCGACGACAAGCTCCACTACTTCGGCATCTCCTACGGCACCGAACTCGGCGGCGTCTACGCCCACCTGTTCCCCAAGAAGGTCGGCCGTGCCGTGTTCGACGCCGTCGTCGACCCCGCGAAGAACGGCGAGCAGGGCTCGCTGGCGCAGGCCAAGGGATTCCAGCTCGCTCTCGACAACTTCGCCGAGGACTGCGTGTCGAAGACCGAGGAGTGCCCCATCGGCGACAGCGCGCAGGACGTGAAGGGCCGTATCGCCACGCTGCTGAAGGACCTCGACCGCAGGCCGATCCCGGGCGTCTTCCCTCGTGAACTGACCCAGACCGCGGCGACCAACGGCATCGTGCAGGCGCTGTACTCGCAGGATTTCTGGGAGTACCTCACCCAGGGCCTGCAGCAGGCGTACGACGGTGACGGCACGATTCTGATGCTGCTGTCCGACTTGGCGAACGGGCGCAGTGAGAACGGCGAATACGACAACTCGACCGCCGCACACAAGGCCATCAGCTGCGCCGACGCCAAACCCCGCTACGACGCCGCCTACGTGGAGCGGAAGCTGCCCGAGTTCCGGGCCGCGTCCGCCCTGTTCGGCGACGCCATGGCGTGGGGCATGATCGGCTGCACCGACTGGGCCGTGGCGGGCGCCGCCGACCATCCGGACGTGAGCGCGCCGGGTGCGGCGCCGATCCTGGTCGTCGGCAACACCGGCGACCCGGCCACCCCGTACGAGGGCGCACGGAAGATGGTGGAGGCGCTGGGCAAGGGGGTCGGGGTCGAGCTGACGTACCGGGGGCAGGGGCACGGCGCCTACAGCAGCAAGGACAAGTGCGTGCAGGGCGCGGTGAACGGCTATCTGCTGGACGGAAAGGTGCCGCGGGCGGGGACCGTCTGTACCTGAGATCAGCCCACGAATCAGCAAACGCACAGGTCAGAAGGTTATCCACAGGCTGCAACGGCCGACGCGGGATCTGCCTACCATGGCCTGACCGCCATCCGCGGCACGTGCGGACGGCCTACAGGGGGGGATGGGCACATGACGCGTTTCGCACGGTGGGCCGCTCTGGCGGTCGCCTCGGCACTGCTCGCCGCGGGCTGCAGCGGCGGCTCGTCGGACGACGACAAGGGCGGACTCTCCTGGGGCCGCTGCAAGACCACGGCCGACGGCCCGGCGCCGAGCAGCGACTGGCAGTGCGCGACGCTGAAGGTGCCGCTGGACTGGTCGAAGCCGGACGGCGAGACGATAGGGCTGGCGCTGATCCGCGCCAAGGCCCGCGGTGGCGACCGCGTCGGCTCGCTCCTGTTCAACTTCGGCGGCCCCGGCGCCTCGGGCGTGTCCATGATGCCGTCGTACGCCCCGACCGTCTCCCGACTGCGTGAGCGGTACGACCTGGTGAGCTGGGACCCGCGCGGGGTCGGCGCCAGCGAGGGCGTGCGCTGCCGCGGCGACAAGGAGATCCAGGCGGCCGAGTCGGTGGACGTCACCCCGGACACACCCGCCGAGGAGAAGGCCTACTTCCAGGACGCCGCCGACTTCGCCAAGGGCTGCCGGAAGGACGCCGGGAAGCTGATGGCGCATGTGTCGACCGCCGACTCGGCCCGCGACATGGACCGCATCCGGGAGGTCCTCGGCGACGAGAAGATGCACTACTTCGGCATCTCCTACGGCACCGAACTGGGCGGCACGTATGCGCACCTGTTCCCGAAGAAGGTGGGGCGGATGACCCTGGACGCGGTCGTCGACCCCGGCGCCGACGCGGTGGGGCACGCCAAGAACCAGGCCAGGGGCTTCCAGCGCGCGCTGAACGGCTACCTCGAGTCCACGGGACAGGACCCGGCGGAGGGATCGCGGAAGATCGCGGACCTGCTGCGGCGGATCGACACCCGGCCCCTGCCGACGGGCACGCCCGGGCGGAAGCTGACGCAGACCCTCGCGGCCACCGGCATCATCCTGCCGCTGTACAGCAAGGACAGCTGGCCGACGCTGACCAGTGCCCTCGACGCGGCCGAGCGGGGAGACGGCTCGGAGCTGCTGGCCCTCGCCGACGGCTACAACGAACGCGACTCGTCGGGACGCTACGGCACGACCACCCACGCGCAACGGGTCATATCGTGCCTCGACGACCGGCAGCGGCCGACCGCGGCGACCACCAGGAAGCTGCTGCCGGAGTTCGAGAAGATCTCCCCCGTCTTCGGGACGTTCCTCGGCTGGGACACGGCCGGCTGGTGCCACGACTGGCCGGTGCCCGGGCAGCACGACACCCCGGAGGTGAGCGCCCCCGGCGCGGCACCGGTCCTGGTCGTCGGCAACACCGGCGACCCGGCCACCCCGTACGAGGGTGCCCGCAGGATGGCCGACGAGCTGGGCAAGGGCGTCGGAGTGATGCTCACCTGGCGGGGCGAGGGACATGGCGCGTACGGCAGCGGCAGCGACTGCGTCGACTCCACGGTGGACGCGTATCTGCTGGACGGTTCGGTGCCGAAGGACGGCAAGGTCTGCTCATGATGACGGCGGGGGCTCCGGGCACCCGTGGTGCGCGAAACCCCCGCCGTTCGCGAAGGGAGGCCGGCTACGGTTCGGTATGCCGGCTCGTCCGGTCAGTACACCGGCTTGTCCGGCTCGATCTGGTTGACCCAGCCGATCACGCCGCCGCCGACGTGGACCGCGTCCGAGAAGCCCGCGGACTTCAGGACCGCGAGGACTTCCGCACTGCGGACACCCGTCTTGCAGTGCAGGACGATCTTCTTGTCCTGCGGGAGGCTCTCCAGGGCGGTGCCCATGAGGAACTCGTTCTTCGGGATCAGCCGGGCGCCCGGGATGGAGACGATCTCGTACTCGTTCGGCTCACGGACGTCGATGATGTCGATGCTCTCGCCGTCGTCGATCCACTCCTTGAGCTGCTTGGGAGTGATCGTGGAGTCGGCGGCCGCCGCCTGGGCCTCCTCGGAGACGACGCCGCAGAAGGCCTCGTAGTCGATGAGCTCGGTGACGGTCGGGTTCTCGCCGCAGACCGCGCAGTCGGGGTCCTTGCGGACCTTGACCTGGCGGTACTGCATCTCCAGGGCGTCGTAGATCATCAGCCGGCCGACCAGCGGCTCACCGATGCCGGCGAGCAGCTTGATGGCCTCGTTGACCTGGATGGAGCCGATGGATGCGCACAGCACACCGAGGACGCCGCCCTCGGCGCAGGAGGGGACCATGCCGGGGGGCGGGGGCTCCGGGTACAGGCAGCGGTAGCAGGGGCCGTGCTCGGACCAGAAGACGGAGGCCTGGCCGTCGAAGCGGTAGATCGAGCCCCACACGTACGGCTTGTTCAGCAGCACGCAGGCGTCGTTGACCAGGTAGCGGGTCGCGAAGTTGTCCGTGCCGTCGACGATCAGGTCGTACTGGCTGAAGATGTCCATCACGTTGTCGGCCTCGAGCCGCTCCTCGTGAAGGATCACGTTCACGTACGGGTTGATGCCCTTGACGCTGTCGCGGGCGGACTCCGCCTTGGAGCGGCCGATGTCGGCCTGGCTGTGGATGATCTGGCGCTGCAGGTTCGACTCGTCGACCTCGTCGAACTCCACGATGCCGAGGGTGCCGACGCCCGCGGCGGCCAGGTACATCAGCGCCGGCGAGCCCAGGCCGCCGGCGCCCACACACAGCACCTTGGCGTTCTTCAGCCGCTTCTGCCCGTCCATCCCCACGTCGGGGATGATCAGGTGGCGGGAGTACCTGCGGACCTCGTCTACGGTGAGCTCGGAAGCCGGCTCGACCAGGGGTGGCAGCGACACGGGGACTCCGTTGGTCGGTCAATCACTACGGTTGTTCTCCCCGTAACAGTGCCATGTGCTTTTTCATTCCGAGACACCCGTTCCGACCAACGAGACGATGTCGTCCCAGTAGCCGGGCATGGTCTCCCAGGGGTCGGAGCGGCCGCCCTGGTCCGTGCGGTCGGTGAACCAGATCGTCGCGGCGCCCTGCCGGCGGGCGATGCGCAGTGCCTCCGCCAGGTGCGGGCGGGACACTCCATGGACGAAGTGGCAGAAGCGCTCGGGCGGATGGTCGGAGGTCCACTCGGCCACCTGCGACCAGCGGTAGTCGCCCCACGGGCCGGAAAACGTGACCAGCTGGTCGGCGAGTTCGGCGTAACCCGGGTGCGGGTGGATGCCGTGGCCGAGGACGATGTGGGCATCGTCACGGATCACGCGGAGCGTGGCAACAGTGCGGCGCACCTCGGGCAGCCCGGCGTGGTCCGCCGGGCAGCGCTCCAGGAGGAACCCGTCGACCTGGTACCAGTCGACGAACCGGTGGGCGTCCGAGATCAGCTCGCCGAAGTTCCGGGTGCCATAGCGGGTGTCGAGGTGGCCGAGGACGCGGATGCCCGCGTTGCGCAGGCGGCCGGCCGCCTCCAGGCAGTGCGGGTCGGGGCGGGCGCCGGGTCCGTCGGCCACATTGAGGACCACCCAGTGCAGCGGGGTGCCGGGGCGGGTGAGTTCGCCCCACTCGGTGGGGGCGAGGAGGGGGTGAGCGTAACCGGGGACGCCGACGCCGGGGCGGAGTTCCGTACCGGAGGTGCGGGGGCGTGTGCTGGTCAGATGCGGCATGCCGCCTCCATCCAGATGTCGGCGAGGGACTCCTCCAGGCCGATCCGGGGGCGCCAGCCGAGCCGGTCGCGGGCCGTGCGCACATCGGCCTGCTGCCAGTTGCCGCAGCCGTCCGGGTACGGGTACGCGACCGGGGGCGCGTGGTCCGGGTCCGGGCGGGGGTGGCCGATGGCCGGGCGCAGGGCACCGGGGGCGCCGTCGAGTTCGTGGAGGGCACCGCCGTATCCGGCCACGCGGGCGAGGACCGCGGCGGCGTCGCGCAGGCGTACGGCGCGGCCGGAGCCGATGTTGATGACGCCCTGCGCGGCGGAGAGCGAGGCGGCGTGGACGGCGCGGGCGACGTCGCGGACGTCGACGAAGTCGCGCTGCGCGCCGAGGCCGCCGAGTTTCAGCTCGCCGTCGCCGGACTGCATGGCCCGGCGCATGGCCTCGGCGAGCCGGCCCAGCGGGGAGCCGGCGGGGGTGCCGGGTCCGGCCGGTGAGAAGACGCGCAGGACGACGGCGTCCAGGCCGGAGCCCAGGACCAGTTCGGTGGCGGCGAGCTTGCTGACGCCGTACGGGCCGCCGGGCCGGGGGACGGCGTCCTCCGCCGTGGAGGAGCCGGGCTGGCTGGGACCGTACTCGGCGCTGCACCCGATCTGCACCAGACGGGCACCGCAGCCGCTGCGGCGCAGGGCCTCGCAGACGGTGGCCACGGCGACGGTGTTGTGGCGGGTGAGCTCGCGGGCACCGCCCCTGGTGGCGCCGGCGCAGTTGACGACGACGCCCGGGTGGACCGCGTCGAGGAAGCGGGTGAGGGCACCGGGGCTGCCGGACGCGAGGTCGAAGCGGACATCGGCGTCGTCGCCGCGGCCGAGGGCGGTGAGCTGCACGGCCGGGTCGGCGAGCAGGCGGTCGGCGACGAAGCGCCCGATGTAGCCGTTGGCTCCGATCAGCAGGACTCTCATCGCGCGGCTCCCGGGGCGGCCGGGGCTGCTGGGCGGCTGGTCATGCGGGTTCTCCTTGAGGCGGGAGGGGAGGGATGTGTCGGGTGCTGCCGGCGGCGACGGGGCCGGTGGTGGCAGCGGCGGTCACCGGGAGGGCTCCGGTGGTGCGTGGGCCGAGGCCCTGGTCAGCTTGCGGGTCGCGTGGACCAGGAGGGCCAGGGCCGCCGCGCCGCAGGCGAGGCTGGGGACGCTGCCGGCACCCCAGGTGGTGACGAGGGCTTCGACGGGGGTCGCCAGGACACCGCAGCCGGGGAGGCGGGAGGCGAAGACCGCGGCGAGGGCGGCCGCCTGGATCGTGGCCGTGGCGGTGAGGACCACGGCCGGGGCGTAGGCGAAGCCGTGGGTGGTGAGGAGGCGGGCCAGGAAGAGGAGGCCTCCCAGGGTGAGGGCCTCCGGGTAGGCCGCGGGCTCGTCGAGGACTGCGGCGCAGAGGGTGAGCAGGACCGCCAGGGCGCCCATGAACAGGGCGACGACGCCGAGCAGGAGCGGTCGTACGGCGGCGGCGAAGTCCTCCAGGCCGCGGCTGGCCGCGAGTTTGCGGCGGGCGCGCACGGTGAAGAGGTGGGCGGTCCAGGCGGCGGGCGCGCAGACCAGGGCGAGGGCCAGGACGGGGGTGGTGGTGAGGGGCCAGGGGCCGTCGGCCGTGCCGGTGGGCAGGCCGTCGGGGCCTCCGGCGACGGCGCTGTCGAGCAGGCCGTTGCCCAGGACGGCGTAGGCCACGAGCCAAGTGGTCCAGGTGGTGGCCCTGCCGGGGGCTGTGCGGTCGGGTCTGCTCAGGGGACCTCGGCGCAGGGCCGCGCGGAGGGCCAGAGCCACGGCGAGGGTGCCGGCTGCCGCTGCGAACAGGCGCGACCGGCCGTGGGTGAGGTGCACGGCGGCCACGGCGGCGGTGCACAGCGTGCCCGGCAGGAGTGTCAGCAGGGCCCAGTCGGCGCGTGCCCGTGGAGTGGCGGGCGCGGCGGGCGCGGGTGCGTCGCCGTCCCGCGAGACCCGCGCGTACATCTCCTCCGCGAGGGAGAAGACGTCCCGGTGGCGGAAGCGGCCGGCGGTCCGGTCGGTGATGCCGTGTGCCTCCAGACCCGCCGCGATCTCGAGGGGGTCCACCGCACGCTCGCAGAGCTCCCGGTGACGGTGCATCAGCGCCTTCACGGGGTCGGCGGCACCGCGACGCGGGGCGGACGGCTTGCGGTCGGCGGCCTTCTCGGGGGCGGGCTCGGGCGTGGTCGCGGGGCTCGGTGCCTGCTCCGGGGCCCGCGCGGGCGGGGTCCCGGGGTTCGGTGCCTGCTCCGGGCGGGCGCCCCGCGCCCCCGGGCCGGCCGGGGCCTCCGGGCGGTCCAGTTCGCCCAATCCGGTCATCGTGCTCCCTCCGGGGCGGAGACGGGAGTGGTCGCGCGTGCGGGTCCGTTCGTCGCCCAGCCGGGGCCGCCGCGGGCGATGAGGCCGGGCGACGGGGCGGCCCAGCGGATCGGGACGTGGTCCTCGGCGGGAACCGCGAAGGGCAGTGGCGCCCCCGTTTCGTCGAGGACCACGCGGCGGACCGGCGTGCGCGAGACTATCTCCAGGTAAATGCCGTGAAATGCCTCGATGTTCTGCTCGACCGTGAACAGTTCGAGAGCCCGGACCCGGGCGGCGGCCCCCAGGCGCGCACGGCGCTCGGGGTCGCGCAGCAGCGCCACGCACGCCTCGGCGAGCGCCCGCGGGTTGCGCGGCGGTACGACGAGTCCGGTGCCGCCGATGACCTCCACGACGGCGCCGACGTCCGTCGACACCGTCACGCGTCCGCAGAGCATGGCCTCGACGAGGCTGATCGGGAAGCCCTCGACGACGCTGGACAGGACGGTCACGGCGCCCGAGGCGTGGGCGTCGGCGAGGGCCGGGAGTTCGGGGCCGCCGATCTCCTCGAAGGACACCGGGTTGTCACCGTCGGCGTGCGGGCCGTCGGCCTCGTCGGGGAAGAGCTGGGCGGCCAGTGTCCGGCAGTGGCCGAGGTAGGCCGTGCCCTCGGCACCGGCGGGGGTTCCGACGATGCGCAGACGCGTCTTCGGCTGTCGCTTGCGGATCTCCGCGAAGGCGTGCAGCAGCGAGACCAGGTCCTTGGCGGGTTCGACGCGTCCGACCCAGACGAGCGTGTCCGGGTCGGCGCACTCGGGGGACTCGCCGACCTCGGCGAAGGGCCGGGCGTCCATGCCGGGGTAGACCGTGCGGAGCTTCTCGCGGTCGGCGCCGCAGCGCTCCTGCCAGCGGCGGGCGTGCGTGTTGCCGGCCGTGACGACCTCGGCCCGTGCGTAGGCCTCGGCCGCCAGCCTGCCGTGGAAGGCCGCCAGCAGGGACCGTACGGCGGGCGGGGCGTCCGGGGCGGTCAGGTAGTGGGTGCGCAGGCGCACGCCGTACTCGGTGACCAGCAGGGGAACGCCGGTGAAGTGGCGGGCGAGCAGGCCCGGCAGGGCGGCCGGGCCGCCGGACGCGGCGTGGCAGAGGTCGACCGCGCCGAGTCCGTTGTCCTCGTACCAGTCGAGGGAGAGGGGGCGCAGGGCGCGTTCCAGATGTGCGGCCACGGCGAGCAGATCCGGTACGCGCGCCTCACGCGCCGCGCGGTGGGCGCCGGGCGCGCGGCAGGCGCGTTCCAGGGTGCGTACGGCGGTTTCGGAGCGGAAAGCTCCCACCAGGCCGCCGGCCTCGCGGGCGAGCTCGGCGAGCCCGTACAGAGCGTTGGCGAAACGGTCCACCTCAGGGGTCGACGCACTCTCGGAAGGCCCCTCGTCGGCGCTCGGCGCGCCCCCGGACGCCCCGCTCAGCACGGCTGCCAGTTCGCCGAAGCACTCGGTGAACCGCCGGCGCGCGCGGCGGCCCAGGACCATTTCGTCGTCCTCGGCCATCCACAACGGCGCGGTGCGCACCCTGCGGACGTTCGGCGGCAGCGGGACCCAGCCCTCGTCCTCCTGGTGTTCGCTGCGGCTGAGCGCGTAGACGTCGAACTCGTGCTGTCCGAGCCCGTGCACCAGCCGGTCGCACCAGAGTCTGGCGTCACCGCTCACGTACGGATAGCCACCCTCCGTAAGCAGTCCGATGCGCACGAGTGCACCCCCGATCTCCCGTATGGGGAGCCGCCGTTGTCCGGGCGGCTCGCAGCGGGACGAACGTATGCGGACAAGGCGGTGGCGCGACGGACGGTTGTCCGTCGCGCCACCAAAAGGGGTGAACGGTCGTAACTTTCCCGTGCGGATCGCGTTCCGTCGCGCTAGGAGATCAGTCGGACACGGATCGTCATACCGCGGCCAACTCCCGTCGCTCCGCCCGGCGTCGTGCGGCCACCTCCGGGTCGAGCGCCGGCACGGCGGCCAGCAGCTGCCTGGTGTACGGCTCCTGCGGCGACCCGTACACCTCGTCGACGGGCCCCGCCTCGACGATCCTGCCCTGCCGCATCACCGCGACCCGGTCGCTGACCTGGCGTACGACGGCCAGGTCGTGCGCGACGAAGACCAGTGCGAGGCCGAGTTCGCGCTGCAACTCCCCGAGCAGGGCGACCACGTGCGCCTGGGTGGTGACGTCGAGGGCAGACACCGGCTCGTCGCAGACGATGACGCGCGGTTCGGCCGCGAGCGCCCGCGCGATACCGACACGTTGGCGCTGCCCGCCGCTGAACTCGTGGGGATAGCGGTCGTAGTGGGCTCCTTCGAGACCCACGCGCTCCAGCAGTTCCGCCACGCGCCCCCGGATGCGCCCCTCGTCGCGCTCGCCCCGGGCGCGCAGCGGGTCGGCGATGGACTCGCCCACGCTGCGGCGCGGGTTGAGGGAGGAGACGGGGTCCTGGAAGACCATCTGCACGGCCGGGTTCACGCCGGTGTGCGGGCGGTCCTCGTACCGGATCTCCCCCGCCGTCGGCTCCAGCAGCCCGACGAGCATGCGCCCGAGGGTGGTCTTGCCGCTGCCGCTCTCGCCGACGATGCCGAGGGTCTCGCCGCAGTGCAGGGTCAGCGACACGTCCCGCACGGCCGTGAACGCCCGCTTCCCCCGCCCGAACTCGCGCCTGAGGCCGGTCGCCTCCAGCACGACCTCCTGCGGGGCCGTCGAGCCGGCCGTCGGCACGTCCAGCCGCGGGACCGCGGCCAGCAGTTCCCGGGTGTACGGCTGGGCGGGCGAGCCCAGCACGCTCGACACCGGGCCGTGCTCGACCGCCCGCCCGTGCCGCATCACCAGCACCTCGTCGACGCTCTCGGCGGCGACCCCCACGTCGTGCGTGACGAGCAGCAGCCCCATGCCCGTCTCCTCACGCAGCGTGTGCAGCAGGTCGAGGACCTGGGCTTGCACGGTCACGTCGAGGGCGGTCGTCGGCTCGTCGGCGATCAGCAGGCGGGGCTCGCAGGCCAGCGCCATGGCGATCAGGGCGCGCTGGCGCATGCCGCCGCTGAACTCGTGCGGCCGGGAACGCGACCGTCGGGCCGCGTCGGGAATGCCCACCCGGTCGAGGACCTCGACCGCACGCGCGCGTGCCGCCCGCCGGGACACGCGCGCGTGCACGCGGTACACCTCGGCGATCTGGTCACCGATCGCGTAGTACGGATCGAGGGAGGACAGTGGATCCTGGAACACCATCGCGGCCTGCCCGCCGCGCAGCCGCCGCAGTTCCCCGTCGGAGGCCCGCTGCACGTCCGTGCCGGCCACCCGGACCGAACCCCCGACCCGCGCTCCCGTGCCGTGGTGCAGGCCGAGCAGGGCGGACGCCACGGTCGACTTGCCGGAGCCGGACTCGCCGACCAGGGCCAGGGCGGCACCCTGTTCGAGCCGGAAGGAGAGGTCGTCGACGGCACGCAGCTCGCCGAAGTCCACGGAGAGGCCGGTCACTTCGACCAGGCTCATGTCAGCACCACCCGTCGGTCGGCCACCGCGTACAGCACGTCCGCGACGGCGTTGGCCAGCACCACGAAGAATCCGATGACCAGGACCATGCCGACCACGACCGGCAGGTCGACGACATTGACGGCGTGGACGAGTTCCTGTCCGATGCCGGGCAGGCCGAACAGCGTCTCGGTGAGCACCGCGCCGCCGATCGCCGAACCGACGTTGTTGGCGTTCAGCGCGATGACCGGCGCGAACGCCCCGCGCAGCGCGTGCCGCCCGACGATCGACCGTTCGCCGACGCCGTACGCGCGGAAGGTGCGGATGTGGTCCTCGGCCAGCGTCTCCAGCATCGACGCCCGGGTCAGCCGGGCGAACGCGGCGGCCTCGATGAGGGCCAGCGACAGCCAGGGCAGCAGCAGGTTCCACGCCCACTGTTCGGGGTCGTCGGTGAGGGCGACGTACTGCGGGAAGGGCAGCAGCCGCAGTTCCCCGCAGACGACGATCATCAGGACCAGCCCGATGACGAAGACCGGGGTGGCCGTCCCGGCGAGGGTGACGCCGGTCAGCACACGCTCGGAGAACCGCCCGCGCCGCCAGGCGGAGAGCACGCCGGTCCCGACGCCGAGGAGCAGCCAGAGCACCATCGCGCCGGACACCAGGGACAGACTGACCGGGAGCTTCGCCCAGATCAGCTGCGTGACCTGCTGGTCGCTCTGGTACGACAGGCCGAGGCAGGGCGCGGAGCAGTGCTGCACCGACGTGCCCGTCGAGTAGTCCTGGCCGGCGACGAGGCCCTGGAGGAAGTGCCAGTACCGCACGGACAACGGGTCGTCCAGGTTCAGCTGCCGGGCGACCTGGTGCACCTGTTCCGGTGAGCAGCGCGGGCCGCAGGTGATCTGGGCGACGTTGCCGGGGGTCACGTAGAAGACGACGTAGACGATCACCGAGATGGCGAGCAGCGTGACCACGGCGCCGACGGCCCGGCGCAGGACGAAGCCGGTGAGGCCGGTGAGGCCGGTGAGGCCGCTCATGCCGCACCTCCCCCGGCCGCCCCGGGCCCCTGAGCCGCCTTCGGCTCCCGCCCGCGTCCCCCGGCCGCCCGTGACTCCCGCTTCCGCCCGGTCCCGATCCGCAGCCGTGAGGCCGCGCGCGGGTCGAGCGCGGTGCGGATGCCGTCGCCGAGGACGGTGAGCGCCAGCACGGTGACGAACAGCGCGCCCGCGGGCAGCAGCAGGTACTGCGGGGCGGCCTGGTACCAGACGTCGGCGGCGGTGAGCATCTGCCCCCAGGAGGGCGTCGGCGGCTTCACTCCGACGCCGAGGAAGGACAGCGCGGCCTCGACGGTGATGTTCGACGGGACGAGCAGCGCGGCGTACGTGATGACGGGCGCGGCGATGCCGGGCAGCAGCTCGCGACGGGCGATGCTCCAGGTGCCCCAGCCGCTGAGCCGGGCGGCGGAGACGTGGTCGAGTTGCTTGAGGGTGAGCGTCTGCGCGCGCACGATCCGGGCGATGTTGCCCCAGCCGATCAGGCCGATGACGAGTGCGACGAGCACGGGCCGCGGGAAGCTCGACGGCACGATCGCGAGCAGCGCCAACGACATGATCATGAGCGGCATGGCGACGATGACGTCCGTGAACCGGCTCAACAGTTGATCAACCCATCGCTTCCCGAGCGCGGCGGCGACACCCATGGTGATCCCGATGGCGACCTGCACGACGGTCGCCGCCAGCGCGACGCCCAGCGACACGCGCGCGCCGTACGTCAGCCGGGCGAAGAGATCGCGCCCGGTCTGCGGTTCGACACCGAGCCAGTGGTCGCCGCTGATGCCGCCGAGCGGCCCGATGGGCACGCCCCCGCGCGCGGAGTCCACCAGGGAGGGGTGGTAGGTGGTCGGGTCCTGGCCCTCGACGGCCGTGAGGAGCGGCGCGGCGAGCGCGACCAGGACGAGCAGCGCGACGACGGCCGCCGCGACGAGGGCGGCGCGCCGCGCACGCAGCCGCCGCCAGAACTGACGGGCCCCCGAGACCGCCGGGACGAACGCGTCCGTCCCGGCGGCCCGCGAGGCCAACAGGGTCTCACTCATGATTGCTTGACCGGCCCATTGACTACTTGACCGCGACCTGCGAGATGTCCAGCACACCGGTCCAGTCGCTGATCACGATGTTCTTGACGTCCTCGCCGTACAGGCGCTTGTAGACGGGGTGGAACAGCGGGACGGTCAGGGCCTTCTCGCCGATCTTCTTGTCCAGCGCACCCCACCTCTTGGCGGCCTGGTCAAGATCCGTCAACTTGTTGATCGCATCAACCTCGGCATTGACCGACTTGTCGTTCAGCAGCCCGGTGTTGAAGTTCGCGCCGTCCTTGACGATCTGGCGGCCGTCGAAGATCGGGGCGAGGAAGGGACCGCCGGAGGGCCAGTCGGCGCCCCAGTGGGCGAGGAAGAAGCCCGGCTCGGTCTTCACGTTGTGGATCTTGTCGGAGTAGTCGTTCTCCTCCAGGCCCTGGAGCTTGACCGTGATGCCGGCCTTCTTCAGCGCGTCCTGGATCGCGGTCGCGATCTCCGGGCTGGTCTCGAAGTCCTTGGCGTTGGAGTGCGTCAGCGTGACGGTGAGCCCGTTCGGGTGACCGGCTTCCTTCAGCAGCTCCTTGGCCTTCTCCGGATCCCCGCCCTTCCCCGCCGGGAAATGGTCGTACGGCGTGTATCCGAAGGACTTCTGGTCGGGCAGGAAAGTCGTCGCCGGCTCGGCGAGCGCCGAACCGCCGGCGGCGTTGATCACGGACGACCGATCGATGGCGTACGAGATCGCCTGCCGCACCTTGACGTTGTCGAACGGCTTGATGGACGGGTTGAACGCGATGTAGTTGGTGTAGCCGAAGTGTCCGGTGCCGACGCGCGAGGCGAGGTCCTTGTCGCCGGTGACCTTGGCCAGCTCGGCCGGCCCGAGGTTGGTGTCCGTGGTGACGGCGGCGGCGTCCGCTCCCTGGGACGCGGACAGCCGCTGGTTGATCACCGACGAGTCGAGCCCGGACCGTACGTCGATCCTGTCCGGGTAGGCCTTGCGTTCGGCGTCGGTCGCGGCGGACCAGTGCGTGTTGCGCTCCAGGACCAGCCGCTCACCGTCGTTGTCGTTCCTCACGACCCGGTACGGCCCGGACGAGACCGGGTGCTCCTCGTACTTCGTCCCCGTGTCCTTGCTCTTCGGGACGGGCGCGAACTGCGTCTGCGTGGCGAGGTACGGGAACTCGCCCTCGGGCTTGTTCAGATGGAAGACGATGGTCCGCTCGTCCGGCGTCTCGATCGCGTCGAGGCCCTTCTTGTCCTTGTACGGACCCTGGTAGCCGGCGGCCCCGACCAGCCAGTCACGCAGGTAGGGGGCGCCGCCCGACAGCTCGGGGGCGAAGGAGCGCTCGATGCCGTACTTGATGTCGGCCGAGGTGATCGGGGTGCCGTCCTCGTACGTGAGCCCCTTCTTCAGCGTGTACGTCCACACGGTCGCGTCCTTGCTGGGGCGTCCGGTGTCGGTGGCGAGGTCGGGGACGACCTCGGTGCCGGCGGCGCCGTCCTCGCGGTTGCGGGTGGTGAGCGTACGGAAGACCAGGGACGGGACGTTGCCGCCGCCGGAGGTGTACAGGCGCGCCGGGTCGAAGTCCTGCTGGGGGTTGGCGTTCAAGACCGTGAGGGTGCCGCCCTTGTGGGGCGTGGAGTCGCCGCCGGCACCCTTGGCATCGTTGTCCTTCGGCCCGCAGGCGGCGGCACCCGCCGCCAGGACCAGGCTGACGGATGTCGCGGCCACGCGGCGCGCTGTGACGGACGGTTGGGGCATCGGAATGACGACCTCTCGGTGACGTCTCGGATCGCGAGACGAATTGACGAAGGGTGAGACGAAGCTGAACACACGTCTGCCCGGCGCCGGGCCGTCGAAGAAACCGTGGGTCACGGAGAACGTGACAGGGTCACGGAGAAGGCGGGAGTTCGCGACGCGCGCCTGGGGCGGGCGTCAGCAACAGTGGATGTCGGCTACACAGAGCGGGGTCACACCGATGAGCGCCAGCTCGATGGCGGCGCGAACGGAGACGCGACGGGACGACATGCCAGAAAATATGAACGAACTTCCGGTCCATGTCAACGCGTTGCGCGGGCGGGCCCCTGTGATGCCTGTCAACTTCCGGGGTAAGGCCAGGGATTGGCCCGGCAGCGGATGCCGTCGTGGTCGAGGAACTTGGTCTGCTGCTGCATGACCGGGGCGAGACTGCCGTCCTTGTCGCAGGTGACATGGCCGTAACCGAGGCGGTGGCCGACCTCGTGGTTGATCAGCATCTGCCGGTAGGCATGGATCTTGTCGCCGTACGTCTCCGAACCCTGCGCCCACCGGTAGGCGTTGATCATCACGCGCTCGGTGGCGGCCGAGTCGCAGGAGACGTTGTCCACGGTGGTGTCCAGACCGGACTTGGCGCACCAGTCGGCGGTCGTGCCGGGGCTGGCGAGCGTGATCACGAAGTCGGGCTTGCCGGAGTAGATCCGCTCGAAAGTTCGCGCGCCGTTGTGCGCCCAGCTGCGCTGGTCGTTGAGCGTCTTCTGCACGGCCTCGGCGAACAGCTCGGCGTCGAGCCCGAGCCCCTGCTCCACGTCCACGCGATAGGTGAACTCCTCCCCCGCACCCGGCGCCTCGGCGATGCCGGGCACGGCGTCGAACTTCCCCGAGCCCTTGAACGTGGCGCCGAGCTGGTACGTCCTGCCCATCTTCTCGTCGTACGTCAGCGGCTTCGCGCTGGGGCCCGGTGCGGGCGCCTGGCCGTCCGCGCGGGACGCGGAGTCCCGGATGTCGCGGGCCTGGTCGGTGGCGGACTGCGACTGCACGTCGGCGCCACCGGAGTCGTCCGTGACCTGACCGGCGACGATCACGGCCAGCACGGTGGTGACGGCGGCGGCCGCGATGCCGGTGAAGGTACGGCCCTTGGTGCCCTTGACCGGCGCGGGCGTGCCGGTGGGCGCCGCGCCGTCGTCATCGTCGTCGGAGTGGATGCCTGCCGGGGAACCGTCGTTCCAGTCCGTGACGGAGGCGTAGGCGTCCGCAGCGTGTGCGGAGGCGGGCGTACGGGGTGCGAAGACGTCGTCCTCCTCGTCGAAGGCGTCGAGATACTCCTGCCGCGGCGCGGGCACGGACGCCCGCCGCTGCCGCGGTATGGGAACACCGCCGCCCCTCAACTCGCCCCAGCCACCCCCCGCTTCCCGCTGCTCGGGATGCCCGCCACGCGCCTGTGGGAAGCCGTGCGCGGGAGTGCCGTCGGCCACCCGGGGGACCCCGCGCGCGGGGGTACCGTCCGGAAGCCGCGGAATACCCTGCGCGGGAGTCCCGTCGGGCAGCCGCGGAGCGCCACGCGCCGGCGTGCCGTCGGGAAACCTCGGAACACCCTGCGCGGGAGTCCCGTCCGGAAACCGGGGAACGCCACGCGCGGGCGTGCCGTCGGGAAGCCTTGGAACACCCTGCGCGGACGTCCCGTCGGGCAGCCGCGGAGCGCCACGCGCCGGCGTGCCGTCGGGAAAGCGGGGCAGCCCCCGCGCCGGGGTGCCGTCAGGCAAGCGCGGAGCACCGTGTACGGGCGTGCCGTCCGGCAGCCAGCCGTCCGGCAGACGCGGCATGCCGTGCGCGGGCGTCCCGTCCACCGGCGCGGACCGGGGTCCCGGCGTCCGGCGAGGGCCGGCACCAGGCGGAGGCCAGCCGCCCTGCGACGCGGCGCGGGGCGGGGCCGTCCGGCCTCCCCGGCTCGTGTCCACGGCCTGGCCCTGCCCCGGTCCCTGTCCCGGCCCGTCCTGGCCGTCCCGTACTGCGGTTGTGTCCGCGCGGTCGCTCTTGGCGACCGCCCCACGGCGGCTGTGGCGTCCCACGTCGCGCCTCAGCCCCCCATGCTCTCGTCGGTGCCTGCTTCGTCGACGGCCTCGTCCGCGCGAGCCTTGCTCGCCCGCTGTTCGCCCGACTCCCCCGCGTCCTCGAGGAGTTCACGAAAGGCCATGGCCACCGTCTCGGGGTACTCCATCATGGCCACATGCCCCGCGTCCGGCAACGTCACCAGCCGCGAGTCGCGGAACGCCCGGGCCGCCTTCTGGGCCATCCGGAAGCCGACGAGCTGGTCACGACCACCGTAGACGAGGAGCGTCGGCGCCAGAACCCGTTCGGCCTGGCGCCACAGTCCGTGCTGGCCGCCCAGCGTGTACGCGTTGACGATCCCGCGCGCGGACCGCGCCATCGCGTCCCAGAAGTACGGCAGCCGCAGCCGCCGCTCCATCTCCTGCACGGCGTTGCTGAATCCTTCCGGCGTCACCCGGCCCGGATCCCCGTAACACAGCGCCATCACGCCACGGACGCGCTGCTCCGCCGTCCACTCCCGGGTCAGCCGGGTGAAGAGCGGGGCGATCCCGGGCACCGCCAGCAGCGCTGTGGGCACGGCGGTGCGCTGCACTCGGATTTCGGGCAGGGCAGGAGACACGAGCGTGAGCGTACGGACCAGATCGGGCCGTACCGCGGCGACACGAGTGGTGATGGCGCCACCGAGCGAGTTCCCGAACAGGTGCACGGGTCCACGACCAGTGGCGTCGAGGTACCGGATGATCGCGCGCGCGGTCGCCGCGACGGAGTAGTTGCCGTCGTCCGGCGGCGGGGAGTCGCCGAAGCCCGGCAGATCGAGAGCCTCGCACTCGACGACGTCGGCCAGCAGCGCCATCAGCGCCGACCAGTTCTGCGAGGAACCTCCGAGTCCGTGCACGTACAGCGCGGGAGCCAGTCCCTTGCGCGCGGGGGGCCTCGACCGCACCTTCAGCGTGACCCCGGGCAGCTCGACCGACCTGAGCCGCTCGCCCTCGGCGACCCGGACGGTCCCCACCTTCGGCAGCACATTGGCGGGCGGCACGAACGGCAGCTCGGTCGATGACATGCGGCAATGTTACGAGACGATCACGTAGTGGCTCATGTGTTCGCCATCACAGGAATCGGCCATGAAGGGCGGGCACATGAGGCGCACACGGGGAACGCGCCCTGGAAGGAATAGCCCCCGAGAAGGAGAGGGCACCTGGGAAAGGAAGGGCATGAAGGCGGGGCATATGAGAAGCAGTCGGCGGGATGCGCACCGCCTCACGTCCCGGACGCGGATCGCATAGCGTCCGGATCGGGTGTCTCCTAGGCTCGTAGAGAGGGCACCCGCGTGTGGCCCCTGCATTCCCAGGGACGTTCGTAGAAAGGGAGCCCAGCATGGCCGTAGACCCCACAGACCCGGAGACCTTCGAGACCGACGAGACGCCGGAGACGCCGGACGACGTCGAGGCCCCCGAGGTCGACGCGGCCGAGCAGCACACGGACGTCGCACCGAACCGCGACGACCCGCTGACCCGCGTCGACCCGGACCGCGCCAATGAGGCCGACCTGGTGGAGCAGGCGCGGATCGTCACGCTCGACGAGGACGACTACCGGTGACGCACGCCGCCGCATGGCGACAGGGAGCATCACCGAGCAGGAAAGGAGCCGCATTTTGCCCGCTCTGACCCTGTTTGAAACCTTCTCAACCGCTTTCGTAACCGTCCGGTCCGTGAAATTCTGCGCTCTCACCGCGCACACCACGGTTACCGAAAAGTACGATGGCGACGCGGCCAGATCCGCACGTGGACGACTTTGGGAGGCGGCGTGACAGCCATCGAGCAGACAGAGGCGGTTCGCCCACGGGGCACACGCCTGCCACGCCGTGCCCGACGGAACCAGCTCTTGGGCGCCGCCCAGGAGGTCTTCGTGGCCCAGGGCTACCACGCGGCCGCGATGGACGACATCGCCGAGCGCGCCGGCGTCAGCAAGCCCGTGCTCTACCAGCATTTCCCGGGCAAGCTCGACCTCTACCTCGCGCTGCTGGACCAGCACTGCGAGTCGCTCATCCAGGCCGTACGGAACGCGCTGGCGTCGACGACCGACAACAAGCAGCGCGTCCGGGCGACCATGGACGCCTACTTCGCCTACGTCGAGGACGACGGCGGTGCCTTCCGCCTGGTCTTCGAGTCGGACCTGACGAACGAGCCCGCCGTGCGCGAGCGCGTCGACAAGGTCACCAACGAGTGCGCGGAGGCGATCCGCGACGTCATCGCCGAGGACACGGGCCTGTCGCGCGCGGAGTCGATGCTGCTCGCCTCGGGCCTGGGCGGCCTCGCCCAGGTGGTGGCCCGGTCCTGGCTGAACAGCGACCGCAGCGTGCCGCGCGACGAGGCCGTACAGCTGCTCGCCTCGCTGGCGTGGCGCGGCATCGCGGGTTTCCCGCTGCACGGAACCGACCAGCAGCACCACTGACGGCCGCTTTGTTCCCGCCCGCTGTTCGCTCGTGGCGTTCTCGGGTGGAGCATGCCGGTCCCCTCACCGGGCTAATGTGTGCTGCGTACGGCGCGGAAGGTCGCGCACATCACTGACCGTCGGAGGGACAAAGCCGTGGAGGTCAAGATCGGCGTGCAGCACGCGCCCCGCGAGATCGTTCTGGAGAGCGGTCAGAGTGCCGAGGAGGTCGAGCGGGCCGTGTCCGAGGCGCTGGCCGGGAAGTCGCCGCTGCTGACCCTCGTGGACGAGCACGGCCGCAAGGTCCTGGTCCCGGCCGACCGTCTCGCGTACATCGAGATCGGTGAGCCGGCCCCGCGCAAGGTGGGCTTCGGCGCTCTGTAGGCGCATGTGTGGAGCGGGGCGGGGCGGCTGTCGGCCGACCCGCCCCGTTCGCGTTCCCTCTCGCGTGCGGCAGCCCGTGCGGCACACGGGTTCCGCCACGGATGGAGCACGGTTCATCCACAGATGGGGATTGGAATCCGCAGGTCAGGGGTAAGACGGGCTACGACCGATTCGGGCAGGCCATGTGGGAGGGACCCAGACATGCTCCTGGAAGCGCTGAGCTCCGCGATCCTCGGCCTGGCTCTGGCATGGGCGGCCACGCATCGCCTGGCACACCGCCTCCCGGCTCGACCTCTGGTCCTGTCGACCGGCGTCGCCGGCGCCCTCTTCGGGGCCTTCGTCATGCACAGCGCGCTGGACGCCGGGCACTGGCTGCTCGTGCTGCTCGGCGCGGTGATCGTCTCGGTGGCCTCGCTGTCGCTGCTGCTGCGCCCCGCGGGTCGCCTGCGCCGACGATCAGCGACGGCTTAGCCGTTGCCGTCAGGGGCGCGGGGAACTGCGCGCCCAGCCGACAACGGCCCGCGGCCGCGACACAGCCGGACCCACCCTGTGCGGAGCGCCGCACCACCAGAACCACCCTGCGCGGGGCGCTACGCGGCCAAGCCCAGCGCAGCCATCCGCTTGGTGTGCGCCTCGGTGATCCGGGAGAACATCTTGCCGACCTCGGCGAGGTCGAAGCCGTCCGCGACACCGCCCACCAGCATGGTCGACAGCGCGTCCCGGTCGGCGACCACCCGCTGGGACTGCGACAGGGCCTCGCCCATCAGCCGCCGCGCCCACAGCGCGAGCCGCCCGCCCAGCCGCGGGTCCGCGTCGATCGCGGCGCGCACCTTCTCCACGGCGAAGCCGCCGTGTCCGGTGTCGTCGAGCACGGCCAGCACCAGACTGCGGGAGTCGGAGTCCAGCCGGGCGGCGACCTCCCGGTAGAAGTCGCTGGCGATGGAGTCGCCGACGTAGGCCTTGACGAGGCCCTCCAGCCAGTCCGAGGGGGCCGTCTGCTTGTGGAACCCGTCGTAGGCCGCGACGAACGGCTCCATCGCCCGCGTCGGCTCCTCCCCGATCTCGGCGAGCCGGTCGCGCAGCCTCTCGAAGTGGTGGAACTCGGCCGACGCCATCTTCGCCAGCTCCGCCTTGTCCTCCAGCGTCGGCGCCAGCTTGGCGTCCTCCGCGAGCCGCTCGAACGCCGCCAACTCGCCGTACGCCAGCGCCCCGAGCAGGTCCACGACCGCGGCGCGGTACTGCGGGTCGGCGGAGGCCGTCGCCCAGTCCAGGGCGGCGACTCCGGTGTGTTCGGCCGGGGCGGCGGTGGTGTCCGAGGCGTTCTCAGGCTTGTCAGAGCTCGTCATGAAGCGCACAATAACCCGCCTGCCGGGAGGCGTAAGGCCCTGGTCAATCAGTGTGACGACGACTACGTGACCAAATCGGCCATCGCGTGTGCGGGATTCCGGGGTATGGTGGTAATGCGCCTGCTGGTACGTCGACGTACCTCGACAGGCCGCACGTATGAGGATGCCCGGTCGGTGGCCCGATCGGCTCCGACCCGACAGACCTCCCGTCCGTACGGCATGTGCGTATGGATGCCGGAGGGACACCCTCAGCGGCATGAGCGCTAGAGCGTCGGCGCGGTCCCGTGCTCTACGGCCCGCCCGTAGGCAGCCGACGTCCCCGGCACGGTCCGACAAGACCCCCGCGCTCGCCTCGCGCCGCCCACACAGAAGAGGCAGCACCCTGACTACGACGTTCCGAGAGCTCGGAATCCTTCCCGAGACGGCCGAGGCCCTGGAGGCCGTCGGCATCATCACCGCCTTCCCCATCCAGGAGATGACGCTCCCCGTGGCCCTTTCGGGCTCGGACGTCATCGGCCAGGCCAAGACCGGCACCGGCAAGACGCTGGGCTTCGGCCTCCCGCTCCTCGAGCGCGTCACCGTCCCCGCCGACGTCGAGGCCGGACGCGCCAAGCCCGAGGACCTCACCGACGCCCCGCAGGCGCTCGTCGTCGTCCCCACGCGCGAGCTGTGCACGCAGGTCACCAACGACCTGCTGACCGCGGGCAAGGTGCGCAACGTACGGGTCCTCGCCATCTACGGCGGCCGGGCCTACGAGCCCCAGGTCGAGGCCCTGAAGAAGGGCGTCGACGTGGTCGTCGGCACCCCGGGCCGGCTGCTCGACCTCGCCGGGCAGAAGAAGCTGAACCTGAAGCACGTCAGGTGCCTGGTCCTCGACGAGGCCGACGAGATGCTCGACCTGGGCTTCCTGCCCGACGTCGAGAAGATCATCAACATGCTGCCGGTCCGGCGCCAGACGATGCTGTTCTCGGCCACCATGCCGGGCGCGGTCATCGGCCTCGCCCGCCGCTACATGTCGCAGCCCACGCACATCAGCGCCACGGCCCCGGACGACGCGGGCAAGACGGTCGCGAACACCAAGCAGTACATCTACCGCGCGCACAACATGGACAAGCCGGAGATGGTCGCGCGCATACTTCAGGCCGAAGGCCGGGGCCTGGTCATGGTCTTCTGCCGTACGAAGCGCACCGCGGCGGATCTCGCCGACCAGCTCCAGCAGCGCGGGTTCGCTTCCGGCGCGGTCCACGGTGACCTCGGCCAGGGCGCCCGCGAGCAGGCGCTGCGGGCCTTCCGCAACGGCAAGGTGGACGTCCTCGTCTGCACCGACGTCGCCGCCCGCGGTATCGACGTGGAGGGCGTGACCCACGTCATCAACTACCAGTCGCCGGAAGACGAGAAGACGTACCTGCACCGCATCGGCCGTACGGGCCGCGCGGGTGCCAAGGGCATCGCGATCACGCTCGTCGACTGGGACGACATCCCGCGCTGGCAGCTCATCAACAAGGCGCTGGACCTGGGCTTCAGCGACCCGCCGGAGACGTACTCCACTTCCCCGCACCTCTTCGCCGACCTCGGCATCCCCGAGGGCACGAAGGGCGTCCTGCCGCGCTCGGAGCGCAAGCGCGCCGGGCTGGACGCGGAGGAGCTGGAGGACCTGGGCGAGACGGGCGGCCGGGGGCCGCGCGGGCGCGGGGGCCGCGTCCGCGGGGGCCGGGACGAGTCCCCGTCGGCCGACCGCGAGCGTTCGGCCCGTACGCCGCGACGCCGCCGCCGTATGCGCGGCGGGACGCCGCTGGACGGGGCGCCGGAGTCCGCCGGCACCACGGCTCCGGACACCAGGGCCACGGACGGCTCCGCCGAGGCGGAGGCCGTCACGGCTCCTCGCACCCCGCGTCGCCGTCGCCGCACTCGCGGCGGCGCCTCTGCCGAGTCGGCGCCGGTCACGTCGGTCGAGTCCCCCGTGTCCGAGCCCGCGGAGAACGCCGTGGCGACGGCGGAGGGCGCGGGCACGGAGGCGGCCAAGCCGCGCCGTCGCCGTACGCGCAGGTCGCAGACGCCGGTGGAGACGCCGGCGGTGGAGGCCGCGGTGACGCCGTCGGCTGCTGATCAGGCCCCGGCGGATGCGGATGTCGTATCGGTCGTGGCCGCGCCGGTGACCGGACAGCCCGAGGCTCCCGCGGCCAAGCCGCGTCGCCGCACCCGCAGGACCACGGCGGCGTCCGCGGCCGAGTCGGCGGTCGACACGGCCGAGGGGACCACCGAGTCCGCGACGGAGACGACGGAGACGAAGCCGCGCCGCACCCGTACGACGACTGCCACGTCCGAGGCCCCTGCCGCTCCGGCCGAGGCCGCCAAGACCGAGCCGCGCCGCACGCGCAAGGCGACTGCCGCCGCGCAGGACGCCGTCGACACGGCCGAGACCGCCGCAGCGAAGCCCCGGCGTACGCGCAAGGCAACGGCAGCGACACCGGACGCCGCCGACGAGGCACAGGCCACCGAGCCCAAGCCCCGCCGCACGCGGAAGACCACCGCAGCCGCCGAAGCCGCCGCCGACACGGCCGAAGCCACGGAGGCCAAGCCGCGCCGCCGCACCCGCAAGGCCGTCGAGACCGCCGAGTCCGTCGCCGCCGGGATCCCGGCCCAGACGGCTCAGGAGCCGGAGGCCGCCGAGGCCAGGCCGCGGCGTGCCCGCAAGGCGACGGCCAAGGCCGAGGCGAGCGTCGACACGGCCGAGGCGACGGAGGCGAAGCCGCGCCGTACGCGGAAGACGGCTGCCGCGGCTGCGGATGCCGAGACCGCCGAGGCCAAGCCCCGCCGCACGCGGAAGACCGCCGCAGCCGCCGAAGCCGCCGTCGACACGGCCGAGGGCACGGAGGCCAAGCCGCGCCGCCGTACCCGCAAGGTCACCGAGCCCGCCGATATCCCGGCACAGGCCGGGCAGGAGCCGGAGGCCGCCAAGCCGCGTCGCGCGCGCAAGACGGCAACGGCCGCAGCCTCCGCCGAGGCCGCGGACGACGCGACCGGGGCGAAGCCGAAGGCCCGCCGCACCCGCAAGGCCACGGCCGCCGCGGAGCCCACGGAGGGCTGACACTCCCCCGATGGCCCGGCCCCACCCACTGGTGGGGCCGGGCCATCGGCATTCCCCGGCGCAGCCGGCCCCTGTTCTCCACTCATCGCCATCCCGCCACCGCATCCCCACCCGCTACCCTCACCCCGTGACCAGGCAAGCCACCTTCACCCCACCCCCGGGCGCCCGCGCCTACCCCCTGCGCACAGCCCGCGGTGAGTTCGCCGTCGTCGACTCGTCGCCGAGGGCCGGGGCGGAGGTCAAGGGAGTCGTCCTGATGCTGCCCGGGTTCACCGGGAGCAAGGAGGACTTCCGGCTGCTCCACGAGCCGCTCGCAGAGCGTGGGTACCGGGTCGTCGCCGTGGACGGGCGGGGGCAGCACGAGTCGGACGGTCCCGTGGACGACGAATCCGCCTACGCCCAGCGGGAACTGGCACGGGACGTGCTCGCGCAGGCCGAGGCGCTCGGCGTGCCCGTGCACCTCGTCGGGCACTCGCTCGGCGGGCAGATCGCGCGTGCGGCCGTGCTGCTCGACCACTCCCCGTTCCTCTCCCTCACCCTGGTCTCGTCCGGCCCGGCGGAGATCTCCGTCTCCCAGCAGCAGCGCGTGAAGCTGCTGCGGGACGCGCTCGCCGTGCTGTCGATGGAGGAGGTGTGGGAGGCCATCCAGGCCATGGGACCGCCGGAGGAGGTCGGCGGGCCCGCTCGCGGCCCCGGCGCCCCGGAGCAGTTGCGCCGCCGCTGGCTGGGCCACAGCCCCGCGCAACTCCTCGCGACCGGACGCCAGTTGTGCAGCGAGCCGGACCGGGTCACCGAACTCGCGGCCGTGCCGCTGCCGTTCCACGTCCTGTCGGGCGCGCACGACGACACCTGGCCGGTGGCGGTCCTCGACGACATGGCCGTACGGCTGAACGCGCACCGCACAGTCGTCGCGGGAGCCGAGCACTCCCCGGGCGCCGAACAGCCCCTTCCGACCGCCCAGGCCCTCGCCGACTTCTGGGACGGGACCCACACGGCCGGAACGCACACGCCCTAGTACTGCGTCTGAAGGTGCTCCCAGAAGCCGTCCCGCAGTGCGCGGCGCAGGTCCGCATGTCCGCGCAGCGAGTGCTGCAACAGGCCCTCCGCCTCCACGAGCAGGTCCTGGTCCACCGAGCCGGGCAGGTAGGGGTGGCCGGGCAGCAGTTCGACCAGCGTGTCCCGGCCGCGGGCCGCCAGCCACTTCGCCGCGATCTGCGCGCCCACGAACCGCACGTCCTCACGGGTGGGCCGGCCCGTGGTCGCCTCGTAGCCGGGGGCGGCGCGGCGGGAGACGTAGGGCTTGAAGAAGTCGAGGTCGAAGGTGCGCTGGCTGTCGACCTCCCACAGGAGGGGCTCCGCCTGGTTGCGGCCCTCCGGCGCCTCGATGCCCCAGAGGTGGACGCGGGCGCCGTACCCCTGGGCCGCCTCCACCGCCGACACCAGGTCCTCGTCGCCGCCGAGCAGGGCCGCGTCGCTGATGGCGCGGTGCCGGGCGAGGGACTCCAGGTCGGTGCGGATGAGTGAGTCGACACCCTTCTGCTGGTTGTTGGAGTTCAGGTTGCCCAGCCGCACCTTGACGTCCGGCAGTTCCGCGATGCTCTGCTGCTCCGACGTGTGGATGCGGCGGCGGGCGCCGTCGTACCAGTAGACCCGCAGTAGCCTGCTGTCCGCGAAGATCGTGCGGGCCGTGTCGATGAGCGCGTCGATCAGGCCCTCGGCGTCCAGGTCGTAGGCCCGGCGGTCCTCGGTGCCGGCGACGAGCCGTCCTGCGGCCGCGTACAGGTACCCGGCATCGACGAAGATCGCATGGGTCGAGGGTGTCTTCGCCACCTCGGCGAGCATGCGCTGGAGCAGCTCGTTGGTGCGGTCGATGCGGGCGCTCAGGGCCGCGAGGTCGTCGTTCATCATCTCCATTGTTCCGGCGGTCACGCTGCGAACACAACTGGTCCCGGTCGGTCCCGTAACGACAGTCTTACGGCTCGGTAATTAGCAGTTCGAAAAATTTCCTTAGCGTAGGGAATGTTTCAACCGTCCAGTCCTGTTGACTCATACGGAACACCGGGCACCGCTGCCTCGTGGGCCGACCACCGAGTAGTTCTCCTCAGGAGGATGACCAGACGAAGGGAGAAGCCCTTGCGCTTCGAAATCATGCACCTCGACGACGTCGACGGCACGCCCGTGGACACGACCGTCGTGGACGCCGCCTCCGTCAGTCGCATCGTTCAGCAGGCCGCCGCGACAGGGCAGCGCCTCTGGATCCGCCCGGCCGGGACCACGGCCTCGTAACGCGCGCCGCTCTCCCACACTTCGCAGCCCCCGTACGGCATCGGCCGTGCGGGGGCTCCGCCGTTGCGGCCTCCCTGGTGGGGGACGCACTGGCCGAGGGGGCGGCGAGAGCGAGAACAAGGCGGTGGACCACATGTCCGTGACGGGACGGTCGAGCCGGTGTGCGGTTCCCGGACAACCCCGACGCGCTCGCCGTGCGGGCCGAGCGGATCCTCGGCCGGGGCGGTCTGTCGCCTTCGGCGGATCGGCACCGTCCTCACCCGGCCTGCCTGACGCGGCGGCCTCTCAGCTGCCCTGGATCACCTGCGTGACCCCGTTGATGATCTGCTGCACGGCGATCGCGGACAGCATCATGCCCGCGAGCCGCGTCACCAGGACCACACCGCCGTCCTTGATGATCCGGATGATCACCAGCGAGTAGCGCATCACCAGCCACAGCACGACATGGATGGCGAGGATCGCCGTCCACACGGAGATCTGCGTGGCGACAGTGTGGGCTTTCTGCACGGCGAGGATGACCGACACGATCGCCCCCGGCCCGGCCAGCAGCGGCATGCCCAGCGGCACGAGAGCGACGTTGACGTCCTTGGTCTGCTTCGGCTCGTCCGTCTTGCCGGTCAGCAGGTCGAGCGCGATCAGCAGAAGCAGCAGCCCACCCGCGATCATCAGCGCGGGCACGGAGACGTGCAGGTAGTTCAGGATCTGATGCCCTAGCAGCCCGAACACGGTGATCACGCCACCGGCGACACAGACGGCCTGGAAGGCCATCCGTTTCTGCACCTTGGCGGGCCGTCCGGCGGTGAGCGCGAGGAAGATCGGTGTGATCCCGGGGGGATCCATGATGACGAAGAGGGTCAGGAACAGGGAGCCGAAAACGGCGAGGTCGAACATGTGCGTGATGGCCTTGCGGGTTGGTGGAAGAGCGCGGCAGGCATGGACCTGTTTGCAGCCGGTAACGCCGGGTGCCTGAGAACGGGCCTACAGGAGAGAGATCTCAGACCCCGCCGGCCCCCGGCACGGGGAACGCCCCGAAGGCCCGCCGCGTGATCTCCCCGTACACCTCGGGATCCGTCGTGTACTCCCCGAGCACACACGTCTTCCGGCTGCCGTGATAGTCGCTGGACCCGGTCATCAGGAGTCCCAGCTCCTTCGCCAGCCCCCGCAGCCGCGCACGCGTCTCCGCGTCGTGGTCCATGTGGTCGACCTCGACGCCGTCCAGCCCGGCCGCGGCCATCTCGGCGATCGCGGCCTCCGGCACCGTACGCCCCCGCTTGCTCGCCCCGGGGTGGGCGAACACCGCGACCCCGCCCGCGCCCTTGATCAGCCGGATCGCCTCGAACGGGTCGGTCTCGTGCTTCTCCACGAAGGCCCGGCCGCCGTCGGCCAGCCAGTCCTGGGTGAAGGCGTCGCTGACGGTCGGCACCACGCCCAGCTCGACGAGCGCGGTCGCCACGTGCGGACGCCCGACGGACCCGTCACCGGCGATCCGCGCCACCTGCTCCCAGGTCACGGGCACGCCGAGCTCCCGCAGCTTGGCGATCATGCCCTGCGCCCTGGGCACCCGGTCGTCCCGGACCAGCTCGCGCTCGGCGAGCAGCGCGGGCTCCTCGGCGTCGAAGAGGTAGGCCAGCATGTGCATGCTGATGCCGTCGAGCCGGCAGGAGAGCTCGGCTCCGGTGACCAGTGTGAGCCCCTCGGGCAGCGCGGCGATCGCCTCGGCGTGGCCACGGGTGGTGTCGTGATCGGTCAGCGCGACGACGTCCAGCCCGACCGCGGCGGCCTTGCGCACCAGCTCGGCGGGAGCGTCCGTACCGTCGGAAGCGGTGGAGTGGGTGTGCAGATCGATACGCACGACGCGGACTCCAGACACGGACGAGATGAGCAGGGCTGCTCAAGGATAACCGGATTTTCACCGACTCCTGTCACACCCGAACCCAGGAAGCACCCCCTACAGCAACGCCCTGAAGCGGCGGGGAACCGCGCGGCAAGCCACAGACCCCCGCAGCCGTCCGCGCACCCGAATCCCCTCCCCCTGTGCGCTACGGCTGAAGCAGTCGCGGCGACAGGGCCCCACAAGGCACCAACTCCACCTCGGCCCCGGCCTCCCGCAGATCCGCCAGCACCAGCTCGTCGTACATCAACAACCCCGACTGCTCCGGCCACACGACCGCCCACAGCCACATCCCGAGCGCCTCACCAGCGAAAACCGCCCGATCATCCGGCGCCCCGGACACATGCCACAACGGGGTGGGGCGCCCCGCGGCCAGCACCTTCGCCTGAGCCGGCTTCCCGACGTCCATGTACGGCCCCGGATCCGGACCCTCCATGCCCGCATACCGCGCACCGAGTCCGACGCCGAGCTCCTCCGCCACCAGGATCAGCTCACCCATCCCGCCGAGCGGCCCGGGCCCCGTACAGGCCACGGCCGTGGCGCGGCCACCCGTGCGGTCGTCCCCCGCGCAGGCCACGCCGGTGAACAGCCAGCCGACCGGCAGCGGCCAGGGCATCCACACCGGCACGCGGGTGCGGTGCACCACCACGTTGAGGGCGTCGACGCCGGGCGGTATCACGGGCTGCACCGGATGGACGGTGCCGTGCACATCGCACTGCCACGAGTCGGAGAAGAGGCCGGGAGCCCTGACCCGGCCACCGCACTTCGGGCAACTGGGTTCGCCCCTCATAGGGCCCCACGGTCCTACCCCGGCCCCGCCACGTCAAGGACGATCACCCAACCGGACGGAACCCTTCACTCCCACACTAGATGTAGTTTGCATTAATTAGACTAGCTAATTTAGCATGTGCATATACCAACTACTTCCGATCGGGAAAGGGAGCAACCATGGACCCCTTCGACGCCGGAGCGGGCGGCCTCCTCAAGCAGCCCAGGTCCGTGTGGGCGACCGCCGGGGCGTCGGTCGTCGCCTTCATGGGCATCGGACTCGTCGACCCGATCCTGCCGTCCATCGCCCAGGGCCTGCACGCCACGGCGAGCCAGGTCTCCTTGCTCTTCACGTCGTACTTCCTCATCACCGCCGTCGCGATGCTGGTGACCGGGTTCGTCTCCAGCCGGATCGGTGGCCGGAAGACACTGCTGCTCGGCCTCGCGTTCGTCGTGGTGTTCGCCGGGCTCGCGGGCACCTCCGGGTCCGTCGGGGAACTGGTCGGATTCCGGGCCGGCTGGGGCCTCGGCAACGCGCTGTTCGTCTCGACGGCCCTCGCGGTCATCGTCGGCGCGGCGGCCGGCGGGAGCGCGGCGGCGATCCTGCTGTACGAGTCGGCCCTCGGCCTCGGCATGGCGTGCGGTCCGCTGCTGGGCGCCTTGCTCGGGGACGCCAGCTGGCGCTACCCGTTCTTCGGCACGGCGTTCCTGATGGCGGTCGGCTTCCTGTGCATCGCCGTGTTCCTGAAGGAGCAGCCGAAGCCGGCCCGCAAGACCTCGCTCCTGGACCCGGTCAAGGCGCTGGGCCACGGCGGCCTCGCCTCGGCGGCGGCCTCGGCGTTCTTCTACAACTACACGTTCTTCACCGTGCTGGCCTTCACCCCGTTCGTGCTGAACATGAGCCCGTACCGGTCGGGGGCGGTGTTCTTCGCCTGGGGCGTGCTGCTCGCCGTCTTCTCGGTGATCGTGGCGCCGCGACTGCAGAAGCGGTTCGGCTCGCTGAAGGTGCTCGGCGGTTCGCTGGTGCTGCTCGCGGCCGACGTGCTCGTGCTCGGTTACGGCGACCACACGACCGCCGTGGTCTGCACGATCCTGTCCGGCGCCTTCATCGGCGTGAACAACACCGTCTACACCGAGCTGGCCCTCGGCATCTCGGACGCGCCCCGGCCGGTGGCGAGCGCGGGCTACAACTTCGTGCGCTGGTTCGCGGCGGCGGCCGCCCCGTACTTCGCGCCGAAGATCGAGGAGTGGACCGACCTCCACATCCCGTTCGTGGTGGCGGCGGTCACCGCGGTCGTGGGCGCGCTGGTGGTCGTCGTACGGCGGAAGGCACTCACGGGCGAGGCCGAGCAACCGGAGACGAGGCACGCGGCCGAGGACGGTGTCACCGTCTTCGCCAACTGAGGCCTCACGGCCGGTGGTTGGTGAGCTTCCTCACTCCAGCGGGACGGACTTCCGGGACGGATCCCGGAGGTCCGTCCCCTGGTTCAGCCACCGCTCCTGAAGCGCCTGGGCGCCGTGCACGCGCTTCCAGGCGGCCTCGTTCGGGGTCATCGGCAGCAGCGGCAGGAACCGCACGGGATCGAGGGGCTCGTCGAGCTCCAGGTCCTCCACCAGGCCGCCCGGCTCGGCGACCAGGACCGAGGTGAAGGGGGCGCCGGGCCACAGCGGTTCGCCGACGTCGAGGGAGGCTCCCGGAGCCACGACCAGGCCCTCCACCTGCGGAGACGCGGCGAGCACGGCGAGCGGGCGGAGCACCTTGTCGGTGTCGGCCAGCCCGGCACGCACCGAGAGGACCAGCTCGGCACGCGGACCCTTGACCGGGTCGGCGACCACCGCCGTGGGGTCCGCCATGGGGTGCGCGGACATGCCGAGCGTGGCGTAGCGGACGACGTCCCCCTCCTGGAAGCGGAGCACCTCGATGCGGTCCGTACCCAGGAAGGTGACCGCAGCGCGCGCGTCCGGTTCGCCCAGCGCCGTGAGCAACCGGGCTTCGACCAGAGGAAGAACTTGTGCCATGCGGCGAGCATAGAACTCGTCAGTAGCGGGCAAACAAGCGCCTTGACACGTCGGGCGACTGATACTCTTGCCCGGTGGTTCGGGGCAGCACGCAGAAGCGTCGCGATCAAGCCCCGACGCCGAAGGAACTCCCTTACGAGGGACCGGCCGGAGGAGGTGGGACTGCAATGGACCGAAGTCGACCGTGCAGTAGCACCACGCTCTTCCCGCCGCTGACGTAGCTGTTCTGGCTCTGGCTGGTCGCCACCTCTCGCACTCGCCTCACCGCGGAAGAGCGCTTCGTTTCGCTTTGCCTGATCTGCCTCAGAAGCTGAATCAGTAACGAGACTCGCCACCGCGACGGTGCGGTGCTCCCCGCTTTGTGGACGTGCCAAACACCATCGGTCCCAACGTCCTCATTCCGGGTAGTTCCACCTGTCGGGTCCGGCGCCTTTCGTTGCCTGTCGCGAAGGAGCCCGCCATGTCGATGATCCGCGACCTGCGCGCCGTCGTCCGTCCGTCCCGCGTGTCGCTGCGCAAGGACGGTGCGACGTATGACGCGACCCGCAGCCCCGCGACGTCCTCCGCCGTCGTCGACTGCGCCGTCTACCGGGACGGCCGCCGCATCGAGACCGAGACCCCGCTGACCCCGCACGAGGCGGTGCGCCTGGCGCGCCGCGACGGCGGCTTCGTGTGGATCGGCCTGCACGAGCCGACCGAGGCCGAATTCTCCGGCATCGCCGGTGAGTTCGGGCTGCACCCGCTGGCCGTGGAGGACGCCGTCCAGGCCCACCAGCGGCCCAAGCTGGAGCGCTACGACGACTCCCTCTTCACGGTGTTCAAGACCATCCACTACGTGGAGCACGACCAGTTCGACGCCAACAGCGAGGTCGTCGAGACCGGCGAGGTCATGTGCTTCACCGGCCGGGACTTCTTCATCACCGTCCGGCACGGCGGACAGGGCTCCCTGCGGGCCCTCAGGCACCGTCTCCAGGACGACCCCGAGTTGCTGTCCAAAGGCCCCTCGGCCGTGCTTCACGCCATCGCCGACCACGTCGTCGACGGCTACATCGCGGTCGCCGACGCCGTGCAGGACGACATCGACGAGGTCGAGACCGAGGTGTTCTCCCCGGGGCGCAAGGGCTCCCCGCGCGGCTCGGACGCCGGCCGGATCTACCAACTCAAGCGCGAGGTACTGGAGTTCAAGCGGGCCGTGTCGCCGCTGCTGCGGCCCATGCAGCTGCTGAGCGAGCGGCCGATGCGGCTGATCGACCCGGACATCCAGAAGTACTTCCGCGACGTCGCCGACCACCTGGCCCGCGTGCAGGAGCAGGTGCTCGGCTTCGACGAACTGCTCAACTCCATCCTCCAGGCCAACCTCGCGCAGGCGTCCGTGGCGCAGAACGAGGACATGCGCAAGATCACCTCATGGGCCGCGATCATCGCCGTGCCGACGATGGTGTGCGGGGTGTACGGCATGAACTTCGACCACATGCCGGAGCTGCACTGGCGGTACGGCTACCCGGTGATCATGGGCATCACGGTGGTCATCTGTCTGGGCATCCACCGCACCCTGAAGCGGAACGGGTGGCTGTGAACGGCGTGGATAGGCTGGGGGCCATGACAAGCGAGCTGCTCGGCCAGGCCCTCGTCGAGGAGGCCACGAAGAAGTCCGGCCTCGTCTGGGTCCAGGGCCCCGACGGCCCGGCGCGTGCGCTGTGGCACGTGTGGCACGAGGGTGCCGCGTGCCTGGTCGGCGACGGGCCCGGCGAGCAGCCGCTGCCGGGCCTGGCCGACGGGACCGAGGCCCGGGTGACGGTCCGCAGCAAGGACAAGGGGGGCCGGCTGGTCTCCTGGACGGCCCGGGTCACCCAGCTCGCACCGGGCTCCGAGGCGTGGGACGCGGCGGTCGCCGAGCTCAAGGGCAAACGGCTGAACGCGCCCGACGCCGAGGCCATGACCGAGCGCTGGGCCCGCGAGTGCCGGGTGCTGCGCCTGGAGCCGACCGGGGCGACGGCACCGCTGCCCGACGACTCCCTGTCCGAGCCACCGCTGCCGACCCCGGCGATCACCCGCCGGCCGATTCCGGCGGGCCTGCCCCGCCTGCTGCTGAAGAAGCGCAAACGCGCCTGAGGGGCTGCACGTCCTACGACTCCGGCAGCTGCCTTCCGTAGTCCACCGTCTCGTTCTTCTCCGGCTCCCGCAGGGAGAAGCCCTGCCCCCAGGCGGAGAACGTGAGGGTACCCGCCCCACCGGCCCGCTCCAGGCGCAGCGGATACGGCTTGCCCTCCAGGGACACCTCCAGGGTGCCGCCGGAACCCTTGTCGCCCGAGATGCGGATGGTGCGGATGCCCGCCTGCTCGTCGTGGCCTTCCGTCGCGAGCTTGCCGTGCAGGGTCAGCAGACCGTCGAGGAGGACTCCCTTGTCCGTGAAACCGCTGAACTTCTGGTACGAAGGGTCGCCCTGCGGCACCTTCACGAACTTGCCGCCGAGCTTGGACGCCGCGGCGGCGTCCGCCATGCCCTCCCCGCCCTGGCCCGCGCCATGACTCCAGAACTCCGCGTCGGCCTTGAGGAAGAGCTGCTCGCCGACGCGCAGCAGCCGGAAGGTCGCCCCCTTGGTGGTGACCGAGCCCTCGCCGCCGTCGTCCTTCAGCCGCATGTCGAGCGCGTACGTGCGCCCGCCGCTGACGACGCTGCCGTGCAGCCGGACCGCCCCGGCGGACTCGGCGGCCGTACGGGTCTTGGCCTGGATCTTCTCGGCGGGCAGTCTGCCGACCCCGTTGGTGCCCTCGTTCGGATCCTCCGCACAGCCCGTGAGCACCGTTCCGGTCACGGCCAGTGCGCACATCGCGCTCGCGAGCGCGGCACTGTGGTTGCGGCCCTGGCGAATCGGAGTCACAGGTGGGGCTGCCTCTCTGACGGGAGACCTGAACGGCGTACCGCAGGGTACCGGGGTCGTGCGGGCCGTTCGGAGCCAGTCCGTCCGCACCGCCCGCCGACGCGTCCCCGATCGGGACGGGCTAGCCTGAAGCCCACCCGAGCAGGCAATTCGGAAAAGACAGGCACACAGACAGGACCCACGGAACACCCCGCACGAAAAGGAGCCGCGGCCATGGCAGCGGGCGCCCCCCGGATCTTCGTATCGCACCTCTCCGGTGTCGCCGTCTTCGACCCCGCCGGCGACCAGGTGGGGCGTGTCCGCGATCTGGTCGTCATGCTGCGGGTGGGGCAGCGACCGCCGAGACTGCTCGGCCTCGTCGTCGAACTCGCCACCCGCCGCCGCATCTTCCTGCCGATGACCCGGGTCACCGCCATCCAGGCCGGGCAGGTCATCACCACCGGCGTGCTCAACGTCCGGCGCTTCGAGCAGCGGCCCACCGAGCGGCTGGTCTTCGGGGAGCTGCTGGACCGGCGCGTCACGCTCACCGAGACCGGCGAGGAGGTCACCGTCCTCGACCTGTCGGTGCATCAGCTGCCGGCCCGCCGGGAGTGGGAGATCGACCGGGTCTTCGTCCGCAAGGGCAGGAAGGGAAGTGCCTTCCGGCGCGCCAAGGGCGAGGCGCTGACCGTCGAGTGGACCGCCGTGACCGGCTTCTCGCTGGAGGAGCAGGGGCAGGGCGCCGAGAGCCTGCTCGCCACGTTCGAGCAGCTGCGCCCCGCCGACCTGGCCAACGTCCTGCACCACCTCTCCCCCAAGCGCCGCGCCGAGGTCGCCGCCGCCCTCGACGACGACCGGCTGGCCGACGTGCTGGAGGAGCTCCCGGAGGACGACCAGATCGAGATCCTCGGCAAGCTGAAGCAGGAGCGCGCCGCGGACGTCCTGGAGGCCATGGACCCCGACGACGCGGCCGACCTGCTGGGCGAGCTGCCGACGGACGAGCAGGAGCGGCTGCTGAGTCTGATGCAGCCCGGCGACGCGGCCGACATGCGGCGCCTGATGTCGTACGAGGACCGCACGGCGGGCGGTCTGATGACCACCGAGCCGATCGTGCTGCGCCCGGACGCCACCGTCGCCGACGCCCTCGCCCGCGTCCGCAACCGCGACCTCTCCCCCGCCCTGGCCGCCCAGGTCTACGTCTGCCGGCCACCCGACGAGACACCGACCGGAAAATACCTCGGCACGGTCCACTTCCAGCGCCTGCTGCGCGAGCCACCGCCCACCCTGGTCAGCTCGATCGTGGACAGCGACCTGCAACCGCTCGACCCCGACGCGAACCTGCCCGCCATCGCCGGGTTCTTCGCCACGTACGACATGGTCGCGGCTCCCGTGGTCGACGAGGCCGGCTCGCTGCTGGGGGCGGTGACCGTGGACGACGTACTCGACCACATGCTCCCGGAGGACTGGCGGGAGACCGAGTTCCATCTGGACGAGGAGGAGGTGGCGACCGATGGTTCCTGAGCGCGAGACCCTGCGCGAGCGCATTCCGTCCGGCTCGACGGCGGCAGGCCGGCCGCGCACCGCCCGCCTCGACCAGCCGGGCGTGCCCAAGCACCGGATCCTGCCCGAGTACGACCCGGAGGCCTTCGGACGGTTCTCGGAACGCATCGCGCGCTTCCTCGGCACCGGACGGTTCCTGGTCTGGATGACGGCCGCCATCATCCTGTGGGTGGCGTGGAACACCCTCGCCCCGCGCGACCTGCGCTTCGACGAGTACCCGTTCATCTTCCTGACCCTGATGCTGTCGCTCCAGGCCTCCTACGCCGCCCCGCTGATCCTGCTCGCGCAGAACCGGCAGGACGACCGCGACCGGGTCAACCTGGAGCAGGACCGCAAGCAGAACGAGCGGTCGATCGCGGACACCGAGTACCTGACCCGCGAGGTCGCCGCCCTGCGCATCGGCCTCGGCGAGGTCGCCACCCGCGACTGGATCCGCTCGGAACTCCAGGACGTGGTCAAGGAACTGGAGGAGCGGCACAACGGCCACCGTCACGGCTCGGTCGTATTCCCGGCGGAACGGTCACCGGGACGTGACGCAGACGACCGCTGACGGCCTTTCCTACGCCACGGTACGGCGCCGTACCATCGACCCTATGGCTACGGAAGACGCGGTGCGCGAGGCGCTGGCGACGGTGAACGACCCCGAGATCCACAAGCCCATCACCGAGCTCGGGATGGTCAAATCCGTGGAGATCGGTGCGGACGGGGCGGTCGCGGTCACCGTGTACCTCACGGTCTCGGGCTGCCCGATGCGGGACACGATCACGCAGCGCGTGACCGAGGCGGTCTCCGGCGTGGAGGGCGTCACCAGCGTCGACGTCACGCTCGACGTGATGAGCGACGAACAGCGCCGCGAGCTGGCGTCCGCCCTGCGCGGCGGCCAGACCGAGCGCGAGGTCCCCTTCGCCAAGCCGGGCAGCCTGACCCGTGTCTACGCGGTCGCCTCCGGCAAGGGCGGCGTGGGCAAGTCCTCGGTGACGGTGAACCTGGCGGCGGCGATGGCGGCCGACGGCCTCAAGGTCGGTGTCGTGGACGCCGACATCTACGGCCACAGCGTGCCGCGCATGCTGGGCGCCGACGGCCGCCCCACCCAGGTCGAGAACATGATCATGCCGCCGTCGGCGAACGGCGTGAAGGTCATCTCCATCGGCATGTTCACCCCGGGCAACGCCCCGGTCGTCTGGCGCGGCCCGATGCTCCACCGCGCCCTCCAGCAGTTCCTGGCGGACGTGTACTGGGGCGACCTGGACGTGCTCCTGCTGGACCTGCCGCCCGGCACCGGCGACATCGCGATCTCCGTCGCCCAGCTGGTCCCGAACGCCGAGATCCTGGTCGTCACGACCCCGCAGCAGGCCGCTGCCGAGGTCGCCGAGCGCGCCGGCTCCATCGCCGTGCAGACCCACCAGAAGATCGTCGGCGTGGTCGAGAACATGTCCGGCCTGCCCTGCCCGCACTGCGGCGAGATGGTCGACGTCTTCGGCACGGGCGGCGGCCAGGCGGTCGCCGACGGCCTGACCCGCACGACCGGCACGAACGTCCCGGTCCTCGGCAGCATCCCCATCGACGTCCGCCTCCGCGAGGGCGGCGACGAGGGCAAGCCGGTCGTCCTGACGGACCCGGACTCCCCGGCGGGCTCGGCCCTGCGGTCGATCGCGGGGAAGCTGGGAGGACGGCAGCGGGGCCTGTCGGGCCTGTCCCTGGGGATCACTCCGAGGAACAAGTTCTAGACGTACCTTCGGGGCGGGGGGCTGGGCCGATATGCGGCTCCGCCGCGTGGGCGCGAGCAACCACGTCGCACCCGCAGCCGCCCATCCGGCCGAAGCCCTACGGGAAGGGGCGCCGAAACCAACCGGCGCCCCCCAACTCACGCGTACGCGGCGATGTCCTTGACCACGGCGAAGCCGAGCCCGTACGCACTCATGCCGCGCCCGTAGGCACCCAGATGGACACCCGCCGAAGTCGACCCGGCCAGCACCCACCCGAACTCGGACTCCCGGTAGTGGAACGCCGTCGGCACCCCGTCCACCGGCAGCGACAGCGTCGACCAGTCGGCCCCGTCCAGGTCGTCCGCCAGCACCCACGCCGTCTCCGTCTGCTGCTCCAGCCAGTCGTCCCGCAGGGAGTGGTCCATCTGCCCGGGCCACGTGAAGGACAGCAGCCCCACACCCGCGAGCCAGGCCGCCGAGGACACCGACGTCGCCTCCAGCAACCCCGTGCCGTCCGCACTGCGCCGTGAGGGACTCGCCGCCACGGTCACCACGACCGCGAACTTCTCCTTGGCGTCCTGATCACCCCCGGCGGCGAACTCGTTGCGCACCGTCGGCTCGTCACCGTGCCCGATGGACCCGTGTTCCACGGCCCCGTCGGCCGTCGTCCCGACCTGCATCAGCCAGCGCGGCCCCGTGAACGCCTCGTCGAGGCCGTACCACGGGAAGGGCGCGCGCAGGTAGCCGTCGACCGTACGCCGGGCGGAGGGGGCCTGCTGTCCGCCCTCCGCGGCCGGCGCCTGTGCGACTGACCCACTCGTCGTCTCCATGTGCCCGAGCCCTCCTCGCTCTAGTCGGACCGGGCGGCCCGCCCCCCTTCGGGCGTACTCGACCGGTCCGCACAACAACTCGGCAGCATAGCCACACCGCCGCGAGCAGCAGGGAAAGCGCCCGGCGCGTGGGCCGCACGGGCGCCTCGATCAGGCCGTGGACAGCCCTACCGGAGTATGAAACGCGTCACGCGTACCGGGGAGCACACCGCGGCGCGCGGCTCAGGTGGCGTCCGCGTCGAAGGGCGGCCGGTCGTCCCGGTCGGGGAGCTCGGGCTTCTTCGTCATGTCGATGCGGCCGCCGGAGGAGCCGGAGGACGACGAGGAGGACGTGTCGGAGTCACGGCTGTGGACGGCGTCGGTGACCTCGGCCATCTCCTTCTTCAGGTCGAAGCCGTTGCGGATCTCCTTGAGCCCCAGGTCCTCGTTGTCCAGCTGCTTGCGGATGAACGTCTTGGGGTTGAGGTCCTCGAACTCGAAGTCCTTGAACTCCGGGCCCAGTTCCTCCCGGATGTCGTTCTTAGCGCTCTCCGAGAACTCACGGATCTTCCGGATCGTGCGCGTCACGTCCTGGATGACCTTGGGGAGCTTTTCCGGACCGAAGACGAGCACGGCAAGGACGATGAGCGTCACCAGCTCGAGTGGTCCTATGTCATTGAACACCTGCAGCTCCTCGCGCTGTCCTCGGTCCTCGGCCCTCGGTGGTCATGCGGGTCTTGCCGTGGTCCGGGCCGGATCCACGGTACCCGGCGATCCCGTCCGACCGGTACCGTCCCGAGACCTCCGAGTGCGGGGAGTGGAATCGCTTTCCCGAATGTTTGCCATGTTCGTCCCTGTAAGTCCCGGACATCACGACTCAGCTGCCGCCGGAGGACCCGAGGACGAGCGACATCGTCCGCTCCTTGCCGCCACGCTCCACGGTCAGCTCCAGCCGGTCGCCGGGACGGTGGGCCCGGGTCTTGACGATCAGTTCCTCACCGGAGTGGACGCGCTGCCCGTCGATCTCGGTGATGACGTCGCCCGCCTTGATCCCGGCCTTGGCGCCCGGACCGCCCACGGTCACCGGGGATCCACCTTCACTGCCCTCGGCGGCGACGCGGGCGCCGTCGCCCGTGTAGTCCATGTCGAGAGTGATGCCGATCACCGGGTGGGTCGCCTTCCCGGTGTTGATCAGTTCCTCGGCGACGCGCTTGCCCTGGTTGATGGGTATGGCGAAGCCGAGGCCTATCGAGCCGGACTGACCACCCTCCAGCTCGGATCCGCTGCCCGCCGACCGGATGGCCGAGTTGATGCCGATGACCCGGGCCCGGGCGTCGAGCAGGGGCCCGCCGGAGTTGCCCGGGTTGATGGGCGCGTCGGTCTGGAGCGCGTCGACGTACGACACGTCGCTGCCGTCACCCTTCTCGCCGCCCGCCGTGATGGGCCGCTGCTTGGCGCTGATGATGCCGGAGGTGACGGTGCCGGCCAGGTCGAAGGGCGCACCGATGGCCACGACCGGGTCGCCGACCTGCACGTTGTCCGAGTTGCCGAGCGCCAGCGGGGTGAGTCCGCGTACGCCCTTCACCTTCACGACGGCGAGGTCGTAGCCGCTGTCCCGGCCGACGAGCTCGGCCTCGGCACTCTCCCCGCCGTCGAAGGTCACCGTGATCTCGCCGGCGGATCCGGCGGGCCGCACGACGTGGTTGTTGGTGAGGATGTGCCCCTGGGTGTCGAGCACGAAGCCGGTGCCCGTGCCCTGCTCGCCGGAGCCGCTCACATGCAGCGTGACCACGCTGGGCAGGGCCCGCCCGGCGATCCCGGCCACACTGTCCGCGGCGCGCCCGGTGGGTTCCTCCCCGGCCTGCGGCAACTCGACGGTCCCGACGCCGCCGTTCCGCTCCAGATACGTCCCCATGGCACCGCCGACGCCCCCGGACACGAGCGCGAGCAGTACGGCGCCACCGGCCAGCGCCTTCCTGCCCCGCCGACGCCGCTGCTCCGTGCTGAGCACGCCCGCCCCGTTCTGCTGGAGTGGGCCCTGGCCGCCCGGAGGCACGGGAGCTGCCCAGGGGTCGTAGCGCTGCCAGGGGTCGGGAGCGGGGGTCTGGGCGGCTGCCGAGGGCGGGGGCGGGGTGTCGGCGTGGACAGCCGCAGCGGGCGCCGGCGTGGGGGCGCTGGGGGGCTGTAGGGGCATGGCAGGCGCTGGGATGCCGGGCGGGGCCGCCGGTGCCCCCTGCGGCGGCCGAACGGGCGTGGCGGGCATGGCCGACCGGTCCGCTGCCGCGACGCCGTGCGCCGGTGTCGCCGCCGGATGCTGCACCGGCGGCGCGGGCGCCCAGGGGCCGGGTTCGCCGTAGGGCGGTGTGCTGTACGGGTCGGGATCGTGCAGGGGCTTCGGGGCTCCGTCGACCGGTACGGCGGATGTGGGGATCCCGGTGTCCGCGGCGAAGGGGGCCGGCCCGGTCGACTCCACAGCGCTCCCGGCGGGCCCGCCCCGGGGCGGCACGGCGGGCGTGGCGCGAACGCCGTGCTCGGCGGCCCCGGCGGGCGCCCCGGCGGGCTCGCCGTCGGCCGGTACCGGCTCGGGGCGCCTCAGCTCGTAGTCGCCGCCGTCCTCGTCCAGCCGCACGGCAGGCCGCGCCAGCTCGAAGTCGCCGTCGGTGGCAGCCGAGTCCTCGCGGGCCGGCCCCGCGCTCCCCGGCTCCCCCGAAAGGCCCTGCGGCCGAGGACTCCACCACTTGGCCTTCGCGGGCTTCCCCTCGTTCATGCTCTCCCCACAGCCGCGGCACGGCTCGACGGCGGTAGCCGCAGTTCGTCGAATCGGCGCCCGCGGCCACGCCTCGGCCGCGGGCGCCACCCCCGGATTCAATCAGGTTCGCTCGCCGCCGCGCAGCGGCCGGTCAGCGGGCCGTACGGGAGGAGGCGGGAGGAGAGGGGGACGAGGTCGTGTCCGGGAGGGGCACCGCGAGCAGGGGTGCCGCGATCTCGGGGACCACGGACCACGGGGTCAGGGCGGTCGGCGGGGCCGCCTCGAGCGGACGTATCAGCGGGGACATGGCGGCGGCACCGGCCATCACCGGGGCGGCCAGCGCGTGGACGGCCTGCTGCCCCGCTGCGGAATGCGGCACACCCGGCAGCAGTGGTGCGGACACCTCGGTCAGGGCGGCCGGGGTGCGGCCGAGCGGACTCTGGCCGTGCACCTGCCCGAGCAGGGGCCCCGTACTGCGGCGCCGCTGGGATTCGGGCTGCGTCGCGGCGGCCGTGCCCTGAGTGCGCATCGGGGTCACGTTGCTCCCCGTGCCGGAGCCGCCGCGGGCGTCCGTGTCGGTCGGGGTGCCGGTGGTGACGCCGCCCAGGGCGATCGCGGCCAGGGACACGGCTCCGGCGGCCGCGAAGGCGAACCGCAGCCGCGAGGAGGATCTGTCGGGCTCGTGCCGGCCGACGTCGTGGATACGGAAGCCCCGGCTGCCCGAAGGCAGGCCGCGGTCGGCGGACGGCAGCACGGGGACGTGCGGCCGGGCCGGGACGTACCCGAACTCGAACCGGTCGCCGCGCTTCGCTCCGAAGGCCCCGGACGTTCCGAACCGTCCGGACAGTCCGCCGGGCAGCGCTCCCCCGCCCGGCGGTGTGGCATCACCGTCCGGGCCGCCGCCCGCGGGTAGTCCCTGCAGGCGAGCCAGGAAGCTCTCGGAGGGGGGCGGCGGGGCCGCCTCCGCGAAGACGTTCTTCAGCCGGCGCTGGGCGTCCACCTCCGCCTTGCACTTCGGGCAGGTGGCCACATGCGCCAGTACGCGCTCACGCGCGTCATGACCGAGCTCTCCGTCGACCAGGGCGGAGAGTCGGTCTCCCAGGTGCTGCTCTGCGAGGTGTCCCTCGGAAGCGTCAGGCCGTGATCCGCTCACGCGCTCGCGCCCCCTCCTCCCAGTGCGGGAACACGGGGCACGAAGGAGCGGCGCTCGGCGCGCGCCTGAGGGGAGCGGTGCGCGAGGGCCTTGCGCAGCTGGGAGCGGCCGCGGTGGATCCGCGAGCGGACCGTGCCGAGCTTGACGCCGAGGGTCGCGGCGATCTCCTCGTACGACAGTCCCTCGATGTCGCACAGGACGACCGCGGCGCGGAACTCGGGGGCGAGGGTGTCGAGGGCCTGCTGGACGTCCGCGTCGAAGTGCGCGTCGTTGAAGACCTGCTGCGGCGAGGGCTCCTTGCTGGGCAGCCGCTCGGCCGCGTCCTCGCCCAGCGCGTCGAAGCGGATGCGCTGCTTGCGGCGGACCATGTCCAGGAACAGGTTCGTGGTGATGCGGTGCAGCCAGCCCTCGAAGGTGCCCGGCGTGTACGTCGACAGGGAACGGAAGACACGGACGAAGACCTCCTGTGTGAGGTCCTCGGCGTCGTGCTGGTTGCCGGTCAGGCGGTAGGCGAGCCGGTAGACCCGGCCGCTGTGCGTGCTGACGATCTCCTCCCACGTGGGCGGAGTCCACGCCTGCCCGTCCGCGTCGGTGGTGAAGGTCGCGGTCTGGGTGAAGTCAGCGGCGTGGCTGTGGTCAGCAGTGTCGTTCACAGATGTCGGCCTGCCCGCCGGGGATGTGAAGAAGCGCCGGAGCACTCCTCCTCTATCCACAGGCGCAGCCGCACCTCCCCTGTCAGCTCTGGTGGTGTCCAGTGGAGCCCCTACCATAGCCACCTCGCCCGTTAGGACCGGATAAGCGGTTTTACGAGAATTTGATCTGCGCTGATACGCCTCGTACTGCTGCGTCGGCACTTGCTCGGCGCCTCGATCCACTGCCTTCCCCCCGTCACGACCCGCGACCACTCGCTCGTCCCTTCAAACGACCGGTCCCATCTGCGGGTTCCCGGGCCCAACGGATACAGTCACGCCCAGGCATTCACGGGGACAGGAGAGGGTCATTACCGGCAACCGGCAGACGAGCTGGGCGTTCGCCGACGCCTATGTCGCCGAGGACGACGCGCTGCGCTGGGCCCGCGACCGGGCCCGTGAGGCGGGGCTGCGCTCGGTGTCGCCCGGCACGGGCGCCGCGCTGCGGTTGCTGGCCGCCTCCGTCGACGCCAAGGCCGTCGCGGAGATCGGGACCGGCTGTGGTGTCTCGGGGATCCACCTCCTGCACGGTATGCGCCCCGACGGTGTTCTGACCACCGTGGATTCCGAGCCGGAGCACCAGCAGTTCGCCCGCCAGGCCTTCCGCGCCTCCGGCTTCGCCAGCAACCGGGCCCGCTTCATCCCGGGCCGCGCCCTGGACGTGCTGCCCCGGCTCGCGGACGCGGGCTACGACCTCGTCTTCTGCGACGGCGATCGCCTAGAGGTCATGGACTACCTCGCTGAATCGTTGCGACTGCTGCGCACCGGCGGACTCGTCGTCTTCGAGGGCGCCTTCGCGAACGGCCGGACGGTGGACTCCGGTCCGCAGCCCACCGAGGTGCTGCGACTGCGGGAGCTGCTGCGCGCGGTGCGCGAGAGCCAGGAGCTGGTGCCGTCCCTGCTGCCGGTGGGCGACGGGCTGCTGTGCGCGGTGAAACGGTAGCCGGGTCGCACGTTAGTGGAGCGGTACCCGGGGCAGGCGAACGTCATCGGTGAGAAAACAGCCGCCCCGGCACCTCAAACGATGCCGGGGCAGCTGAAAGGGTATGGTCGCTTGCGCGTCAGCCGACGACCTTCTTGAGGGCATCGCCCAGGGCGTCGGCCTCGTCCGGGGTCAGCTCGACGACGAGCCGACCGCCGCCTTCGAGCGGAACGCGCATGACGATGCCCCGCCCCTCCTTGGTCACCTCGAGCGGGCCGTCACCCGTCCGCGGCTTCATGGCCGCCATGCTCGTTCCCCTTCCTGAAACCCAGCTCATCGTCAAAGCCGACGGCCCCCTGGAGAAGGGCACAGTGCTGTCCTTGAGGCAGGACACGCGACACCGGCATCGAACACATTGCTTCCAGGCCATTATCCCGCATCGCAGGACCCGATGACCAACATCAGTCGGCATCGCTTGGGCAACGCACGCGAGCAAAACCACTCAATTCGGCGATGAGACTGCGATACTCCGCCACCGCACACACATCCACCGAACGGATCCGGACCAGAATTCTTTGACGCAGGTCACACGTCCGGTCCGATCTCCGGTCGATGATCTCCGTCATGCTGTCCTCAGACGCGGGGCGTACCGGCCGGTACGCCCCCGAGCAGCGACACGGAGGGGATACGTCATGGCCGACACCGTGCTCTACGAGGTGAGCGACGGGCTCGCGACGATCACGCTGAACCGCCCGGAGGCGATGAACGCGCTGAACGTGGCGGCCAAGGTCGCCCTGAGGGAGGCGGTCCGGAGCGCGGCGGACGACACCGCCGTACGGGCGGTGCTGCTGACCGCCGCCGGTGACCGGGCGTTCTGCGTCGGGCAGGACCTCAAGGAGCACATCGGGCTGCTGATCGAGGACCGGGAGACCGGTTCCGGGCAGACCCTGAGCACGGTGCGGGAGCACTACAACCCGATCGTGCGGACGCTGACGGAGGCCGCGAAGCCGGTCGTCGCCGCCGTGAACGGGGTGGCGGCCGGGGCGGGCTTCGGCTTCGCGCTCGCGGCGGACTACCGGATCGTGGCGGACACGGCCGCGTTCAACACCTCGTTCGCCGGGGTGGCGCTGACCGCCGACTCGGGGATCTCGTGGACGCTGCCGCGCCTGATCGGCCCCGGTCGGGCGGCCGACCTGCTGCTCTTCCCGAGGAGCATCAGCGCGCGGGAGGCGTACGAGCTCGGCATCGCCAACCGGCTGGTGCCGGCCGGTGAGCTGCGCGCGGAGGCCGAGAAGGTGGCGCGGGCGCTGGCCGAGGGGCCGACGGTGGCGTACGCGGCGCTGAAGGAGTCGATGGCCTACGGGCTGACGCACTCCCTGGCGGAGACCCTGGAGAAGGAGGACGAGCTCCAGAGCCGGGCGGGTTCCTCCGAGGATCACGCGATCGCGGTGCAGGCCTTCGTCAACAAGGAGAAGCCCACGTATCTGGGCCGCTGACCTGCTGCGAGGGGATCAGGTGCGACGCGCGAAGCAGGCCTGGAGGTGGTCGTCGACCAGTCCGCAGGCCTGCATCAGCGCGTACGCCGTCGTCGGGCCGACGAAGCGCAGGCCCCGCTTCTTCAGCGCCTTGGACAGGGCCGTCGACTCAGGCGTGACGGCCGGGACGTCGGAGAGCGCCTTCGGGACCGGGCGGGCGCCCGGCTCGGGGGCGTGCGACCAGATCAGCTCGTCGAGTTCGCCCGGGGCCCACTCGGCCAGCACGCGCGCGTTGGCGAGCGTCGCGTCGATCTTGGCGCGGTTGCGGATGATGCCGGCGTCGGCCAGGAGGCGCTCGCGGTCCTCGTCGGTGAAGGCGGCCACCGAAGCGATCTTGAAGTCGGCGAAGGCGGCGCGGAAGCCGGGGCGGCGGCGCAGGATCGTGATCCAGGACAGGCCCGACTGGAAGGCCTCCAGGCTGAGGCGCTCGAAGAGCGCGTCGTCGCCGTGGACCGGGCGGCCCCACTCCTCGTCGTGATACGCCACGTACTCCGGGGCGGACAGGGCCCAGGGGCAGCGCAGCGCGCCGTCCGGGCCGGCGAGGGCGGCGCCGTCGCTCATGGCCTGTCCTCCTGGCCCGGGGCGGGCCTGTCCATGGACACGTGGTTCTCCGCGGGAGTGTGGTTCTCCCTGGAGACCGGGCCGTGGCCGACGGCCGCCCGGGCGCCCGCCAGGGCCGACTCCAGGTCGGCGATGCGGGCGTCACGCTCGGCGAGCTCGGCGCCGAGGCGGCTGAGGGCGTCGTCCACGTCCGCCATGCGGTAGCCGCGGGCGGCGAGCGGGAAGCGGAGGCTCTCCACGTCGGCACGGTCGACCGGGCGGTCCGGCGGCAGCGGGTCCCGCAGCCGCTCGGGGGTGGCCTCGGGCAGCGGGCCGTTCTCGCCGCCGCCCACCACGGCGAGGGTCACCGCGGCGACCACGACGGCTAGCGCGACGACCAGGAACAGGAACATAACCATCGCGGAGCCCCCACGGTCGGATGTGTCGGTGTCTTCGGACACGCATGGTGTCAGGCTCCGATCGTGCCACGTGACTCTGACAGTTAGGGTCGCAGGCGGCGGAAGACGGGGACGTACCAGGAAAGGTCACAGCGGATGCTCAGGCTGGGCAGGCGGGAATTCGGGCCGCACGAGCCGGTGATCATGGCGATCGTGAACCGGACCCCGGACTCCTTCTACGACCGGGGCGCGACCTTCCGCGACGAGCCCGCCCTCGCGCGCGTGGAACAGGCGGTGGCCGAGGGAGCCGCGATCATCGACATCGGCGGTGTCAAGGCCGGGCCGGGCGAGGAGGTCACGGCCGAGGAGGAGGCCCGGCGGACGGTCGGCTTCGTCGCGGAGGTGCGGCGGCGGTTCCCGGACGTGATCATCAGTGTCGACACGTGGCGGGCCGAGGTCGGGGCGGCCGTGTGCGAGGCCGGGGCGGACCTGCTGAACGACGCGTGGGGCGGGGTGGACCCGGGGCTCGCCGAGGTCGCCGCGCGGTACGGGGTGGGGTTGGTGTGCACGCACGCGGGGGGCGCGGAGCCGCGGACCCGGCCGCATCGGGTGGAGTACGACGACGTCATGGCCGACATCCTGGACGTGACGGTCGAGCTGGCCGAGCGGGCGCTGGCGCTGGGCGTGCCTAGGGAGTCGATCATGATCGACCCCGGACACGACTTCGGGAAGAACACGCGGCACAGTCTGGAGGCCACCCGGCGGCTGGGCGAGATGGTCGCCACGGGGTGGCCGGTGCTGGTGTCCTTGTCCAACAAGGACTTCGTGGGGGAGACGTTGGATCGGCCCGTGAAGGAGCGGGTGGTGGGGACGTTGGCTACGACTGCGGTGTCCGCGTGGCTCGGGGCTCAGGTGTACCGGGTGCATGAGGTGGCGGAGACGCGGCAGGTGCTGGAGATGGTGGGGGCGATCGCGGGGTGGCGGGAGCCTGCGGTTGCCCGGCGTGGGCTGGCCTAGGGCTTGACCTGAGGTACCAGGGGGCTCCGCCCCCTGGACCTCCGGCCCATGCCCAGCCGCCACCCGAATCACTCGGACAAGAAGCCCGGCTCGCCCGGCCGAAGCGGTCGGCCAGAACCCCGGCTCGCCTCTACCTGCCCGCTTCCTTCGACACCAGTGCCACCGCCTCGTCCACGTCGTCCGTGACGTGGAACAGGAGAAGGTCCTTCTCCGCGGCCTTGCCCTGGGCGATGACCGTCTGGCGGAGCCAGTCGACGAGGCCGCCCCAGTACTCGCTGCCGAAGAGGACGATCGGGAAGCGGGTGACCTTCTGCGTCTGGACGAGGGTGAGGGCCTCGAAGAGTTCGTCGAGGGTGCCGAGGCCGCCGGGCAGGACGACGAAGCCCTGCGCGTACTTGACGAACATCATCTTCCGGACGAAGAAGTAACGGAAGTTCAGGCCGATGTCGACGTACGGGTTCAGACCCTGCTCGAACGGCAGCTCGATGCCGAGGCCGACCGAGATGCCCTTGGCCTCCAGGGCCCCCTTGTTGGCCGCCTCCATCGCGCCCGGGCCGCCGCCCGTGATGACCGCGAAGCCCGCGTCCACCAGTCCCCGCCCCAGCCGGACACCCGCCTCGTACTCGGGCGAGTCCGCCGGAGTCCGGGCGGAGCCGAACACGCTGATCGCGGGCGGGAGTTCGGCGAGCGCGCCGAAGCCCTCGATGAACTCCGACTGGATGCGCAGCACGCGCCAGGGGTCGGTGTGCACCCAGTCGGACGGGGCGCGCTCGTCCAGCAGCCGCTGGTCGGTGGTGCTGGCCTGCACCTGCCCCCGCCGCCGGAGGACCGGGCCCAGGCGCTGTTCCTCCGGCGGCTGCTTCTTCCCCTCGGGGTTGCCGGTCGCCATGTGCGCTCCCTCCGTCGTGCCTGTCGTTCCACCTCAGCGTAGATCTACGCGGGTTACGAGCGGGGGACGTGAGCATGTCCGCGATGGAGCGCCGTAAACACGACGGCCTCCCGGCCGTTCAGGCCGTCAGCCAGGTCCGCAGGCGCTCCTCGCCCGCGAGGACCTTCGCGACCTCCACGCGCTCGTCCCGCTTGTGCGCCAAGTGGGGATTGCCCGGGCCGTAGTTGACCGCGGGGACGCCCAGGGCCGAGAAGCGGGACACGTCCGTCCAGCCGTACTTCGGCATCGGGGTGCCGCCCACCGCCTCGATGAACGCCTTCGCCGCCGGGTGGGACAGGCCCGGCATCGCGGCCGAGCTGTGGTCGACCACCTCGAACTCGTCCACGCCGCAGTCCGCGAAGACCTCCCGGACGTGGGCCACGGCCTCCTCGGGCGTGCGGTCGGGCGCGTAGCGGAAGTTGACGGTGACGACGCACTCGTCGGGGATCACGTTGCCGGCCACTCCCCCGGTGATGCCGACCGCGTTCAGGCCCTCGCGGTACTCCAGGCCGTCGATCACCGGCCGGCGCGGCTCGTAGGAGGCCAGGCGGGCGAGGATCGGGGCGGCCGCGTGGATGGCGTTGGAGCCCATCCAGCCGCGCGCCGAGTGGGCCCGCTCGCCCTTGGTCCGCAGCAGCACCCGCAGCGTGCCCTGGCAGCCGCCCTCGACCTGGCCGTCCGACGGTTCCAGGAGGACCGCGAAGTCGCCCTGGAGCCACTCGGGGTGCGCCTCGGAGACGTGCTTGAGGCCGTTCAGCTCCGCGGCGACCTCCTCGTTGTCGTAGAAGACGAAGGTCAGGTCGCGGTTGGGGGCCGGGACGGTGGCCGCGACGCGCAGCTGCACCGCGACGCCCGACTTCATGTCGCACGTGCCGCAGCCCCACAGGACGCCGTCCTCGTCGAGCCGGGAGGGGACGTTGCCCGCGATCGGGACGGTGTCGATGTGACCGGCCAGGATCACCCGCTCCGGGCGGCCCAGGTCCGTCCGCGCCACGACGTTGTTGCCGAACCGCTCGACCGTCAGGTGGGGCAGGCCACGCAGCGCGGTCTCGATCGCGTCGGCGAGGGGCTTCTCGGTGCCGCTCTCGGAGCGGAAGTCGACGAGCCGGGCGGTGAGCTCCGCGGCGTCCAGCGTGAGGTCAAGGGAGGTGTCGGCCATGCCGTCGACCCTAACGCGCCAGGGTTGTGCACACGGTCCACACCCGGCTCAAGCACTCCGTACTCTCCAGTACCTTGTACGGCGTGCCAGAGCCGTCCTCTTCTCCCAAGCGTCGCGGCCGCGTCTTCCGATGCGGGTCCGCGTTCGTGATCCTGCTCGCGATCGCCGGTTACCTCGTGGTGCAGTACATCACCGGAGGCACAGGCGGGCCGGGCTGCAAAGTCGTCTCCGGCGAGGGCGACGGGGCGTCGTACGAGTTCACGCCCGAGCAGGCGGTGAACGCGGCGACGATCGCCGCCGTGGGCGACGGGCGCGGCCTGCCCGAGCGGGCCGTGACCATCGCGCTGGCGACCGCGCTCCAGGAGTCGAGCCTGCGCAACATCAACCATGGCGACCGGGACTCGCTCGGCCTGTTCCAGCAGCGGCCCTCACAGGGCTGGGGCACGCCGAAGGAGATCATGGACCCGACGTACTCGGCCGGCGAGTTCTACGACCACCTGGTCAAGGTGCCGGGCTACACGCGACTGCCGCTCACGGTCGCCGCGCAGCGCGTGCAGCGCAGCGGCTTCCCGCAGGCCTACGCCAAGCACGAGCCGGACGCCGCGCTGCTCGCCGCGGCTCTCACCGGGCAGTCCGCGGCCACGCTGACCTGCGAGGGCCGCCCGGCCGCGACGCGGGCGACGGGCCCGGACGGGGTGCGTGCCGCGCTCGTGCGGGACTTCGGGCGCGATGTCCTGGAGCCGGCCGGTGCGGAGGTGGGCCGCTCGTCGGCGGCCTCTCCGACGCCGTCTCCGAGCGGTACGGGCGGGTCCGACGGGCGGACCATGACGCTGCCGGTGACCGCCGACACCAGTGCCGCCACGGGGCAGAGCGTGGAACAGCGCGGCTGGCAGCTGGCGCACTGGGCCGTGGCCAACGCCTCCGAGCTGCACATCGCACGCGTCACGTACGCGGGGCGGGAATGGGTCGCCGGGAACACTGCCAGCGAGTGGCGGGGCGTCACGCCGAAGGGCACCGCGGGTGCGGAGCGGGACGCGGGCGCCGTCCGTATCGTGACGATGGGCTAGATCGCGCAGGGGTGCGGGGCTTCACCCCTGGGAGTTACCCGTACGGCGCGGCGGCGGGGTGCGCAGGTTTCCGCGTCCCCGTATCGGAAACGGCGAGAACCCTTGGAATCACAGGGCTGGAAGGATTCGGCGGACTTTCCGGCGGAGCCTCTTTGCCCGTTTCTATCCGCAGACGATAATGCGACGCATTACCAACTCTTTACGTTGCGGCGCCGCAACCTTCGCGGGCTTCGAGCGGTAGTCACTGCGTCCGAGCCGGGGAGATCAACAGCCAGTCGATCAACTCCCGGACCGGCCGGACGCTTCACAACCTCACCGTTCTCTCCGTCGAAGGAGCACCATGTCCCTCCCCCTGACCCGCCGGATCGCCCGTGCCGCGTTGATCGTCGCTGCGGGAGCGGCTGCCGGGGTCGGTGCGGCCGGCTCCGCCAGCGCGGCCCCCGAGCTGCCGGCCACCCCGAACCTCGGCGGGCTGACCGCCCTGGACGGGGCGAACGTCGGCGACACCGTCGACGGCGCGGCGCAGAACGTCACCGAGTCCGCGGGTGACACCGGCAGCAAGACCGTCAAGAAGACGGTGTCGGCCGTGGACAAGACCAGTGGCAAGGCAGTCAAGAAGACCACGCCGGCCGCGCAGAAGGCCGCCGGCGACGCGGCGGGCTCCGCCGGGCAGCTCGTCGGCGACGCGGCTGGTTCGGCGCAGGGTGGCCTGCCGGCGGACTCCCTGACGAAGGGCGGACTGCCGTCGGCTGAGTCGCTGCCCGTCAAGGGTCTGCCGGTCGGCTGACGCCGGGTCCTGAGCGCCGACGGGGTCCAGGGAGTTTCCCTGGACCCCGTCGGTTTGTGTCTGTCCGGGTCGGTGCGGCTGAGGCGTCTTGGCCGGTGCTCGGCGTTGGGTTACAGACGCTGCACCGCAGCCGCTACCCGCTCGTCCGTTGCCGTCAGGGCTACTCGGACGAACTCGGCGCCTGCCGGGCCGTAGAAGTCGCCGGGGGCGACCAGGATGCCTCGTTCGGCCAGGTGGGAGACCGTGTCCCAGCAGGATTCGCCTCTCGTGGCCCACAGGTAGAGGCTGGCCTCGCTGTGCTCGATACGGAAGCCGTGGGCGAGGAGGGCCTCGCGCAGGAGGGTGCGGCGGGCGGCGTAGCGCTCGCGCTGGACGCGGACGTGGTCGTCGTCGCCGAGGGCCGCGATCACCGCTGCCTGGGTCGGTGCCGACGTCATCATGCCGCCGTGCTTACGGATCTCCAGGAGGGGAGCCAGGACCGCGGGATCGCCGGCCAGGAACGCCGCCCGGTAGCCGGCCAGGTTCGAGCGCTTGGAGAGGCTGTGGACGGCGACGACGCCCTCGCACGAGCCGCCGTTGACGTCCGGATGGAGCACCGAGACCGGGTCGGCCTCCCAGCCCAGCTCCAGGTAGCACTCGTCGGAGAAGAGCAGGACGCCGTGCTCGCGGGCCCAGGCGACGATCCGGGTGAGCTCCGCCTTCGGCAGGACCCTGCCCGTCGGGTTGGACGGCGAGTTCAGCCAGAGGAGCCTCAGTCCCTCGGGGTCCAGTTCCGTCGGGTCGTCGTAGACCTCGTACGCGGCGCGGGCCAGGCGCGCGCCCACCTCGTACGTCGGGTAGGCCAGGCGCGGGTAGGCCACCCGGTCGCCGGGGCCGAGGCCCAGCTGGGTCGGGAGCCAGGCGACGAGCTCCTTGGAGCCGACGATCGGCAGGACGTGGCGGTGGGTGACGTCCCGGGCGCCGAGGCGGCGCTCGACCCAGCCGGTGATCGCGTCGCGCAGCTCGGGCGTGCCCCAGACGGTCGGGTAGCCCGGGGAGTCCGCCGCGGCGACCAGAGCCTTCTGGATCAGCTCGGGGACCGGGTCGACCGGGGTGCCGACCGACAGGTCCACGATGCCGTCCGGATGCGCGGCCGCCGTGGCCTTGTACGGCGTCAGCTTGTCCCAGGGGAAAGTGGGGAGACGGTCGGAGACTGCGGACACGGTTTCTGGCTCACTTTCTGGTACGTACGAGCCGTCGCGCGGCAACGCCTCGGCCCCGTACGGCGACCAGGGCGTGGTCGGGCCGTACGGGACCGAGGCGGCACGGATGTGCGGGCCGCTTGCGGTGACTAGGCCTGCGGCGGCAGCGCGGCGATGAAGGGGTGGTCGCGCTCGATCAGCCCCAGCTTGCTGGCGCCGCCGGGCGAGCCGAGCTCGTCGAAGAACTCGACGTTCGCCTTGTAGTAGTCCTTCCACTCCTCCGGAGTGTCGTCCTCGTAGAAGATCGCCTCGACCGGGCAGACCGGCTCACAGGCACCACAGTCGACGCATTCGTCCGGGTGGATGTACAAGGACCGGGAGCCCTCGTAGATGCAGTCGACCGGGCACTCCTCGATGCACGCCTTGTCCTTGACGTCGACACAAGGCTGCGCGATGACGTAGGTCACGCTGTCGTTCCTCCTCGATAGGGCGCTGGCGGGCCTCCTCAGGCTCCGCCGCCTGGCGCGCGGGAGCGCGGCGTCGTCGATGCCCGCCCCTAGTATCTCCGTTCTTGGGCATGATCCGAACAGGAGGGGTGAACTGACCTGTGGAAATCTCTGCCGCCGGGCGACTTGAGGTCCGTATCACCGCTGCTGACGTGGGCAAACGGGTCTCCGTACGGAGCTTGATCGAACATGCTCCGACGGGTGAGAAGTTCACCGACACGGTCGGAGTTCTCACATCATGGGACAAGGGTGTGTTGCTGATCACACGGAAGGGCGGCGAGAGCGTCCGCATCGCGGAATCCGCACTGGTCGCGGGCAAGGTCGTACCCTCCGCACCGGCGCGTCGCCGCGGTCCGGCCGCCTCCTACGAGGAGCTGGCCCGGGTGGCCGCGCGGGCCTGGCAGCCGGTGGAGAGCGAGCGGCTCGGGGACTGGGAGCTGCGGGCCGCGTCCGGGTTCACGCGGCGGGCCAATTCGGTGCTGCCGCTCGGTGACCCGGGCGTGTCCCTGGACGAGGCCCTCGACACCGTCCGGCGGTGGTACGGCGAGCGTGGCCTGCCCGCCTACGTCCAGACCGCGACCGGTGCCGAGGGCACCCAGGAGCTGCTGTGCGCGGAGCTGGAGGCGCGGGGCTGGGCGCGGGAGGTGACCGCCGAGCTGTGGGTCGGGCCGCTGGCGCCGGTCGCCGACCTCGCCGAGCCGTCGGGGGTCGTGCTGTCCCGGGAGGCCGACGAGGCGTGGCTGGCCCGGTACCAGCGCAAGGGGGTGAGCGACGTCGCGCTGCGGGTGCTGGGGGGAGGCCCTTCGGTGTGGTTCGCGACCGTGCCCGGTTCGGCGGGCGCCGCTCCGGCCGCCATCGGGCGGTGTGTCGTCGACGGGCGATGGGCCGGGTTCGCCGCCGTCGAGGTCGATCCGGAGCTGCGGCGGCAGGGGCTGGCCACGGCCGTGATGGCGGCGCTGGCCCGGCGGGCCCTCGACGAGGGCGCGTCGGCCTCGTGGCTCCAGGTCGAGGCCGAGAACGAGGGAGCGCGGGCGTTGTACGCCGGGATGGGTTTCGCCGCGCACCACGCCTACCACCACTACCGGGAGCCGGATGACCGCGCCTTTGGCCGGTAGCCGATCGTCGTGAGAGGGCACGAGCCAGCTATGAGTCCCCCGTATCCCCCGTCCTCCGAGCGTTCCGCCGAGCTGCGGCGGCGATTCGCCGAAGAGGCCCGGTCCGAGCGGCCCGATCTGTCGACGTTGTGCCTGCTGGTGGGCGCGGAGGCGGACGGAGCGCTGGACGAGGCGGGCATGGATGCCGCACAGGTCGAGCTGGACCGGCTGGCCGGGCTGCTGCCGTACCGGCCCGGGGGGCCGCGGGCGTGGGCGGTCGCCTTGCGGGAGCTGCTCGGTGACCGGCTGGGGTTTCACGGCGCCCCGGCCGACTACCAGCGCCTGGAGTCCTCCCTGCTGCACGAGGTGCTGGCGCGGCGCCGTGGGCTGCCGATCCTGCTGTCCGTGGTGTGGATGGAGGTGGCCCGGCGGGCCGGGGCGCCGGTGTACGGGGTGGCTCTGCCCGGGCATTTCGTCGTCGGCTTCGGGCTTGACGAGGGGCAGGTGCTGGCCGATCCGTTCGACGGGGGGCGGGTGCTGACGGGGGCGGACGCCGAGTTGCTGGTTGCCGGGGCGACGGGGGCGCACCTTGATCCGTCGATGTTGCGGCCGGCCGATCCGCTGGATGTGGTGCTGCGGATTCTGAACAACGTGCGGGCGTGGGCGGCGGCCCGGCCGGAGCGGTCGGATGTGGCGTTGTGGGCGGTCGAGCTGTCGTTGTTGCTGCCCTCGCATCCGGCTCGGTTGCGGTACGAGCGGGCGCAGTTGCTGGTGGGGCGGGGGGATTTCCTGGGTGGGGCAGTGGAGCTGGAGGCCTACGCGGAAGTGGTGAGGGCGGTGGACGAGAGGGCTGCCGAGCGGGTGCGGGGGGAGGCGGCGGCGGCCCGGGCGATGCTCAACTGACGCCCGCTCGCCGCGGAGGCCTTGTTCACAACCAGCCCTTTTCCCGCGCGGTTCGGACCGCCTCCGCGCGGTTTCTCACTGCCAGCTTCTGGATGGCTGTGCTGAGGTAGTTGCGGACCGTGCCCTGGGAGAGATGCAGGCGACCTTGCGGATCGCCTCGGCCAGCTGGGGCGGGGGCGTCCTTGACCACTGTGACCTCGTCCATCTGCCGCATGGCGCCCACGCGCACTGCGACGATGGCGTTTCGGGGCTGGTGCCGAAGAGACGGACCGTGCCGGTGTCCGGCTTCTTGAGGCCGAGCGTCAGCCCGTCCACGGCCCGTCCGGTCCCGTAGCTCTTGCTCACCTGGTCGAATCCGACCACGGGCGTTGTCGTCGTCCTACCGGCCAGGGTGGCCGGGGGCGGGGTGCGCCGGGCAGTGTCGGCGGTCCTGACTCCCGTATGACAGATGTCATGGCGGCCCACGGGGGCGACAGGCCGGCCGCCCAGGTCGCCGGGGGCGGCGTGGGGACACCCGCCGAACGCGCGGGGCGCCCCGGTCCGTGGACCGGGGCGCCCCTCAACCCGCCTGCGGCTAACTGGGGTTGGTGTCGATCACACCGACGCGGTCCGCCGCCGTCTTGCCGAGCAGGGCCTTGCGCATGGCGCCGATGACGTCGTCGGGCGTCACGGGGGTCTTCTTGCCGTTGCCCCGGGTGACCAGCACGCTGTCCCAGGCGCCGCCGTACAGCTCCTTCAGCGCGGCCCTGTCGTAGTACTCGACCAGCTTGTTGCCGACCGGCTTGACCGCGAGGAACCTCCACAGCGAGTTCTGGGGGCTGAACTTGACCTCCACGCCGCCCGCCTCGACCGTGACGATGCCCGACATCGCCGGCTTGGCGAACGTGTTCATCATCCGGTCGACCTCGGCGTTGGAGATCTTCGGCTGCTGGGTGGTCGTCGGGACGGATACCGGCGTGGCCGAGCCGGTCTCCACCTGGGCGCGGTACGCCTCCTCCACCGCCGCCGTCGACTTGGCGAGGTCGATGCCCTTGCCCGCCTTGCCGTACACGGGGACGGCCTTGCCCGGCTTGAACTTGATCGTGCCCTCGGTGACCGAGCCGGCGCCGCCGGCCGCGCTCTCCAGGGCGACGTGCAGCTTCTCCTCGTCGATGGGCATGTCCGGGGTGACGACCCGGTGGTTGCCGAAGAGCGAGCCGATCACGGAGACCGGGTTGTAGTCGCTCTTCGCCGCCGCGTCGGCCGTGGCGTCCATGTCGAACTGCAGGCCCGCGTTGTCCGGGTCGAGGGAGACGGTCTTGCCGTCCACCGACAGCTTCAGCGGCTTGCCCACGCGGTCGTCGAAGGCGTCGTCGAGCTTCCTGACCGCGCCGTCACGGGTCGTGCCGCCGATGTCGACGCCGAGCACGGTGGTGCCCTTGGGCACGTCGGTGCGGTTCATCAGCAGTCCGGCGCCGTAGACGCCACCGGCGATGACCACCACGCCGACGGCGAGCAGCACGAGCTTGTTGCGCCCCTTCTTCTTCGGCGCCTTGGAGGAGCTCGCCGGGGGCGGGGAGACCGGCTCGGGCAGCTTCGGGGCCGTGTGGGGCACCGGGCCGTCGCCGGGCGCACCCGGGTTGAACGACGAGGCCGCGCCGGGCGGTACGACGGGGATGCCGCTGGTGACGGTGTGCCCGGAGACGTTGTCGTGGCGAGGCCCGTAGCCCTGGCCGTCCGGGGGCTCGGGGGCCGGCTTCTGCGGGGTGAGGATGGCGGTGTCGTCGCTCATCCCGCCGCCGGGGCCATGGCCCGCGGCGCCGTGGCCGGTGGGAGCGGCAGCACCGGGGGCGCCGCCGAGGGGGCCCGGGCCACCGGGACCCGCAGGGGCGCCGGGGCCACCAGGGCCTCCGGGGTTGCCCACACCGGCAGGTCGGCCAGGACCCCCGGGGTTTGCCGTACCGGCAGGTCCGCCGGGTCCGCCCCTGCCGGCGGGACCGCCTATGGCTCCGGGACCGGCAGGTGCGCCGGGGCGGCCCGGTCGGCCGGGGGCGTTGAACGGGCCGGGGGCACCGGGGCGGCCGGGCTCGTCGAAGGCGCCTGGGCCACCGGGCTCGCCGAAGCCGCCGGAGCCACCAGGCTCGTTGAAAGCGCCCGGGCCACCAGGACCACCCAGCTCATTGAAGGTGCCAGGCCCGCCGGGACCGCCCGGCCCGCTGAAGCCGCCCGGCCCGCCGGGACCACTCAGCTCATCGAAGCCGCCCGCGCCACCGGGTCCGCCCGCCGGCGGGATCATCGGGCCGTCTCCGGTGACCGGACCGGCGGTCGGGCCGGCCGGGCCCTGTGTGCCGGGGCCGCCCGCGTCGCCGAAACCGTCGGGAGCGCCCTGGCCGCCGTGGCCGTCCTGGCCGTTCCGGCCGAGGCGGTCGTTCTCCGAGAAGTACGGCAGGTCGTCGCGGCGCGTTTCACCACCGTCACCGCCCGGGGCGGGACGCGAACCGTTGCCGAGCGGGCCCGCCGCCAGTGCCTCGGTGACGTCGAAGGAGCCCGTGCCGCCGCCGTGCCCGGGCGCGACGGGGCCGCCGGTCGCGCCGCCGGGGAGTCCCGCGCCGTTCGTGCCGCCGGACCGGGAGCCGCCCGGCCTGCTCATGGAACCGACCACGCCTCCGGGCCGCCCGGCACCGGAACCGCCCGCAGCGGGGCCGCCCGAGCCGGTACCACTGGCACCCGGGCCACCCGCACCGGAGCCACCCGCCGCCGGACCGGAACCGCCCGGCAGACCGGCCCCGTTGGTGGAGCCGCTCCCCTGACCGGCCTTGCCCGAGCCGGACTTGCGGGGCGCGAACCAGTCGCTGGTCGGCTTGTCCTCGGCGGACCGGGCGGGTTCGGCGGGGGACTCCACCGTGCCGGTGCCCCTGGGCGTGGCGGCGCCCGGAGCCGTCGCTTCGTTGCCCGCGCCGGCACCGGCACCGGCGCCGGAACCGGTACCGGTGTCGCCGGAGCCCTCCGCGTCCGCGACGGGCTTGCGCATCACCACCGGCGGAATGGGCCGTGACCCGGGGATGTTGATCCGGATCCGGGTCGTCAGCGTGGTCTCGGTCTTGCGTTCCTCCGGCCGCGTGGCCGAACGGCCCGCTTCCGTACCGCCGTCGGAGACCGTCGGGGTCCCGTACGGCGGCGTACCCGACGGGTAGGCGGCTCCGCCGCGCCCGTTGGGCCCGGAGGACGGAGTGTCAGTTTCACGACTCAAGGCAGGTTCTCCCGGTTGGCTCCGCCGCCCGACACAACCTCACGCGGGCAGCTCGGCGGCGCGCACCACCATACTGGCCACTTGTCACCCGTATCCCATGACCGCTATGGAAACCCACACCGGACTCCCACGGGCACGTCCCGGCGAAGTGGTACGTCACTTGGCAAGTCGGACGGGACCGCCGTCCGGTTGCCGCCCCGGGGCGAGGGTGGCGCAGATCACAGCCACGCCGATGCCCCCGAGCAGGAAGAGATAGGAGCCGGCGCCCGCCGCGAAGAGGAAGTCGCCCTCCGGGCGGCTGGCGGTGAGCAGGACGACGGCGAGCATCCAGCCGGCGGCGGCCGCGACGCCCCCGGCCCGCCCGCGGGTGACGCGCGCGGCACCGAGGACGAGCCCGGCCTCACCGGCGAGGGCGAGCAGCAGCCCGCCCGGGAACCACCCGGGCTGCACCAGCGCCCCGGCCGCGCCGACCACGGCCCCGAGCAGGAAGAACCCCACCAAGGCGGCGACGCGTCCGGCGGAGGGCGGCCGCATCGGCTGGGCGAGTATCGGACTGCGGTCGCTCATGAGGCCTCCTCGATCCCGGCGAACAGGTCCGTCTCCCGCTCGCCGGAGCCCCGCTCGCCGCGCACCAGCTCGTAGTACTCGGTGGTGAGGATCGGCTGGGCGAGTTCGTTGGACAGCGCGAAGTACGGCCCGGACACGGTGATCTGGGTGGCGTGGGCGCGCATCGCGGCGGCCTTGGCGGCGGCGTGCGCGGCGCCGTCGACGGCGGTGGTGATCCGCTCGTCGGCCACGACGCCCGGTACGTCGTCGACGTCGGCCGTCTTGGCGAAGGGGAGGCCGGGCAGGTCCTCGCGGAGACGGGCGAAGGACTGCTCCACAACCGACCGGGGGGCCCGGTTCCAGTAGACCTTCGGGATCGGCCGGCCGGACTCGGCGGACAGCTCGACGGCCCGCATGGCGACGCGGTGGGCCTGGATGTGGTCGGGGTGGCCGTAGCCGCCGTTGTCGTCGTAGGTCACGAGAACCTGGGGGCGCACCTCGCGGATCACCTCGACGAGGTGTGCGGCGGCCTCGTCCACGTCGGCCTGCCAGAAGCAGCCGGGGGCCTCGTTGTCGGGCAGGCCCATCATCCCGGAGTCGCTGTAGCGTCCGGCACCGCCGAGCAGGCGGAAGTCCTGGACGCCGAGCGCGGCCATGGCGGCGTCGAGCTCCTGGCGGCGGTGCTGGCCCAGGGCGGGACCGGTCAGGTGGGCGAGCTCGGGCGGGATGACCTCGCCGCGTTCGCCGAGGGTGCAGGTGACCAGGGTGACGTGGGCACCCTCGGCCGCGTACCTGGCCATGGTCGCGCCGTTGTTGATCGACTCGTCGTCCGGGTGCGCGTGCACCAGCAGCAGACGCCGGTCGGGCAGTTCCGTCATGGACCCAGACTACGAGGTCCGGCGGTCAGAACTTGATGCTGCCGATCATGCCCGCGATGTTGGTCGTCAGCTCGTTGATCGTGGGAGCCACGGTCGAGGAGGCGAGGTAGAAGCCCAGCAGCATGCAGACGATCGCATGCCCGGCCTTCAGCCCTGACTTCTTGATCAGCAGGAAGACGATGATCGCCAGCAGCACCACCGCCGAAATCGAGAGTGCCACGGCGGCTCACCTCCAAAGATCCACGAGGGCGCGGGGGGTCGGACTATGGGGGGGCATCAAATCCGTACAGCAGCCAGCAGGTTCATACCCACTATGCGACATTGATCATAACTATCCGTCCGTGCGCATCGATCGGCGCACGGCCGCACAAGGGGGCGCATGGCCAATATGGTCAGGGCATGACGACCGAGCCTGACTCCTTCCCCCGACGGCACGCCCGTACCCAGCGCTTCACGCTCGGCGCGCCGCGTTCGTTCACCGTGGCGCCCGACGGTTCGCGTGTGGTGTTCCTGCGCTCCGGTTCCGGTACGGACCGGGCGAACTCTCTGTGGGTCCTCGACACGGAGGACGGCGGGGAGCGCGTGGCCGCCGACCCGCGCGCCCTGCTGGGGGGCGCCTCGGAGGACCTCTCGCCCGAGGAACGCGCCCGGCGTGAACGCAGCCGGGAGGGCGGCGCGGGCATCGTCGGGTACGCCACCGACGCGGCCGTCGAATTGGCCTCTTTCGCCTTGTCAGGGCGGCTTTTCGCGTCTGAGCTGCGGGCCGGGACGGCGCGTGAACTGCCCGTGCCCGGGCCGGTGATCGACCCGCGTCCCTCGCCCGACGGGCGGCACGTCGCCTACGTCGCGCAGGGTGCGCTGCGCGTCGTGGGCGCCGAGGGGGAGGGCGACCGGGCGCTCGCCGGGCCGGAGTCGGAGAATGTCTCATATGGACTGGCCGAGTTCATCGCGGCCGAGGAGATGGGGCGGTCGCGCGGCTTCTGGTGGGCCCCGGAGTCGGACCGGCTGCTCGTGGCGCGTGCGGACGACACGCCGGTGCAGCGGTGGTGGATCTCCGACCCGGCGCATCCGCAGCGCGAGCCGCAGCGGGTGGCGTATCCGGCGGCGGGCACCGGCAACGCGGACGTACGGCTGTTCGTGATCGATCTGGCCGGCGCGCGCACGGAGGTCGCCTGGGACCGGGCGCGGTACCCGTATCTGGCGCGTGTGCACTGGTCAGCGGCGGGTGCGCCGCTGCTGCTCGTACAGGCGCGAGACCAGCGCAGCCAACTGATTCTCGCGGTGGACGCGGAGTCGGGCGCGACCCGGATGGTACACGCCGACGAAGATCGAACATGGCTTGATCTTTTCCCCGGGGTGCCGTGCTGGAGTCCGGCCGGGCAGCTGGTGCGGATCGCGGACGAGGGCGGTGCGCGGGTGCTGGCGGTCGGGGACCGGCCGCTCACGGGAGCGCAGCTGCACGTGCGTGCCGTGCTGGACGTCTCCGAGGACGACGTGCTGGTCTCGGCGTCGGCCGGCGAGGAGGCCGCCGAGCCGGAGACGGGCCAGGTGCATGTGTACCGGGTGAACGAGCTGGGCGTGGAGCGGGTGTCGCAGGAGCCGGGCGTGCACTCGGCTGCGCGGGCCGGGGACGTGACGGTTCTGGTCTCGGCGACGCTGGACCGGCCAGGTGCGCGGGTGCAGGTACTGCGTGACGGGAAAGCGGCGGTTCATGTCCCTTCCTACGCCGAAGATCCCGGTCTGTCCCCCCGCGTGACACTCACCGAGGGGGGCGCACGCCACATCCCGTGCGCCGTGCTTATGCCTCGGGACTACGCCGGTGACACCCCCCTGCCGGTGCTCATGGACCCGTACGGCGGGCCGCACGGGCAGCGGGTGTTCGCGGCCCACAACCCGCATCTCACGTCGCAGTGGTTCGCGGACCAGGGATTCGCGGTGGTCGTCGCGGACGGCCGCGGCACCCCGGGCCGCTCCCCCGCCTGGGAGAAGGGAATCCACCACGACTTCACGCTGTCACTGGACGACCAGGTGGAGGCTCTGGAGGACCTCGCGAAGAGGTTTCCGCTGGACCTGACCCGGGTGGCGATCCGCGGCTGGTCCTTCGGCGGCTGGCTGGCCGGCCTCGCGGTGCTGCGCCGGCCGGACGTCTTCCACGCGGGGATCGCGGGCGCGCCCGTGACGGACTGGCACCTGTACGACACGCACTACACGGAGCGCTACCTGGGGGACCCGGCCCAGCACCCGGACGCGTACGCGAGGAGCTCCCTCGTCACGACGGACGGCCTGTCCTCCCCCGCCGAGCCGCACCGCCCGCTGATGATCGTGCACGGCCTCGCCGACGACAACGTGGTCGTCGCCCACGCCCTGCGCCTCTCCTCGGCTCTCCTGGCCGCCGGCCGCCCGCACGAGGTGCTGCCGCTGTCCGGGGTCACCCACATGACCCCGCAGGAACAGGTCGCGGAGAACCTGCTGCTGCTCCAGGTCGACTTCCTGAAGCGGTCCCTGGGGATCACCGGCGCCTGAGCATGCAACGGGCCGGGGCGACATAACGCGCCCCGGCCCGTTTACGGCACCCGCACGGCCGTACGCCGTTCAGCCTGACGCGTCCGTATATCGGGACCGGGTCGGCGAAGTTGCCTGCGTGTTAACGCAGTTCGCGGGGGTTTGTGGGCACTTCGGCAGCCACCGGCGCCGTGTGCCGCGGCTGGGTGAGCCGGCGCCTCGACGTCGGCCGGTGTCCCGGCATGGGACGCCAGGTGGCCGAGCACGGCCTCATGCGGCCGGGCTCGGCAGGACTCATCGCCGGTGCCTGCCCGGCTCCCGCGAACACCGGTTCCCGGCACCTTCGGCAAGAAGGGCCGGGAACCGGAAGGGACGTCGCACAGGGCCGTCAGGCCGCGTGGATCACGTCCTTCTCCTCGGCGAAGTGGCAGGCCGACTCGTGGGCCGCCGGGGTGTCCTGGCCCTTGAAGCGCTCGGGGACCGCGAGGAGCGGGACCTCCTGGGCGCACTTGTCCTGGGCCTTCCAGCAGCGGGTGCGGAAGCGGCAGCCCGAGGGCGGGTTGGCCGGGGACGGGACGTCGCCCGTGAGGATGATGCGTTCGCGGCCCTCGCGGGACTCCGGGTCGGGGACCGGCACCGCGGAGAGCAGGGCCTGCGTGTAGGGGTGGGTCGGGTGGTCGTAGATCTCCGTGTCCGTACCGATCTCGGCCATCTTGCCCAGGTACATCACACCCACCCGGTCCGAGATGTGCCGGACGATCGACAGGTCGTGCGCGATGAAGAGGTAGGACAGGTTGAACTCGTCCTGGAGCTTCTCCATCAGGTTGATGACCTGCGCCTGGACGGACACGTCCAGCGCGGAGACCGGCTCGTCGCAGATGATGATCTCGGGGTTGAGCGCCAGGCCGCGGGCGATGCCGATGCGCTGGCGCTGACCGCCCGAGAACTGGTGCGGATAGCGGTGGATGTACTCCGGGTTGAGACCGACCACGTCCAGCAGGTCCTGGACCTTGCGGCGGCGGTCGCCCTTCGGGGCCACCTCGGGGTGGATCTCGAAGGTCTCCCCGATGATGTCGCCCACCGTCATGCGGGGGTTGAGCGAGGTGTACGGGTCCTGGAACACCATCTGGATGTTGCGGCGTACGGCCTTCAGGGCGCGGCCGGACAGCTTGGTGATGTCCTGGCCCTTGTAGAAGATCTCGCCCGCGGTCGCCGTCTCCAGCATCATCAGCAGCTTGGCGACCGTGGACTTGCCGCAGCCGGACTCGCCCACGATGCCGAGCGTCTCGCCCTGGTAGAGGTCGAAGGAGACCCCGTCCACGGCCTTGACGGCACCGATCTGACGCTTGAGCAGGATGCCCTGGGTCAGCGGGAAGTGCTTCACCAGGTTGCGCACCTGGAGGATCGGCTCGCCGCGCTCGACCGGTGCCTCGATGACGGCCACGGCCTCCTCTTCGGTGGCGACCTCGACCGTCTCGACCTCGGTGACGTTGGGAGTCGCGTCCACGGCCTCGTCCGTCTTCTCCAGGTCAGCCATGGATCGTCTCCTTCCAGAAGTGGCACGCGCTGCCGCGGCCGACGAGCTCGCCGCCGTCCCGCTCGGTGACCGGGTGCAGGGGCGGGACGTCCGTACGGCAGATGTCCTGCGCCTGCGGGCAGCGCGGGTTGAAGGCACAACCGGACGGGATGCGCGTCAGGTTGGGCGGCAGGCCCTTGATCGCGTACAGGTCCTGGCCCTTCTGGTCCAGGCGCGGGATCGACTCGAGCAGGCCCTTGGTGTACGGGTGCGCGGGCCGCTTGTACAGCTCGTGCACCGGGGCCGTCTCCACGATCCGGCCCGCGTACATCACCGCGATCTTGTCCGCGACGTCGGCGACGACACCGAGGTCGTGGGTGATCAGGATCAGGCCCATGTTGTACTCGCGCTGGAGGTCCGCGAGCAGGTCCATGACCTGGGCCTGGACCGTCACGTCGAGGGCCGTGGTCGGCTCGTCGGCGATGATCAGGTCCGGCTCCAGGGCGAGCGCCATCGCGATCATGATGCGCTGGCGCATACCGCCGGAGAACTGGTGCGGGTAGTCGCCGACGCGCTCCTTGGCGGCCGGGATCTTCACGCGGTCCATCAGCTCGATCGCCTTGGCCTTGGCGTCCTTCTTGCTCAGGCCCTGGTGGACGCGGAACATCTCGCCGAGCTGGTAGCCGACGGACAGCACCGGGTTCAGCGCGGAGAGCGCGTCCTGGAAGATCATGGCGATCTTCCTGCCCCGGATCTTGCGCCGGGCGTCGCCGGACATGGTGAGCATGTCCTCGCCCCGGTACAGGATCTGGCCCTGGGGGATCCGCCCGGGCGGCATGTCCAGAATGCCCATGATCGCCTGGGCGGTCACGGACTTGCCGGAGCCGGACTCGCCGAGCACGGCGAGGGTCTCGCCGGAGCTCACGGTGTAGTTGACGCCGTTGACGGCCTTGGCCACGCCGTCACGCGTGTGGAACTCGACGTGCAGGTCGCGCACTTCGAGCAGGGGGATGTCGCCGTCGGCCGCGCCTCGCGGCTCGGGCACGTCACGGGTCTCTTCGATGGTGGTCACGTACGCCCTCCTCAGCGCAGCTTCGGGTCAAGGGCGTCGCGCACCGCGTCGCCGAGCATGATGAACGCGAAGACCGTGAGGCTGAGCATGCCCGCCGGGAACAGCAGGGTGTGCGGGTTGTCCCGGATCACCTTGCTGCCCTCGGAGATGTCGATGCCCCACGAGATCGTCGGGTCGCTGAGGCCGAGGCCGAGGAACGACAGCGTCGCCTCCGCGGAGATGTAACCGCCGAGGGCGATCGTGGCCACGACGATGGTCGGCGCGATGGCGTTCGGCATCACGTGGCGGAACAGGATCCGCGTGGTGCCGGCGCCGAGCGCCCGGGCCGCCGTCACGTAGTCCGCCTGCTTGGCCGTGATCACGGAGCTGCGGGTGACGCGCGCGATCGAGGTCCAGCCCAGGCAGGCCAGGGCCAGGATCACCACGTACACCTTGCGCTCGGTGAAGGCGTTCAGGACGACCATCGTGCCGAGCAGGAACGGCAGGCCGAAGAAGATGTCGACGACCCGGGAGATCATCGAGTCGATCCAGCCGCCGAAGTAGCCCGCGAGCATGCCGAGCAGCCCGCCGAGCAGGGTGACCAGGGCGGTCACACCGACGCCGACGAGGATGGAGGCACGGGTGCCGTGGATGACCCGCGAGTAGATGGAGCGGCCCTGCTGGTCGTAGCCGAACCAGTCGGGCTGGAAGAAGTGCCCCAGCTGCGGCTTGCCCAGGTAGTGGTGGACGAGGTCGCCGTCGCGCGGGTCGACGCTGGTGAACCAGCCGGGGAACGCGGCGATCACCAGCAGCAGGAGCAGCAGCACCGAGGAGATCCAGAACATGGGCCGGTGCCGCAGGTCGTACCAGGCGTCGCCCCACAGGGAGCGCGGCTTGTCCCTCTTCTTGGCGCCCTCCTTGGCGGGTACGCCGACGGCCGGCGGGGCCACGGCGTCCACGGCCGCGGCGTCGGTGGTCTGGGCCTTGGTCACGTCAGGCATACCGGATCCTCGGGTCCAGGACCGCGTACAGCAGGTCGATGAGCAGGTTGATCAGGAGGATGACGAGGACGAGCACCGTCACCACACCCGTGACCGTCGAGCCCTCGCTCGTCTGGATCGCCCTGTAGAGGAGGTTGCCGACACCCTGGATGTTGAAGATGCCCTCGGTGATGACCGCGCCGCCGATGAAGCCGCCGACGTCGGTGCCGACGAAGGTGACCACAGGGATCAGCGAGTTGCGCAGCAGGTGGACACCGATGATCCGGCGCCGGGGCAGGCCCTTGGCGAGCGCGGTGCGCATGTAGTCGGCCCGCAGGTTCTCGGCGAAGGTCGTCCGGGTGAGCCGGGCCACGTACGCCATGGACAACATGGCGAGGACGAAGGCCGGCAGGAACAACTGTGAGAAGTCCGTGGAGTCCTGGACGTTGGGCGGCAGCCAGCCGAGTTCGTCCGCGAAGATGAACCGGGCGATGAAGCCGAGGACGAACACCGGGATGGAGATCACCGTCAGCGTGAAGACCAGCACGCCGGTGTCGGCGGCCTTGCCGGCCCGCAGACCGGCCCAGGCGCCGAGGCCCACACCGATGATGATCTCGATGGTGATGGCCAGCAGCGTCAGCCGCAGCGTCACCGGGAAGGCCTCGGACATGAGCTCGGTGACCGGACGGCCGGCGAGGTTCTTGCCGAAGTCTCCCTGGAGGAGATTCCACATGTAGTGGACGTACTGTTCGAGGACGGGCTTGTCGAAGCCGTACTCGCGCTTGATCTGCGCGATCTGTGCGGGATCGGGAGCCTTGTCCCCGTAGATGGCCCGGACCGGGTCGCCCGGCAGGATGTGGACCATCAAGAAGATCAACAGAGTTGTCCCGATGAAGATCGGGATCATCTGGAGCAGTCGCCTGGCGGCGTAGCGCCCCATCTTGCGCCTCCATGCCGTGAGGGGTCGGCGAGGCCTGCGCACTCATACCGCAGGGTGGGGCGTGAGGTGGAGGCCTGTGCCTACGGACCGGCGCCGCCGCTCCCCTGTCGGGAGGGGCGGCACCGGTCTGCGGTCGTGTTTCTTACTTCTGCTTGACCTGGATGCTCTCGAAGATCGGGTCACCGTCCTGGCCGTACTCGATCTTGCCCAGGATGTTCTTGGACTGACCGCTGTTGACCTTGTAGAACCAGAGCGGGATGGCCGGCATGTCCTTGGCGAGGAGCTGCTCCGCCTGCTGGTACAGCTTCACGGTCTCGTCGATCGAGCTGGCCTTGTCCGCCTCGGAGCTCAGCTTGTCGAACTCCTTGTTCGAGTAGCCGCTGGTGTTACCGGCCGCTGCGCTGCCGTACAGGTCGCGCATGAAGTTCGAGTTGACCGGGTAGTCGAGCACCCAGCCACCGCGGTACATGGACTTGACCTGCTCGTTGTCACGGGCGTCGAGGTCGGCCTGGAAGGTCGGCTTCGGGTCGCCGGTGCACTCCACGCCGGTGGACTTGCGGATCGAGTTGCAGACCGCGTCGACCCAGGGCTTGTGGTCCTGGTCGGCGTTGTACTGGATCGAGAGCTTGTTACCCGGGACGCCGCCACCCTCCTGGATGAGCTTCTTGGCCTGGGCCGGGTCGAACTTGACGATGTCGCCGAGCGCGCCCTTCTTGTAGCCGAGGACGCCCGGGGCGACGTAGGAGTCGGCCGGGGTACGCGTGCCCTGGAGGACGGTCTTGGTGATCGTCTGGCGGTCGATCGCCATGGACAGACCCTGGACGACCTTGGGGTCGATGTCCTTGAACTGCTTGGTGTAGAACGCCGGGATGATCGACTGGACGGCCGAGTACGGCTCATCGATGGCGCGGTCGCCGAGGTCCGTCTTGTAGCTGGTCAGCGCGGTGGTCGGGACCTGCTCGATCCAGTCCACGTTGTCGGAGCGCAGGTCCGAGTACGCGGCGTCGGCGGTCGTGTAGTTCTTGAAGTCGATACCGCCGTTCTTGGCGGTGTTCGGGCCCTTGTAGTCCGCGAACTTGCGGACCTTGATGAGCTTGTTGTGCTCCCAGGAGACGAACTTGTACGGGCCGTTGCCGACCGGCTTCTCGCCGAACGCCTTCGGGTCCTTGAAGAAGGCCTCGGGCAGCGGCGCCCACACGTCGTAGCCCAGCTTGTACGCGAAGTACGAGACCGGCTGCGTCAGCTTGATCGTGAAGGTGTTGTCGTCGACGACCTTCAGACCCGACATCTTGTCGGACTTCGGGTCACCCTTCTCCGGGTGCACGTCCTCGAAGCCCACGATGTCGGAGAACCAGCTGGAGTTGGTCTGGTTGTTCTTGATGTTGGCCGACCAGTTCCAGGAGTCCACGTAGGACTTCGCGGTGACCGGCGTGCCGTCGTGGAACTTCCAGCCCGGCTTGAGCTTGACGGTCCACTCGGACGAGTCGTCGTTCGGCGTGACCGACTCGGCGTTGACGTACTCGAGCTTGCCGGTGCCGGGCTCGTAGTCGACCAGGCCGGCGAAGATCGTGCGCAGGACACGGCTGCCCTGGCTCTCCTTGGCGTTGGCCGGCTGCAGCGGGTTCTGAGGTTCGCTCAGCTGCGCAGTGACGATGCCGTTCGGGTCGGCCTTCCCCTTGTTCATGTCGTCGCCGGCACTGTCGTCGCCGCCGCCGCAGGCGGTGGCGGCCAGGGCGACGACTATCGCCCCCGCGACCCACTTGGCGCTCTTGGCACCGCGCATGGGTTCCTCCTATGAAGTCATTGGTTCACCGCAAAGGGAGCACAGACAGACCACCGCCACCGCCCGTCGCCGGTGCCGGAAATCGTCAGGTGCCCCCGCGCTCGTGAGTCGGCGCCGCCTCCAGCGAGTGACCCGTTCATCCGAGCTCTACGCGCCTAACTATCTGCCATGCGCCAGGAGCGAACCACACTCTCGAGGTCTCGGTTCGATCACAGCTCAGGCCTACATCTTCCAAAATCCGGACAAAGGGTTTGGTGAAAGATCCCTGCGAAACGGACTTGTTACACATCTATCGGTGGTGAGTGTCCGCATTCCGGACACCGGAGTGAGATAAACGGCTTGCGGCTACCGTGACTGCCGTGCAAGGTGCCACCGATGGCTGTCACCCGCTCAAGAAGCCTCCGCCGCACGGCCGTTGTACGGGCCCGTGCGTGGGCAGGGCGCGGCACTTCCGCAGCAGGGTAGTGCGAACGGGGCGCTCCGGACGGCCGTCCCCGGCAAATCGAGGGTTTTCCCTAACCCTTTCCTTCGCGTTCTCTCCGCCTTCCCTCCGCTTTACGACGACACCGGGCACCCCGCCTCGCGGGGTGCCCGGTGTCGTCGAACGGCAGGCGTCAGCCGTGCTTGGCGCGGCTCGCGGCGCGGGCGCGCTCGCGGGCGTCCAGGTTCACCTTGCGGATGCGCACGGCCTCCGGGGTGACCTCGACGCACTCGTCGTCGCGGCAGAACTCCAGGGACTGCTCCAGCGACAGCTTGCGCGGCGGGACGATCGCCTCGAACGAGTCGGCCGAGGACGACCGCATGTTGGTGAGCTTCTTCTCCTTGGTGATGTTGACGTCCATGTCGTCGGCGCGGGAGTTCTCTCCGACGATCATGCCCTCGTACACCTCGGTGCCCGGCTCCACGAAGAGCACGCCGCGCTCCTGGAGGTTGGTCATCGCGAACGCGGTGACCGCACCGGAACGGTCGGCGACCAGCGAGCCGTTGTTACGGGTCTGGAGGGTGCCGAACCAGGGCTCGAAGCCCTCGTGGATGGAGTGGCCGATGCCCGTGCCGCGGGTCTGGGTCAGGAACTCGGTCCGGAAGCCGATGAGACCGCGCGAGGGTACGACGAACTCCATGCGGACCCAGCCGGAGCCGTGGTTGGACATGTTGTCCATGCGGCCCTTGCGGACACCCATGAGCTGCGTGACGGCGCCCATGTGCTCCTCGGGCACGTCGATCGTCATGCGCTCGACCGGCTCGTGGACCTTGCCGTCGATGTCCTTGGTGACGACCTGCGGCTTGCCGATGGTCAGCTCGAAGCCCTCCCGGCGCATCGTCTCGACCAGGATGGCCAGCGCCAGCTCACCACGGCCCTGCACCTCCCAGGCGTCCGGGCGCTCGGTGTCCAGCACGCGAAGGCTGACGTTACCGATCAGCTCGCGGTCGAGGCGGTCCTTGACCTGGCGGGCGGTGACCTTGCGGTCCTTGACGGCCGCCTTGTTGTCGGCGCCCTTGCCGGTGGCGCCACGGCCGACCAGCGGGGAGGTGTTGGTGCCGATGACCATGGAGATCGCGGGCTGGTCGACCGTGATCAGCGGCAGCGCGACCGGGTTCTCCGGGTCGGCCAGGGTCTCGCCGATCATGATGTCCGGGATACCGGCGACCGCGCAGATGTCACCGGGGCCGGCCATCTCGGCCGGCTTGCGGGTGAGCGCCTCGGTCATCATCAGCTCGGTGATGCGGACGTTGCTGACGGACCCGTCGCGCTTCATCCACGCGACCGTCTGGCCCTTGCGCAGTTCGCCCTGCTCGACACGGAGCAGCGCGATACGGCCGAGGAAGTTGTCGGCGTCCAGGTTGGTGACGTGGGCCTGGAGCGGGGCGGCCTCGTCGTAGGTCGGCGCCGGGATGTGCGCCAGGATCGTGGAGAAGAACGGCTCCAGGCTGGTGGAGTCCGGCGGGACCGTGCCGTTGTCCGGCTTGGTCAGCGAGGCGATGCCGTCGCGGCCGCAGGCGTAGACGATCGGGAACTCGATCTGCTCCTCGTCGGCGTCCAGGTCGAGGAAGAGGTCGTACGTCTCGTTGACGACCTCGTCGATCCGGGAGTCCGGGCGGTCCGTCTTGTTGATGCACAGGATGACGGGCAGCCTCTGCTGGAGCGCCTTGCGCAGCACGAAGCGGGTCTGCGGGAGCGGGCCCTCGGAGGCGTCCACGAGCAGGACGACACCGTCGACCATCGACAGACCACGCTCCACCTCGCCGCCGAAGTCGGCGTGACCGGGGGTGTCGATGATGTTGATGGTGATGACGTCCCCCCCGTCCTTCGGGTGGTACTTCACCGCCGTGTTCTTGGCCAGGATCGTGATGCCCTTCTCACGCTCCAGGTCGTTCGAGTCCATCATGCGGTCGTCGACGCCTTCGAGCTGGTGGGCGGCGAAGGCGCCGGCCTGCTTCAGCATGCCGTCGACGATGGTGGTCTTGCCGTGGTCGACGTGGGCGACGATGGCGACGTTGCGGATGTCGTGGCGCGTGGCCATAAGAAGGCGTACTCCCGGAGTGTGAGGAATGCCCTGCGCGTACATCGGTGGTGCGCGGGCCCTGCCGGGCTCAACATGCCACGGCCTCACCCCATGGTACGGGTCCTCGCCTGTAGGGGTTAGCCGGGATACGTCGGTGCAGGTCAGAGCCTTTTGCGACCCCCGGTTCGGCCTGATCGGCCGCCCTCATGCGCCGGACGGGCCGGGAGTGTCCGCGCTGCCCTCTTCGCAGGAATACCGGGCCGCCTCGCGGGCCAGGGCTGAGTCGGTCTTCTCCTCGCAGTCCATCAGGCCGCCGAGGTCGACCGTCCAGTTCCGGGCGTGGCCGGAGACGGTCCTGCCGTCCGGGCACGTGTAGCGGAAGTCCGCCGCCACTTCCCTCACACCGGCGTACTGGACGTACTCGCCCGCGGCGCCTGGCGCGGTGCGCTCCTCGTCGAGCTCGGGGGCCGGGAGCCGGACGTCGGTGAACGACCAGGTGTCGCCACCGGCCTCCGCCAGGGTGCGTGCGTCGGAGTCGATCTCGCCGGTCTTCTTGCCGAGCGAGAAGAGGATCTCGGCGGCGGAGGGGGCCGGTCCGTCGGCGCGCACCGAGGGTCTGGGGGTGTACACCCGCCGCATCGAGTGGTGCAGCCTGCCGCCGCCCGTGCCCAGCCGCTCGGGGTCCGAGACGCCGGTCAGCCGGTCCCGCTCCGTGACCCGGGACCAGGCGAAGGTGCCGTCCGCGCAGGTCTTCCTGACGGCCCTGTCGGTTTCGCCGGCCCTGGGTGCCCTGTCGTCTCCCGAGCATGCCGTCAGCCCCGTCACCAGCACCCCGATGACCAGCCCGGCCGCGCAGGCCCGCCGTACCGTGCCGCGCATCCGCCGGCTCCCGTCCCCCGCGCGCGGACGCCCGGCGCCCGCACCATGATCACTGCTGCGTTCATGGTGCGGGCGCCGGGCGGGGACGGCAAGGCGTTTGAGCGTTCCCTGAGCTACGGGGCGGTTGATCCCTTCGCCGACGGGCCCGCCGCCGGCTTCGCGCCCTTCTTCAGGAAGCCCATGTCCTCGAAGACCGGGGTGCCGAAACCGAAGGCACCGGTGTTCACGAGGTTCTTGCGGGCCGCGATGAGCTGGGGGCGCTGGAAGAGGGGGATGGAGCCGGCCGCCGCCCAGATGCGGGAGTCGGCCTTGCGGATCAGGGAGCGGGACTCGCCCTCGTCGAGGGTGGACACGGCCTCGTCGAAGAGCTGGTCGACCTGGTCGGTGCCGACGCGGGTGTAGTTCTGCTCGACGTTCAGGGAGCCGTCGGCGGCCGCAACGGGCTTGGCGTAGATGGGGCGGGCGTCGGTGGCGGGGAAGGCGGTGGCGGGCCAGGAGTACAGGGCGAGGTCGTACTGGCCGGAGGCGATGTGGTCCTTGAAGTAGGACTCGTCGGAGACCTTGGAGATGTCCGTGCCGATGCCGACGCGCTCCAGCATGCGGGCGATGCGGTCGGCGACCGTGCGCAGCGTCCGGGAGCCGGGCCCGGAGGGGAGCACGAAGCGGAGGGTGAGTGCCTTGCCGTTCTTGGCGAGCCGGGCGGCCTCCTGGTTGGCCGGGGCGGCGGTGCCCTTCGGGGCGTACGCGCCGGGGGCGCCGCCCTGGTTCGGGTGCTCGTACTGCTTGCCGTCCTGGGCGAGGTGCTCGGCGAGGTCCGGCCCGCGGTGGGCCTTGTTGTCCTCGCCGACGATGTACGTGCCGTCGTCGTCCGGTTTTTCATGGGAGGAGCCGGCCTTCTCGCCCTCCGGGCCGGCGGCCTTCTCCTTCTCCTTCTTCTTCTGTTCCTTGACCGGGCCGCCACGTACCCACCCGGCGTCCGCCAGCAGGGCCTGGGCCTCCTTGGTGTCCTGGCCGCCGAGGGCGCCGCTGTTGTCGGCGTAGGCGGCCTGACCGGAGAGGGCCAGGTGGCTGCCGACCGGGACGGCGGGCAGGCCCAGGGGCTTCAGGACGGCCTCGGCCAGTTCCTCGCGGTCCAGGGCGCGGGCGACGGCCCTGCGGACGCGCTCGTCGGCGAGCGGGCCCTCGGCGCCGTTGAGGGCGAGCTGGGTGTAGGCGGGTTCCAGGGACTTGCGCACCTCGAAGGCGCGCAGGGCCTGCTGCTGCCGGGCGTACTCGGCGGCCGCCTTGCGCAGCTTCTTGCGGGCGACGGTCTCCTGGTCGGCGGCGTCCCCGTCGGTGCCGTTGGCGACGGCCCAGGAGCGCAGGGCGTCCGCGGCGGACCGGTCGGCGCCGGGGCCCATCAGCGGGCTGCTGGAGCTGCGCGGCCGGGCGGTGACGGTGATGCGGCGGGCCGCGGAGGGGTCGATCTCGGCCATGTCGAGGGTGCCGGCTGCCAGCTCGGCGGCCCGCTTGTCGCGCGGCACGGTGCGCAGCACGATCTCGGAGAGCTTGGCCGGCTCGCCCCACCAGCGCGGATTGCGGGCAAGAGTGATCTCGTCGGCCTCGCGGTCGACCTTCTTCACCGTGAAGGGACCGGCGGTGACCTCGAGCTTCTTGCGTGCCCCGTCGTTGAAGGAGTCGGGGGTGCCCATGACGTCCTTGGGGTACAGCGGCGAGAACAGCGACCGCCAGTCGGCGTAGGGGCGGCTGAAGGTGACCTTGACCTCCAGGGCGTTGTCCCCGCGCTCGATCTTCTGGATGCGCTCGTAGCCGGCGTTGCGGGCGGTCCAGTAGGCGGTGTCCTTGCCGGACAGGGCGCGCCACTGGGCGGCGAAGTCGGCGGCGCCGATCTCCCGGCCGTCGCTCCAGACGGCCTGCTGGTTCAGCTTGTACAGGACGACCTGCTTGGGCTCGGTCTCGACGGCCTTGGCGGATTCCAGGTAGTCCGGGTTGCGCTCGGGCCGGCCCCTGGCGTCCATCCGGAACATCGACGGCAGGACGGCCTGGGCGACGCGGGTGGTGGTGGTGTCGGCGTCCGACTGGAAGGTGTTCAGGGTGTCGGGCACGGAGTCCACGGCCCAGCGCAGGGTGCCGCCGTCGGCGATCCGGTCCCGGCCCGCGGGCTGGATGTCCGGTGCGGCGAGCGGCGTGCCCGCGGGGTCATCGGAGCCGCATCCGGCGAGCGCGGGCACCGCGAGCACGCCCGCCGTGAGGAGGGCGACCGAGCGCGTGACCGCACGCGGGCCGACGCCGTGCTGGGACATCTGTGCTACCTCCGGGAAGCCGCGGGCGTTATGATCACTTTTGGCGGTATTTGGAGTTCATCTGATGTATGCGGCCACTGAAGAGGAAAGGGTTCGGCAACACAGGGCGACACGGCGGCCACGGGTGGGATGTCACCCGTGCGGCGCAGCGCACCGCAGGGTGCACCCGCGCGCCTCGGCCAATCGATGCACATCCCTTCACAGCACAAGGTGTGACGCGCAACACTCGCAGGCGCATGAACGTTGCCGCCTTGGGCCTCGAAGGACCCGCGGAAGTGAGGGCAAGTCATGTCCGTTCACGACGAACTGACGTCAGTCCAACGCAGCCTCGACGAGCTGTTCCGCTCGCTGGGACGCCTGGAGAAGCAGCTCGGCACCGGCGGCCTGGAGATGCGCCGCGTCCGTGCCGACGCCAACCACCTGCGTGAGAGCGTCGCCCTGCTGCGCGACGCCGCCGCCACGCCGGCCGCGCCGAAACGCCCCGACCTCGTCACCATCTCGGACGCGCCGTACGACCCCGCGCTGTGGGTCGACTCGGACGACGAGGGGCTCGGCGCCCGGGACCGGCGCGCCCCCTGACCGGGAGGGCGTCGAGCGACCGGCACCTCCCCCGAACCGACCGGAGTCGTCACAGTGGCCACTGGTACGGAACCTCCCGCCACCGAACCCCACCCCCGAAGCGGCGGCGTACGGGCGGGTACGCGCGCCGCGATCGACGCCCCGCACCTGCGCACCGACCGCTGGTGGCTGGCCCCGGCCGGCACGGTCGCCGGTCTGCTGGCCTTCATCGTCTACTCGACCTGGCGGGCCTTCGCGAACGCCGACTACTACGCGGCGCCGTACGTCTCGCCCTTCTACTCCCCCTGCCTGGCGGAGAACTGCGAGCCGATGAAGGCCGGCCCGAACTGGGAGATCTTCGGCGGCTGGTGGGGGATCTCCCCCGCGATCATCATCCTGATCTTCCCGCTCGGCTTCCGTCTGACCTGCTACTACTACCGCAAGGCCTACTACCGGGGTTTCTGGGCGTCCCCGCCGGCCTGCGCGGTGGCCGAGCCGCACCGGAAGTACACGGGCGAGACCCGCTTCCCGCTGGTGCTCCAGAACATCCACCGGTACTTCTTCTATGCCGCGCTCCTCGTCGCCGGGATCCTCACCTACGACACCGTGCTCGCCTTCCGCGACGAGAACTACGAGTGGGGCCACATGGGCCTCGGCACCCTCGTGTTCCTGGTCAACATCGTGCTGATCTGGGCGTACACGCTGTCCTGCCACTCCTGCCGGCACATCGTCGGCGGCAAGCTCAAGCACTTCTCCAAGCATCCCGTGCGCTACCGGATGTGGCAGTGGGTGGGGAAGCTCAACGCCCGGCACATGCTGCTCGCCTGGGCGTCGCTGGTGAGCGTGGCGCTCGCCGACTTCTACGTCTACCTGGTCGCGTCCGGTGCCTTCGACGATCCGCGGTTCTTCTGATGAGGGGTGCGTTCTGATGTCCGTGGTCGACCGGCAGGAATGGGACGTCGTCGTGGTGGGCGCCGGCGGTGCCGGGCTGCGCGCCGCCATCGAGGCACGTGAGCGGGGCGCCCGTACGGCCGTGATCTGCAAGTCGCTGTTCGGCAAGGCGCACACGGTGATGGCCGAGGGCGGCATCGCGGCGGCGATGGCCAACGCCAACGAGAACGACAACTGGCGGGTCCACTTCCGCGACACCATGCGCGGCGGCAAGTTCCTCAACCAGTGGCGGATGGCCGAGCTGCACGCGCAGGAGGCGCCGCAGCGGGTGTGGGAGCTGGAGACCTGGGGGGCGCTGTTCGACCGCACCAAGGACGGCCGGATCTCCCAGCGCAACTTCGGCGGCCACGAGTACCCGCGCCTCGCGCACGTCGGCGACCGCACGGGCCTGGAGCTGATCCGCACCCTCCAGCAGAAGATCGTCGCGCTCCAGCAGGAGGACTTCAAGGAGACCGGCGACTACGAGTCCCGGCTGAGGGTCTTCCAGGAGTGCACGGTCACCCGGGTCCTCAAGGAGGGCGGGCGCGTCTCCGGCGTCTTCGGCTACGAGCGCGAGTCGGGCCGCTTCTTCGTCCTGGAGGCACCGGCCGTCGTGATCGCCACCGGTGGCATCGGCAAGTCGTTCAAGGTGACGTCGAACTCGTGGGAGTACACGGGTGACGGCCACGCGCTGGCCCTCCTCGCGGGCGCTCCCCTGCTCAACATGGAGTTCGTGCAGTTCCACCCGACGGGCATGGTCTGGCCGCCGTCGGTGAAGGGCATCCTCGTCACCGAGTCGGTGCGCGGCGACGGCGGGGTGCTGCGCAACTCCGACGGCAAGCGGTTCATGTTCGACTACATCCCCGACGTCTTCAAGGACAAGTACGCCGAGACCGAGGACGAGGCCGACCGCTGGTACGACGACCCGGACCACAACCGTCGTCCCCCCGAGCTGCTCCCCCGCGACGAGGTCGCGCGGGCGATCAACTCCGAGGTGAAGGAGGGCCGGGGCTCCCCGCACGGGGGCGTCTTCCTCGACGTGTCGACCCGGATGCCCGCCGAGGTCATCAAGCGGCGGCTGCCGTCGATGTACCACCAGTTCAAGGAGCTGGCGGACGTCGACATCACGGCGGAGGCGATGGAGGTCGGGCCCACCTGTCACTACGTGATGGGCGGCATCGCGGTCGAGTCCGACACGGCGGCGGCCCGCGGGGTGCCCGGGTTGTACGCGGCCGGTGAGGTCGCCGGCGGCATGCACGGCTCCAACCGGCTCGGCGGCAACTCCCTGTCGGATCTGCTGGTGTTCGGGCGCCGGGCGGGCTGGCACGCGGCCGAGTACGCGGCGGGGCTGGCCGGGGCGCGGCCCGCCGTGGACGACGGCCAGATCGACTCCGCCGCCGCCGAGGCCCTGCGGCCCTTCTCCGCCGAAGCGGAGATCGAGGAGCCGAAGGGCGGCCCGCCGGAGAACCCCTACACCCTGCACCAGGAACTCCAGCAGACGATGAACGACCTGGTCGGCATCATCCGCCGCGAGCCGGAGATGCAGCAGGCCCTGGAGAAGCTGGCCGAGCTGCGGGTCCGGGCGCGACGGGCCGGTGTCGAGGGGCACCGGCAGTTCAACCCGGGCTGGCACCTCGCCCTGGACCTCAGGAACATGCTGCTGGTCAGCGAGTGCGTGGCCCGGGCCGCGCTGGAGCGCACCGAGTCGCGCGGCGGGCACACCCGGGAGGACCATCCGGGGATGGACCGCAAGTGGCGCCGGATCAACCTGCTGTGCGCGCTCACCGACCCGGCGGGCGGTCTGGCGGCCACGGACCCGGTCCGTGGCCAGATCACCCTCACCCGGGAGACCACCGAACCCGTCCGTGCCGACCTGCTCGCCCTCTTCGACAAGGAGGAGCTGGTCAAGTACCTCGCCGAAGAGGAGCTGTACGAATGAGCAGCTACACGGCCCACTTCAAGGTGTGGCGCGGTGACGTGGGAGGCGGCGGCCTGGAGGACTTCGAGGTCGAGGTCAACGACGGCGAGGTGGTGCTCGACATCATCCACCGCCTCCAGGCCACCCAGACCCCCGATCTCGCCGTGCGCTGGAACTGCAAGGCGGGCAAGTGCGGTTCGTGCTCCGCCGAGATCAACGGCCGGCCGCGGCTGTTGTGCATGACGCGCATGTCGGTGTTCGACCGGGAGGAGACGATCACGGTGACGCCCCTGCGGGCCTTCCCGGTGATCCGCGACCTGGTCACCGACGTCGGCTTCAACTACGCCAAGGCCCGGGAGGTCCCGGCCTTCGTCCCGCCGCCCGGTCTCGGCCCCGGTGAGTACCGCATGATGCAGGAGGACGTGGACCGCCCGCAGGAGTTCCGCAAGTGCATCGAGTGCTTCCTGTGCCAGGACACCTGCCACGTGGTCCGCGACCACGAGGAGAACAAGCAGGCGTTCGCGGGTCCCCGTTTCCTGATGCGGGTGGCGGAGCTGGACATGCACCCGCTGGACGCGGCGGCGGAGTCGGGTCTGGACCGCAAGACCACTGCCCAGGACGAACACGGCCTGGGCTACTGCAACATCACCAAGTGCTGTACGGAGGTCTGCCCGGAGGGCATCAAGATCACGGACAACGCGCTGATCCCCCTGAAGGAACGGGCGATCGACCGCAAGTACGACCCGCTGGTGTGGCTGGGCTCGAAGATCAAGCGGCGTTCTTCAGGCTGAGCGCCTGCCGGAGGTTGTGCTCCGCGCCCTCCCGCATCCGCTCCGGGTGCGGGAAGTCGCCCTCGATGAGCGCCGGCGGCCCCGAGACCATGCCGAGGGGCATCGACAGGCGGGAGAGACGCAGGTGTCTTCGGGCCTTGGTCACCGCACCCAGTCTCCCTTGTACGCCCGCCAGTCCGCCTCGCTCGCGGCGAAGTCGATGTACAGCGCGACGCCGAAGCGGGTGCGGTCGGCGTCCGTGCGGGACAGGCCCAGGCGGACGCCCCGGACTGCGGCGGGGACGGTCTCGGCGTGGCCCCAGTGGTCGAAGTTGCTCTCCCAGTAGAAGGGCAGGCCCATCAGCAGGTCGGTGGAGGGCGGGGTGACCTCCAGGGCGAGGGAGGTCTGCTGGGCGACGTAGCCGCCGTAGGTGCTCTCCAGCGGCTGCGCGGTGTCGTACGACATCACGGCGATCTGGTCGACGCGGCGGGCGACCTGGCCGAAGAACTCCTGCGACCACCACTTGGGGTGGTCGGTGAAGGTCCCGGAGAGGGAGTGCAGGGCCGGGAGCGGGTCGATCTGGTGGGCGGCGACGGAGAGGAGGGCGCCCCGGGAGCGGGTCTCGCGGCGCAGGGCGTCGAGGAGGCCGAGGTAGTCGCGGTCGCCGGAGTGGAGGGGCTCCAGGTCGAGATGGATGCCTTCGTAGCCGGTGCCCAGGACCTGGCGGGCGGAGCGGACGACGGCGGCGCGGGTGTCCGCGTTCTCCAGGCGCATGCCGTCAGGGCCCTCGGTGGCGAGGACGTCGCCGAGGAAGGCCTGGACGCGGATGCCGGGGAGTTTCTCGTGTACGGCGTCGATGAACCAACGAGCTCGCGGATAGACGGACTTGGGGAGCGTGCCGTTGTGCTCCAGCGGGCCGGAGTGGACGTACAGGTCGCGGATGCCGGTGCCTTGCAGGCGGCGGGCCAGGGCGGTGACGTCGGCGTCCTTCTTGCGGCCGTCGACCCAGGCGTGGCCGAGCCAGAGGGCGTCGCGGTTCCGGGTGTACGTGCCGTCCGCCGGGTCGCCCATGTAGTTGATGCGGAGGGCCGTCAGAACCGACGGGAGAGGGACCAGGAGGACCAGGACCACGGCGAGTGCCGTGCGTCTGATCCAGCGCCGACGCCCTCTGCCCTTTCCACTGTCGGGTGCGGGAGCGTCCTGCGCGGCACCTTCGGCGGCTGCCGCCTCTGTCGGGGTCGTGCCTTCCGTGCGGTCCATGCCGTCTCCCCCGGTGATGCGGATGATGTCGCCGGGGAGGACGATCCGTACCGATGTCCGGTTGCGATCAGAACAGGCTCAGCAGCGCCTCCGCCGGATCCGTCAGGGCCGTTTCCCCGCCGGGGAGGGGCAGTTCGAACCAGACCGTCTTGCCCCGGGGCGTGCGGCGGGAGCCCCACGCGGCGCTGAGGAGGCCGACCAGCTGGAGGCCGCGGCCCCCCTCGTCGGTGTCGCGGGCGCGGCGGCGGCGAGGCTGGACCAGGCCGGAGTCCCAGACCTCACAGACCAGAGTGCGGTCCAGCAGCAGACGGAGCCGGATCTCGCCCTCGCCGTAGCGCAGGGCGTTGGTGACGAGTTCGCTGACCAGGAGCTCCGTGGTGTCGACCAGGGGTTCCATGTCCCAGCTGAGCAGCTGGGCACGCGCGTACTCGCGGGCCCGGCCCACGCTGCGCGGCTCGCGCGGCAGGGTCCAGTCGCCGACGGACTCGGTGGGCAGGCCCTGTACACGTGCCATCAGCAGCGCGATGTCGTCCTCGCCGTGGTGGGAGTCGAGGGTGTTGAGGACGTGGTCGCAGACGTCCTCCAGCGGCTGGGTGGGGTCGGACAGGGCGCTGACGAAGGCCTGGAGCCCCTCGTCCAGGGGGTGGTCGCGGCTTTCGACCAGTCCATCCGTGTAGAGCGCGAGCAGGGCGCCTTCGGGCAGTTCGACCTCGACCTCCTCGAAGGGCTCGCCGCCGACGCCGAGCGGCAGGCCCGGCGGCACGTCGAGCATCAGGGCCGGCTCGCCCGGTTCGACCAGGACGGGCGGCAGATGGCCCGCGTTGGCGAAGGTGCAGCGCCGGGTGACGGAGTCGTAGACGGCGTAGACGCAGGTGGCGAGGTACACCTCGGAGAGGTCCGCCTCGCGGGGGCGGCGGGCCGCCCTGGTCGCCTGCTGGACACCGCCGGGTGCGCCGAGGCCGCGGGCGATCTCGTCCAACTGGGAGAGCACCTCGGCCGGTTCTATGTCGAGCTGCGCCAGGGTGCGTACGGCCGTGCGGAGTTCGCCCATGGCGACGGCGGCGCGCAGGCCGCGGCCCATCACGTCGCCGACGACCAGCGCGGTGCGGTGCCCGGGGAGTTCTATGACGTCGAACCAGTCGCCGCCGACCTCGCTGGGCCGGCCGGTGTTGGCGTTGCCGGGCAGATAGCGGCAGGCGATGTCGAGGCCGGAGGCCTCCGGGTCGCCGGGCGGGAGCAGGGACCGTTGCAGTATCAACGCGCGTTCGTGCTCACGCCGGTAGAGGCGGGCGTTGTCGATGCAGACGGCGGCGCGCGCGGCGAGTTCGACGGCCAGGTCCCGGTCGCGGTCGCCGAACGGCTCGCTGCCCTTCGCCCGGGCGAACTGCACCAGCCCGACGACGGTGTCGTGGGCGACCATCGGCACGGCGAGCGTGGACTGCACGAGTCCGCCGTCCTCGGGGGGAACGGTCTGCGGGCGGGCCGTGCGCAGGGCGTCCGCGCAGGGCGAGTTGAACGGGTAGTGGTGGACGGCGCCGACCGCGACGGGCACGCCGGTCCCGGTGAAGGGCGCGTCCGATACGGCGCTGGCGAAGGCCACCCGGCGCAGTTCGGCGCTGCCGTCGGCGAGCCCGGGCGGGGTCTCGTCGCCGACCAGCAGGCCCTGGTAGAGGTCGACGGTGGCCAGGTCGCAGAAGCCGGGCACGACGACGTCGAGGAGCTGCCGGGCCGTGGTCTCCAGGTCGAGGGAGTTGCCGATGCGGGCGCCGGCCTCGTTCAGCAGGGCGAGGTTGCGCCGGGCGGCGGCGGCCTCGCGGGCGGCGGCGCGGCGCGAGGTGATGTCCGTGCCGAGCCAGGCGATCCCGATCGGCCGGCCCGAACCGCTGTGCACGCGATAGAGGTTGACGGACCAGTGGCGGCGCTCGTCGGAATTCGGCACGAAGCCCGTGACGTGCATGTCCGTGATGGAGTTGCCGGTCTCCAGCACGCGGCGCAGCGTGGCGGCGATCCGCTCGGCCTCGCCGCGCTGGAGGTAGTCGTGGACGCCCTTGCCGCGGTGGTCGTCGGGCGTGCCGCCGAAGATGGACGCGAACCGCTGGTTGGCGCGGCGGACCCGCAGGTCGGGGTCGATCAGCAGGAAACCGAACGGGGATTGACTGAAAATGGCCTGCGAGGCGGCGAGGTCGGTCTCGATGCTGCGCAGCGTGCGCACGTCGACGACGATGCAGACGGCGGCCTTCTCGCCGTCCTCGGTGCGCGTCGGCATGACGTACACCTCGGCAAGCCCCTCGTGCCCGCACTCCCCGTCGGCCTCCTTCGGCATCCGGAAGGGCACCACGCCGGTCCACTCCCGGCCGTCGAGGATCTCCGCCATCTTGCGCATGCCCCGCTCGCGCAGGCGCGGGTCGATGAACGTCTCGATGGGGTCCATGCCGACGGCGCGTTCGGCCGGGATACCGAAGAGGTGCTCGGCGCGCAGACTCCACTGGTCGACGAGCCCGTCGGGGCCGATGGAGAAGGACGCGACCTTGATGTAGTCGTAGATGGAGCCCGGGGGACTGCTCTGCCACATGGCGTCCCCGGGCGGCACCCCGTCGGCTGCGAGCGCACCTCCCACCGCGGAAGCCAGGCCGTCGGCGGCCATCGCCCTAGCGCCCTCCGACGGGTCCTCGGACTCCGTGGCCTTCGCTGGTATCTCGCTCACGCGAACCGTCCCCTCCAGCTCACCGCGTCCGGCACCGGTCACCGGGGGCGGCTGCCCGCAGTATCCAGCACTACGGTGCCGCACAACACGGTGTTCACGATCACAGCACGGTCCCGATGGTTTTTGGACCGCGCCGTGAGAACACTTCCAGTCTTCTAACCAGGGGACACGGCGTCGAATCCCGTCCGTCGGCAACCGCCACTGGCCTGAACCATTCGCTGCACAGCGGCAGGGCGGACGTACACCGATTTTTCAGTCCGGAACCGCGATTTCGAACCACACGGTCTTGCCCACGCCGCCGGGCCGGGTGCCCCAGCGGCGGCAGGAGGAGGCCACCAGTTGGAGCCCTCGGCCGCTCTCGTCCTCGGGCCTGGCGGCGCGCTCGCGGGGCGGGTCCGGGAGCGGGTCGGAGACCTCCACCAGGAGGACACCGTCCAGTTCGGAGGGGCGGACCAGGCGGACACCGATGGGGCCCGTGGCGTGCCGCAGGGCGTTGGTGACCAACTCGCTGACCAACAACGCCGTGAGGTCGGCGAGACTGCCGAGGCCCCAGCCGCGGAGCCGGCCTCGGACGGCCTGACGGGCGGTGCGCACGGCGCCCGGCTCGGCGGGGAAGGTCCACTCGGCGCGGTCACCTGCGGTGTCGATCACGCCGATCACTTCCCCGGCAGCAGACCCACCCATGTCCGATTTCATGGGGTTAATGGGCACATACCCGATATCCGGGGCGGAGTATCGTGCGGGGCAGCGCACTGTGGCACGAAAGGCGTACAGGGCGCCCGTGCGGCCGTCTTCGGACCTCGCACGCCCCCGGTTGACCTCAAGCGCCGGGCACTTCCGCCGCACCGGGGCCGCCGAGAGGCGCCAGGTGCGCGAGGGCCTGCCGCACGGCGGGCACATCCTGGTCGAGCCAGTCCACGTCCCAGATCTCGCCGGGGCGGAGCCAGCGCAGTGCGTCGTGGTCCTGAAGGGGCTCGGGGGCGGCGGAGCCGGGCCGCAGGCGCGCGGTCCACACACGCAGCACGTACGGCGACTTCAGGGGCCACTCCCCCGGGACGCGCTCGCCGGCCTCGGCGTCGACGCCGAGTTCCTCGCGCAGCTCCCGCACGAGCGCCGCGTCCGCCGTCTCCCCCGGCTCGACCTTGCCGCCGGGCAGCTCCCAGCGCCCGGCCAACTCGGCGGGCGCGCTGCGCCGGGCGGCCAGCAGCCGCCCGCCGTCGACCAGCGCGGCGCCCACGACGACGATCCGCTCACTCATGCGGGGAGCCTAAGGGAGCGCGGCCGGACCCCGGCAGGCAGGCACCGGCACACCCGGCGTCAGTCGTGCGCCGCGCCCGGGCCGTTCTGACCGAGCCGCTCGACCCAGTACAGCTGCTTGTGGCCGCGGCCGTCGAGGCTGTCCGCGATCCGCTGGGCCTCGGCCCGGGTCGCGTACCGGCCCACCCGGTAGCGGTTGCCGTTGTCGTCCTCTCGTATCACGAGCCAGGGAAGAGTGATCGTGCTGTCGTTCATCGCGCCCCTCCACTTCCCACCTGCGGCCTGTGCCGTGCCCCACCCGATAAGGAAACCGCAATGCGCATATGCCCGAGCCTACGCCTAACCTTCACGCAGCGAATACGGCTTTTCACAAAGAGGTACGCAACCAGCCAGAACACAGGGGGCGCACGGCATCGAACGCGCCGTCCCTGTACCTCGACGCACCCGGTTGGAGGCATACCGCAGACGCTGTCGCCGACCTGCGAGAAAGACGGCCGGGTACGGGGCACGGACCACCTCGGCCGGGGGCGGCTCCCGCGGTGATCGGGTGAGCGGGGCGCGCGGGGAGCGCGCCGCGGGGCGGATGTGAGCGTTCGTTACTTGACCGGAAGGTGGTAGGCGGCCCGGTACCGATCGGCCGGGATGACCACGTCGGCCGTCTCGACCGGGCGGCCGGAGGCGTAGAACGTGCGCTGGATGACCAGGACCACATGCCCGGGGACACCCCCGAGGACGAGCAGCTCCTCCGCGAGCCCGGGGCGGGCGCCCACCTCCTCGGTGACGTTGTCCACGATCACGTCGATCGCGCGCATGCGCTCGACGACGCCCATGCCGCCGAGCGGCCCCTCCTCCGGGAGCATCACCGGCGTACGGCCCGTGACGGCGAGCGGCTCCCAGGAGGTGGAGAGCATCATCGCCTCGCCGCCCTCGCGGAAGACGTACCTCGTGCACATCACGCGCTCGCCCGGCTCGATGTCCAGCCGCTCGGCGACCGCGACACCGGCCTCGGTCTGCTCGCTGCTGGACTCCCAGGTGCCGCGCCCCTCGCCGTCGGCCTGCTCCTGCCGGAACGGCGTGGCCCCGCCGGTCGGGCGGTATCCGGAGCGGGCGATACGCCGGGGCACGGGCCGCTCACGCACATACGTCCCCGAGCCGGAGCGGCCCTCGACCAGGCCCTCCGCCATGAGCACCTTGCGGGCCTCCAGGGCGACGGTGTCTGAGACGCCGTACTCCTGGCGGATCCTGGCTTGGGAGGGGAGGCGGGTGCGCGGAGGGAGCTGACCGTCGACGATCTTCTTGCGGAGATCACCCGCGACGCGCAGGTACGCCGGCTGCTCACCGAATGTCACTGGCCGCTCCCATCAGGTTGCACAGACAGCAACAGCGTGGCAACCGTAGGTTGTGCGGTGCAAGCAAAGGCCAGAGAATCACTCGATGTGATGACATGGCGGCCCCGAGGGCTTACGCAGGCACTTTCTCCCCGCTACAGCCATCGTCACACCTCGGCAGCCGACGTCACACCTGGGCTTCGGAGTCCCCGCCCTCGGTCTCGCCCGGGGAGGGCGGCGTCGTCGCGAGCCCGAGGGCCTTGCGCGCGGTGACGGTCGCCGGGCCGTCGACGTACTCGTACGCCTTGTCGTAGTGCGTGTAGTACGTGTCCACGTCACCGGCCGCGCTCGCCTTGGACCACTGCTCGCGGGCGTCCTCCATGTCCTTCACCAGGTCGGCGACGGGCTGCCGGGCGGCGGACGGCCAGGAGTGCCCGCGCAGGGCCTCGATCTGCTCGCCGAGCACGTCGTGCACCTGCGTGGCCCAGGCCCGGTGGCCGGCGAGGTCGTCCTCGGGCGTCTCGTCGGGCTCCTCGTACAGCGCCGCGTCCACGGCGTTGGCCGTGGCCAGAAAGACGACCTGGTCGCGGTCGAGTGTGGTGGGGTCGCCGCGCAGGGAGCCGGTCAGCTTGGCCTTCGCGTCGGTGTTGCCGAAGACGCAGGTGATCGCGCGGTCGCCGTAACGCCAGCTGTCCCGCGACGGCATGAGGTAGTACACGTCGACGTCGGCCGGCATCGCCCAGGAGTCCATGGCGTACTGGTCCTGGAGTTCGTAGCACCGCTCGTCGGCGATGTCGGTGACCTCGGCGTCGCCCGGGAACGCGCCGCCCGGCAGCGTGACGACCGCGAAGACCTCGCCGTCGTGCCCGGCTTCGCAGGACACCGGGTCGACGTCGTAGGTGTCGCCCTCCAGACCGCCGGGCGCGTCGAAGCAGTCGCCCTTCCTCAGCGACAGACTCTCGTTGCCCTGCGCCCCGTCCTTGAACTTCTCCCAGGCGTCGGACAGGGCGCCCGTGGACAGCGTCACCGCCCACAGCACGATCCCGACGGACGACAACACGGCCCCGGCGATCGCCAGCCCCCGGCCGCTCTGCCCGTTCCGCCTGATCTGCCACAACGCGATCAGCCCCAGCACGAGCCCCGCGGCGGGCAGGAAGCAGAGCACGCCGAGCACGAGCGCGGCGACGGCGAGCGCGTTGACGGACACCGGCGCCCCGTACGGGCGGCCGGTGGGGCCGTGGTGGCCCCAGGGGCCGTAACCCTGGGCTCCCTGGGGCCGGTTCGCAGGCGGCGGGCCGTACGGGTCCTGGGGCTGCTGATTCCCGGGAGGCGGGGGTATCGACACGGGTACGGTGCTCCTGGCTGAGGCGGTGGGAGAGAGCGGCCGTGCGAAACCGACGTACGGCTGGGCGCATCGTAAGCGGCGGGGTCACGGGGGCGGAATGCGGAGGATCGACACGTCGGCCCATGCGGCGAACCGCCTGACGGGCACGCTCGGCGTCGAGGATCCGCGAGGGCACGCTGTTCTCGGCCGTCACCCCGACGGGGCGGCGGGACGGGGAGCCTGCGTGGGGGCGCGCGGGGTGCTCACGGGGGCCGGGCCCGTGCGGGAGATCCCGGGCATCGGCACCGGAAAAACGAGCCTCGTCCTCACGGTGGGCCGGGTCACCGACCCGAAGCCCTTCCCGGAGGACGAGGACGTCTACGCGCGGGACACGTCAGGTAACTGACGGCCGGTCACGGAGCAGGTTCAGAACTGGAGTGCCCAGGCGTCGATCCGCCCGGTGTCCAGGCGGGCGTTGTCGCTCACCCGGAGCTTCCATGTGCCGTTGGCGGCCTCGGAGGAGGCGTTCACGGAGTACGTGGTGTCGATGTTGTCCGCGCTGCCGCCGGTGCCGTACGACTTCAGTGTGTACGCCGTGCCGTCGGGGGCGACCAGCTGGACCTGGAGGTCGCCGATGTAGGTGTGGACGATGTGGACCTCGACGGCCAGGGCCGAGGGCGCGTTGCCGGAGACGCCGGAGACGGTCACCGGGGACTCGGCGGTGGCGTTGTCGGCGATGGCCTGGTCGGCGGTGTTCTCGAAGCGCGGGCCGGGCGGGGTGGTCGTACCGCCGCCGACGTTGAGGAGCCGGTTGGGCGAGCCGGTGCCGGGGCTGGTGACGACGCCGGTGGTGGCGGCGGCCGTCAGCGCGGCGGAGACCTGCGCGGGCGTGGCCGTGGGGTTGTCGGCCAGGTGCAGGGCGGCGGCTCCGGCGGCGTGCGGGCTCGCCATCGACGTACCGGAGATGGTGTTGGTCGCCGAGTCGCCCGTGCTCCAGGCCGAGGTGATGGACGATCCGGGCGCGAACAGGTCCAGGACCGAACCGTAGTTGGAGTAGCTCGCCTTCGCGTCGCCGGACGTCGTGGCGCCGACCGTGACGGCCTCGGCGACGCGCGCCGGGGACCGGGTGGAGGCGTTGCTGGACTCGTTGCCGGCCGCGACCACGAACGTGACGCCGGAGGTGATGGCGTTGCGTACGGCCGTGTCGATGGCCGTGTCGCCGGGACCGCCGAGGGACATGTTGGCGACGGCCGGCTTGACGGCGTTCCGGGCGACCCAGTCGATGCCCGCGACGACCTGCGCGGTGGTGCCCTGGCCGGAGTTGTTGAGCACGCGGACGCCGACGACCTTGGCCTTCTTGGCGACTCCGTAGGCTCCGCCGGCGACCGTACCGGCGACGTGCGTGCCGTGGCCGTGGCCGTCCTGGGCGGTGTTGTCGTTGTCGACGGCGTCGTAGCCGTAGGAGGCCCGTCCGCCGAAGTCGCTGTGCGTGATACGGACGCCGGTGTCGATGACGTACGCGGTGACGCCCTCACCCGCCGTGTCCGGGTAGGTGTACGAGCTGTTCAGCGGCAGGTTCTTCTGGTCGATGCGGTCCAGGCCCCAGGACGGCGGGCTGGGCTGGGTCCCGGTGATGCGGAACGTCCTGTTCTGGACGACGGAGGCGACGGCCGGGTCGGCGGCCAGACGTTCCGCCTCGGCCTCGGATGCCTCGACCTCGTAGCCGTTCAGGGCCTTGGTGTACGTCCGCTCGATGTCGGCGCCGTACTTGTGCGCCAGGGCCCGGCCCTCGGCAGAACCGGCTTTCTGCGTCTTCAGCGTCACGATGTAGCTGTCGGCGACGGCGTTCGCCGCGCCCGCGTACTGGACGCGCCCTTCGGACGCGGCCGGGGCCGCGCCTGCGGGGAGGGCGGAGACGAGGCTCGCGACGAGCGCCGCGGTGGCCGTCGCGCCGAGCGCGGCCAGTCTTCGCCGGGTGAGTCTGTGGGGAGTACGCATCACTGCCATCTGAGGGGTCCTCCTCAATCGGTGGTGCGCTGTGGGGTGTGGTGCACGCCCGTCGGCCGCTCGAAGGTCATGGCCATGTCAACCATCGGACGGCATCTGCGCGTGAGCGAAAGATTGAGGCCTCCACAGGAATTGCACAAGGGCTCTGGCGGGACGGACTCCTGCCAGGGGCGCTCATGCCGGCGGGGGAGACGTGGGGGTGGCCGGAGGGTGCCGGGGCGAGGGTGCCGGGGCGGCCAGTTGGTGGCGTCGTGCTGCCGACCCGGCCGCCCCCGTCGTACTGCCGGCCGCCGCTCAGGTCCAGCAGCACGACGGGACGTATGCCGGCTTGGAGTTCAGACGTTGAAACGGAACGTTCATCCAGGCATCCGGTCCGGCTGGTGGGCGAGTTGGCGAAGGCCGTCGTCCATGGCATTGCCGACCAGCCAGAAGTCCCAGGTCACTTTGGGGTCGCGGAACCTGTCGTCGTTCATGACCGCTTGCGCATAGCTGTTGATCTGCGTGAACTCGGACATGCCGAGAGTGACATTCGACCTCTTGAGTTCGATCACGAGGTGGTGACGCTCCCCTTTCCGCTGCCGGGCAGCACGGGACAGCATCAGGTCGACGATCCCCCGGCTCCCGTCCTCCCTCAGGACAGGGGCCGGTGCAGGTGTGTCCCGACCGAGAAGACGACAATGCTGTCTCAGCACCTCGTTCAGACTGCGGTCGCTGACGTGCAGCCCGTACTCCTCACCGAAGATCCAGCACTCGTTCTCCAGGATCCGGTGCAGCTCGGTGCGTTCCTTGACCCGCCCCTTGGCCACAGGCTCGAAAACGAGGTGCTCCAGAGCCGACAAGAAGTCGAGGCGCCCGGTCGTCGCTGTCGACGCCTTGATCAGGGCGGACAGCGGCGTACGGTCCAGCAGCCGGCTGAGTTCTGTCTGCTCCTGCTTGGAGAGCGCGAAGAGCTCCTCGGCGATGCGCAGCACTTCGCCCGGCTCGTGGGTCAAGACGGAGCGCAGAAGCGCGAAGGACACCTTCTGGGCCCTCTTGCTCGCCGGCAGGTGCCGGACGACCGCGGTCGCCACGGCGTCGAAGGTCTCGCGCTCCGCGCGCTCCTGGTCGTTGGCCGGCTCGCCTGTATACGGGTAGAAGCCTTCCGCACGCCACGAGTCGACGAGCTCACGACGGCGCTCGTCGGCGCGGGAACGGAAGTGCTCACGCATTCGCTCCCGGGCTTCGGCCAGTACCTCGGCAGCGGGCCCCTCCGGTGTCCAATCGGCGAAGGCGAGGTCGCCGACCGAATCGTCCTGCAGATGTCCGGGTACGCCTCCAGGTGGAGCGCGAAGGCGGCAGTGAGCGCGGTGCGGGCGGCGTCCTCGGTCAGCTTCTGGAGGTCCTCCCCACCGAACGCCTCGAAGACCGTCCCCGTTGCGTCGGCCGTCGGCTCGGGATCGCTGACGTCGAACTCGTCCATGGAGCCGCGATCGGACTCGATGACCACACGACGGCGGATCCCCTGCATCCCGCTCACGCTGGTCCAGCGCACCTCGCTGCCGAGCGCGAAGGCCCGGACTCGGCCTCGCCCGTTCTTCCCGTGCAGCACGCGCTTCTTGACCTCGCTGACCTGCGTGCGCTTCTTCCAGGACGTACCGATCTGCTCGAAGTAGTCGCTGCACTTCTCCGCCGCGATACCAGTGCCGTCGTCGATCACGGCGACCCGGTCGACTCCGTCGAAGTCGTTGCGCTCAAGCACGACGGTGACGTTCTCGGCATCCGCGTCGAGAGAGTTCCAGATCAGCTCCTCGACGGCTCCGACAGGATGGCGCAGGCGTGCCAGCTCCTCGACGTGCCCCCGCCCTACGGCCAACCGAAGCTTTGCCATGGGGTTAGCACCTTCCGCGTCATCGTCATCTGATGGGACCAAGGACGAAGCGGGACGCCTCCCCCATCTTTAACTCGGATACCTGATAAACGTCACTCGATATTTTCGAGCAACGGAAATGCGTCCACGATCTCTCCGGCCTTCAGGGCAGACATGGGGCTGTTGCCGTAGAGAAGGCCCCGTCCAGACACAAGCAGTCCTCGCTGCACTCAACGCCCCATCCATAGCTCGTCAGAGAGCGGTGCGGCATTCAGGCCATCACGGCGACTACGCCAGTCCGGCAGGAAGCTGTCCATCAGCTGGGCGAAGCGCTGGCCATGTCCCCGTTCGAGATAGTGGACCATCTCGTGAACGACGACGTACTCAAGGCACTCTGGATGCTTCTTAGCCAGTTCGGAGTTGAACCACAGGCGGCGGGTTTCCCGGTTGCAGGAGCCCCACTTGGTCTTCATCCGGCGAATACCCCACCACGGCACCGAAACCCCCAGCTTCGACTCCCAGCGCTCGATGATCGCAGGGATCGCTTGACGGAGCTGCTCGCGGCACCACCGGTCGAGCAGGTCACGACGGCGCTCCTCACTCGTGCCGATCGGCACGTACAGCAGCATTCGTTCGCCGTCGATTTCGACATGCGGGCGTCCCGGCCGCTCGATGACCTTCAGGCGTCGTCGCACACCCCACACGTAGTGGGACTCTCCGCTGACCATCTCGCGCACCGACTGACGCTGGGCCGAGCGCAGTTGATCCTGTTGACGCTTGATCCACGGCAACCGCTGGATGACGGCCAGGCGGACCTGATCGTCATCCAGCTGCTGAGGCGCGGCCACTCGCACGCGCCCTATGGGGGGGTACACGCCGATGTGCAGGTTCTTGATGTCCTTGTAGACCACGTGGACGTCAATGCCCCGGACAGCGAGACGGGCGCTAGTGGTACTCATGCCTTGCCTTCACCAGTTCGAGAAGCTCATCAAGCCGGTCGAAATCGTCGGGCAGCGCTCGCTTCAGCGCGTTCCGAACTTTCCGCTCCCTCAGCGGGTTCCCCACCCATGCATGCGGCTTGGAGTGGAGCACCGCGGTGTCGACCTCGACAGCCAGACGCTCATCAGGGAGGAAGAAGTCGACCAGGGCCCGCTTCGCCCCGTTGTTGGCCCAGGCGGGGTACTTGTACGTCTCGTCGGAATCTCCTCTGCCGAGCTGCGCGGCAGTCTCCAGCAGTTTGGCGAGGTAGTCCTGGTACTCGATCGCGCCCCGGCGCCGCTCCTCGATTATGGCGTCGAGCAGCTCCGACATCTTGTCGAAGTACTTCGGGTTCGTCGCACGCTCTTCGATGATCAGCTTGCGCATGTTGTTGGCGACCGTCTCGGCGACGGCTTCAGGGCTGCTCTTGATTCCCTTCGGCAGCTTGTCGAGGGCCCCGGCGCCCAGTTCGACGATGAGCTGGACGAGACCAGTCTCCTCGAAATTGGACACGGTTTCGGACGCGTCTGCCTGGATGTAGGTGTCCAGGAGGAACCGCATGCCGGACTCGTACTGCTTGAAGTCGACGTCCTCGCCGGCTCCGAGCTTCACCTCGTCGCGGACATCCGCGTAATGCCGGATCTCAGCTCGGATGCCCTCGGCCTCCTGGCTAGTGTATCCGGCGGCTTCCATGTCGTTGGCCAGGTTGGCGAAGGCCCGCGTTACTGCGGCTACAGCCTTGTAGAGCTCGACACGCTTGGGCTCGTTGGCCTTGAGCTGCTCGGCGTTGCCAGGATCGGCCGCACAGAAGTACTGCTGGTACTGGAGCGTGTTCCGGGGCTGCGCGACCACCTCGCAGAGCGCGCGGATTCGTTCCAGCGCTTCATCGAGAGCCTCTCGCGCCTTACCAATCCGGTCTGTCAGCAGGCCCTCGATGTCCTGCGGCTCGTACCCATCGAGTGCGCCCGAGGTGTAGTCGGTGATGGCGTCCTGGAGGGAGTTGAACAGGTCCCGGTAGTCGACGATGCAGCCGAATTCCTTGTCGTCTCCGTCAAGTCGGTTGACCCGGCAGATCGCCTGGAACAGGCCGTGGTCGCTCATCTTCTTGTCGATGTAGAGGTACGTGGCGCTCGGAGCGTCGAACCCGGTCAGAAGCTTGTCGACCACGATGAGCAGGCGCATCCGGCCGGGCTCCTCGACAAACTGCCGCTTGACCTCTTTCTCGAACTGCTCGACCTTCGCCATGGCGGCGTCTTCGGGCTCTCCGAAGTGGTCGGCGAGCATCCTTCGATAGATGTCGTACTGACGCAGCTTCTCCGTCTGACCTGCGCCGGAGTCCTCCTTGGAGATATCTCCTGGACTCGGGGTGTAACTGGTGACGATGGCGCACTTCCCGCGGAAGCCCGCGTTGCAGAACAGCTCGTAGAACTTGCATGCCTGGTAGATGCTCTCGCCTACAAGCATGGCGTTACCGTGCCCATCCATCAGGCGGGGCTTGGTCTCCATGTCGAGCAGAATGTCCTGCACGATCTGCTTCGCCCGGGGCTCGGAGGAGACGACCTTTTGCATCGTGCCCCAGCGCTTCTTCAGCTCTGCCTTGGACAGGTCGGTCATACCCCGGGTCTTGGCCTCGAACCACTTGTCCACTTGCGCCGGCGATGTCAGGTGCTGGTCGATAGAGCGGGCTTCGTAGCAGAGGTCGAGCACGACGCCGTCCTCGACGGCCTCGTCGAACCTGTAGGTGTGGATGAACGAACCGAAGGTCTCCATGCTGGTGGCCTTGTCCGCCTTGAGCAGCGGCGTTCCCGTGAACCCGATGAACATGGCGCCCGGCAGCAGGTCCTTCATCGCGTCGTGCATCTTGCCGGACTGGGTGCGGTGGGCCTCGTCGACGAAGACGAAGACGTTGCCCTTGGCCTTGAAGCCCTTGGGGATCCTGGCCTTGAGCTCCTTAATGAACTCGTTGCCGGCCTCGGATCCGTCCCCACCATCCGCCGAGCGACCGAACTTGTGCACGAGAGAGCAGATGAGCCACTCGGTGGATTTGTTCAGAGTGTCCAGGAGGTCCACTCCACTACTGGTGCGATAGATCTGCTCGTTGACGCCGTTGAAGACCTTCTCGATCTGCTCGTCCAGCTCGGTGCGATCGGTGATCAGCAAAACTCGGGCGTCGTCTTGGTGCTCCCGGATGCACTTCGCCAGCCACACCATCGTGAGCGACTTCCCCGAACCCTGGGTGTGCCAGATGATGCCGCCCTCACGTCGACCGATACGTTCCTGCGCGGACTTGACGCCGAAGTACTGGTTATGACGGCATGCCTTACGAACACCGGAATCGAAGACGGTGAAGTCATGGATCAGCTCAAGTAGCCGCTCCTTACCGCACATCTGGAGCAGTGCACGGTCCAAGGGCCTCTCGACGTCGGAGGGCTCCTTCCACTGCAGCCAGTATTTCTCAGGCGTGTCGATGACGCCGTAGCGCAGGCCCTCCACGTCGTTACCGGCGAGCACAAGCTGGACCGTGGAGAAGAACGACCGGATGAACCCGGGCTTCTGATTCCCAATGGTCTGCCGAATGCCCTCGCTCACCGCCACCCGGGAGCGCTTGAGTTCCAGAGTTACCAGAGCCAGGCCGTTGACGTAGAGCACGATGTCGGGTCGCTTCGTCTGCTTCCCGACGATCGTCACCTCTTCCACGACGACGAAGTCATTGGCCTGTGGATCGCTCCAGTCGATGAGCCAGACCGTCTCGTACTGCTCGCCAGCACCCGGCTTGACCTTGACTCCGTAGCGGAGCAACTCATGGACGGCGCGGTTCGCCTCGTACAGATCACGACCACTACCGAGCGCGGCGGCCTTCTTGAGCTGATCGATCGCCTTGCTGACGAGGGTGCTGTCCTGTCCGCGGGCGCGGAGATTCGACTCCAGTAGCTCGACCTCGATGCTCGAGTTACCTGCGCGGCGCTCCCAGCTACCGAGATAGCGGTAGCTCAGCTGCTCTTTGAACAGCCGCACGACCCGGTTCTGAGCCTCGCGCTCGATCTGCCCCACGTCGCTCATGCCGCTGTCTCCCCCTCCACCGGCAGGCGCTTACGTCCGGTGAGGAGCTCCTGCATCATTCCGGTCTTGATCGAAGAAGCCTTATCCAGCCGCCGTCGCAGTGCTTCCAGCTCGCTGTCAACAGCGGACAGGACGTCGGCGATCGCCTTTTGCTCGGCACGGTCCGGCGGCACGGTGATCTCGAAGGAATGCGCGTCGTTCCGGTTGAAGGTAGGCACTCCGGAGCCGCTAGCGAAGCGTTCCAGGCCGAGATACGCCAGGAAGTAATAGGCGAACTTCGCATCCACCCGCGCGAAACTCGTAACCCAGAGCGCCGTGTTGTGCGGCCAGTAGTCGTCTTCAATAAAGTGCACCTTGCCGATCGTCCCGGAGCGCCCAGTAACGACACCCGGTCCCTTGGCCATGGCCTTCGTATGGTGCCGACCAACCCCGTTGGAGTAAACGACGGGATATGGACCGCTCACGACCTCAGGGGTCGGCAGGTCAAAGCCTCGCTGCAAGGGCAGGAAGTCTTTGAGCGGGCCAGTACTCCATTCCTCAGTGTGGCCGGGAAGCCGGGTCTGGCCCGTGAGAAGCTGCTGCATGAGCCCCTGCTTGATCGCCTGCTTCTTGGCAATCAGAATCCTGACGTGCTCGACAGCAGCCTGTGCATCTTCGAGCATAGCGACGACGACGTCTTGGTAGGGCCGGGCAGGGAGGCGAATGGGCAGGGCAGACAGAATCGCTGTGTTCAGGTTGGGCATCGTTCCGCCAACAGCATGGTCCTGCAGCCATGTCTGTGCGGGCCGCGAGCCTAGATAGTGGGCCACATACTCCGGGTTGACCTCTGTGCGCCTGGCCCCGAAGCGGGCAGCGAGGCAGCCCGTCCCGCAGAGCCAACCCGCCTGTCCCGCCTGGATGATCGATCTGCGGCCGACATCGCCTCGCCGGCTGAACACGATGTCACCTTCACGTAGAGCGTGCCTCCGTAGGCGCCGGACATCCTTGTCGCCGATCCTTGAAATTCCCGCCTCGATGACCTCGTTGTCACCCAGATTTATTGGCATGATCAGCGGGGTTCCAAGCAATGTGTAGTCGCTTGCATGGAGTTGACTTCCAAAGGGACCTGTCTGGATCACACCTCCGGTACGAGTAACAGTCTCACCCAGAGTCGTGAACTCCCCCTGCCCGGCATGGCCGCCCATCACCCCACCCCCAGAACGGCGAAGTGATCCGCGAGACGCGCGGAGATCGCCAATAGGTTAGCCTCGATCGCACTGGCCGTCTCTGTGTAACGTCGACCTAGATCGCGAATGCGCTCGACCAGGGCGAGGGTGAGCGAATCAGCCACAGAATCCACGCGCACTGTGATAGTCGCGCACCACTTGGCATCCAGAACAAGGGCCTGCACATCCCGCTCTGTGAGATCGCCGTACCTTTTCAGCGAGGCAAGGTGGAGCGCAGCTTCCGCCTCTTTGGCTGCCTTCTTCGCTACCGCCTCAGCGTTGTACAGGTCGATCAGACGCGACAGGGCTGCCACTTCATCGGCGTCCGTACCCTCATGCCGTGCCTTTTTCAGCCGAGCCGAGGCGAGCGCTTTGTTGATCTTTTCCTCGTCCATCGCTTCCGCCAAGAGACCGCCCTCAACAGCGTGCTCCTCGACGTACTCCTCGACAGCACGGCTGGACTCCTCCGCAGCCATCACAAGCTCATCGACTTCGGCCTGCTCCTTTGCGAAGTACCGCGTAACGATCAGATCCGGCGGGACGAGGTCCATCTTGTACTTCACGGCACTCCGGCCAGTTCCCACCACAAGGTCAGGCGTCTCGGAAAGCTTTCGGTCCTTGTCCACCACGATCTTGCGCGGCTTGGCGGCTTCGAGCCAGCCGTCGTTCATGACCATGAAGACGTCGTCGTGCATGACGTCGTGCCAGTACGTCATGAGCTGCTCGTAGACGTCGTACTCGTCCAGCAGAGGCACTCGCTTGAAACGGGCCAACAGGTCGTCACCGAGGACGGCGATGAGGTCATTTGGCCGAGTGGTCTCGTCGATCCCTTCGAGCCTCTTGCGATGGGCGGCGAACCACTCAGTGGTAAGCTCCCGGGCCTCTTGGGTGAACTTCTGGAACTCGGGCGAATCAAGGATCGCCTGTTGAACCTGGCTGACGTCGATGGTCAGGTCACTGTAGCCAGGACGGTTCAGCCGGAACAGCTGGTCCCGCAACTGCGGGAAGGCATCCCAGTAGCCGCTGAGCGCGTCGAGATCGCGGTTCGGGATGCCGCCGTGCAGGTGTGCGTGGAGATCCTGGATGTCCTCGGGTTCGGAGGAGTCGATGTAGCGAGGGATGTTGAGGTTGTAGTCGTTCTTCACGTCCGCGATCTCCGCCAGCGGAACCATGCGCGAGTAGCGGTCGATCGTGGTCTGTCGCGTGAAGACGTCGACGATCTTGTGGATGTCCTGGCTGCGGAGGCGGTTCTTGTTGCCGTCCTTGATGAAGCCCTTGGATGCGTCGATCATGAAGACGCCGGTACGGCCGACGGCGTTCTCCTTGTCCAGAACGATGATGCAGGCCGGGATGCCAGTCCCGTAGAAGAGGTTCGCGGGCAGGCCGATGATGCCCTTGATGAACCCCTGCTTCAGCAGGCGCCGGCGGATGTCGGCTTCGGCGTTACCGCGGAAGAGCACTCCGTGCGGGAGGATGACCGCCGCCTTGCCCGTGCTCTTGAGTGACTTGAGGATGTGCAGCAGGAAGGCGTAGTCGCCGTTCTTCTCCGGCGGCCGACCGTACTCGAAGCGGCCGTACTCCTGCTCCAGCCCGTTGCTCCAGGACTTGATCGAGAACGGCGGGTTGGCCACGGCGAAGTCGAACGTCTGGAGTGCGCTGCCGTTGGTGAACTGAGGGCTGGTGATCGTGTCGCCCTTGAGGATCTCGGCGTCCTCGTTCCCGTGCAGGATCATGTTCATTTTGGACAGCGCCCACGTGGCGTTGTCCTTCTCCTGGCCGTAGATCGTGATGCCGCGTGATGTCTCGGCAGCGACCTTCAGGAGAAGCGAGCCGGAGCCACAGGTCGGGTCGTAGACCGTCTGGTCCTGGCGGGTGTCCTTGGTGATGCCGACCACCTTGGCCAGCACGCGGGACACCTCGGCGGGGGTATAGAACTGGCCCTTGCTCTTGCCGGACTCCGTGGCGAAGTGACGCATGAGGTACTCGTAGGCATCGCCGAGGAGATCGTCGCCCTCGGCTCGGGAGCCTCGGAAGTCAAGGTCGCTGAAGATCGTGACCAGCTTGGACAGCCGGTCCTGGATCTCTTTGCCCTTGCCGAGCTTCTCCTCGTCGTTGAAGTCGGCGAGGTCGATGACGTTACGCAGGTCGTTCGCTTCGGCCAGCCGGCTGATGATCTTGTTGAAGCGGTCGCCGATCTCCTTGTCGCCCTTGGCAGCGACCATGTCGTCGAAGGAACCGCCGGGGGGTACGTCGATGAGACTGTCAGGGTCGGCCTTGGCCTTGTCGGAGACGTACTTCACGAAGAGCAGCGTGAGGATGTAGTCCTTGTACTGGCCGGCGTCCATCCCGCCGCGCAGCTCGTCGCAGCTCTTCCAGAGTGAGCTGTATAGATCTGTCTTCTTGAGGGCCAAGACTCTTCTTCCCGGTATGTCACGGCGGTCACACGGGCCGCCAACCCTGATACCTGCGGCGTGATGCACGCCGCGCGGCCGTCTCCAGCCGCCGATGCGAGATCCACGCAAGCGGCAGCCGAGTCCACGCAGGAAGCGTAGTAGAGAGAGCGGCCGAGCTGACCTGTACGGGAAGAGAGACACCTCGCGGCCCGTGACCCGCACGGCCGCCAATCACATAAAGGTGTGCAGTTCCCGACCGGCGCCTTCCCGCGCCAATATCCCGCGATGGGCAGATGCAAGCTGGCCTCGACGGAGGCCCTGATCGGCCTGTGGCCACAGAATCCTCAGGAGCATGCGGCCCAGCAAGCGCCCATCTGAAATGTCTACACTCGCCTGACCTGCGAAAACGTCTCACTTCGGCGGCAAGGAGGGCATCCGGTCGCCCCTGGAACCGTGGCAGAATCCGAGCTGCTAAGACGCGGCGGCCGGGGAGGACGGCTTCAAGGGGTCATACCCCCACCTCTTGCACGCCGTGTCGCCTGCCCTCCCGAATGGCTCACTCCGCCCGTACGCTCCCGTCGTGATCAAGATGACGTGGGCCCTGGTGGCCGAGCACATGGACGAGTGGATCGGGGACGACATCGCGCAAGGGGCGGCCGTCCTCGAAGCCAGAGTGGGGGCCGTGGTCGACGTACGCTCTCCGGAATCTCCACCAGCCCCTCCCCCTGCGGTGGCGTGAAGCCGTCGAACAAGTCTCCCTGCACCACGATGCTTCCCTGCTCGGCGCGGTACACGTTCGGGCAGTCGCCCTGTCCGCACTCCCCGCTTGCGTTGCCGTTCCCGCTGTCTCCGCCCGTCAGTCGGGGCAACCCGGTGCGCTCGGACACGTGAACCCCAAGTCCGCAGCCCTCTGACGGAGCTGCCCAGAACGACGGTACGGACGCCATGCACGGTCGTCTATGCGCTCTCGCGACTATGCGCGTTCTTGCATAAACAGGACCCGTAAGCGGGCCTCAGAGCTCTTCACCCTCACCTCACCATGGCGCAGCTCGACGACCTCCCATGCCCCCTTGAAAGCCCAGGTCATCACAGGCTCAGCCCTGCCCTCAGGGTCAGCACCAAGTCAGCACACGACCAGGAAGAGCCCGGAATCAGCTGGCGAAATCAGGAAGGGGCCAGACCCGAAGATCTGGCCCCTGACCTGGGGTTTGTTACCTTGACCAGCCACTTCAGGCGATCAAGGAATCAGGCGCTACACGTTGAACCGGAACTCCACGACATCCCCGTCCTGCATCACATAGTCCTTGCCCTCCATGCGCGCCTTGCCCTTGGCGCGGGCCTCCGCCACCGAACCCGTCTCCACCAGGTCGTCGAAGGAGATGACCTCCGCCTTGATGAAGCCCTTCTGGAAGTCCGTGTGGATGACACCGGCGGCCTCGGGGGCCGTGGCGCCCTTCTTGATGGTCCAGGCGCGGGATTCCTTGGGGCCGGCGGTCAGGTACGTCTGGAGGCCGAGGGTGCGGAAGCCGACGTGGGCGAGGGTGGCCAGGCCCGGCTCCTCCTGGCCGACGGACTGGAGGAGTTCGAGAGCCTCGTCCTCGTCGAGCTCGGCGAGGTCCGCCTCCAGCTTGGCGTTGAGGAAGATCGCCTCGGCGGGGGCGACCAGGGCGCGCTGCTCGTTCTTGAAGTCCTCGTCGGTCAGCTCGTCCTCGTCGACGTTGAAGACGTAGAGGAACGGCTTGGTCGTGAGCAGGTGCAGGTCGTGCAGGAGTTCGGCGCGCTCGCTGCCCTGGACGATGCCGTGCGCGAAGAGCGTGTCGCCCTTCTCCAGGATCTCCTTGGCTTCCTCGACGGCCTTGACCTTCGGCTGGATGTCCTTCTTGATCCGCGACTCCTTCTGGAGACGCGGCAGGACCTTCTCGATGGTCTGGAGGTCCGCGAGGATCAGCTCGGTGTTGATCGTCTCGATGTCGTCCTTGGGCGAGACCTTGCCGTCGACGTGCACGACGTTCTCGTCCTTGAAAGCGCGGATGACCTGGCAGATCGCGTCGGACTCACGGATGTTCGCGAGGAACTTGTTGCCCAGGCCCTCGCCCTCGCTCGCGCCGCGCACGATGCCCGCGATGTCGACGAAGTCGACGGTGGCGGGCAGGACCCGCTGCGAGGTGAAGATCTCCGCGAGCTTCGTCAGCCGGGGGTCGGGGACGCCGACCACGCCGACGTTGGGCTCGATCGTGGCGAACGGGTAGTTGGCCGCCAGCACGTCGTTCTTGGTCAGGGCGTTGAACAGGGTCGACTTGCCGACATTCGGCAGACCGACGATTCCGATCGTGAGCGACACGTTGCGACTTCCCGTGAGTGGAGAGGGCCAGGGGGCCAGGAGACCGGCCGATCCACCAGTCTACGGCGTACCCGGAACCGTCCCGGCGGCGTATCGAACGCTTGGCCAAGCCTCGGTCCCCGGCGTGTCTGAAGGGCTATTCGGCATATTGAACGACCTAAGTTGGTGCAGTGGAGCAATACAGGACGCGACCTGCCCAGTACGGACCGCGACGTGACCGGCCGCGATCGTCCCTGCCCCCGCAGGCGGGACGAGGAGCGGGCGGCGGAGCGGTGCGAGCGGTCCGGCAGCCGGGACCGCAGCGCCGTCCTGCGGCGGTACGGCGGCCCGCCCCTGCCCCGCCACCCGCCGCGCGGAGGCTGCCGAACCCCCGGCTGACCGGGCTGGGCAGCGGGTTGTTCTGCGCGCTGGTGATGTTCCTGCTCGGCGGGCTCTGCTCGGTGCTGTTCGGGGCGTCGCTGACGGCGTACGGGGTGCTGTTCCTGCCGGTGTGCGTGCTGACCGCCGTCTGGGTGCGCCGCGGGGATCTGATGACCGCGCCGGTCGTCGTGCCGATCGCGTTCGCCGTGGGACTGCTGCCGGTGGCGGACGGCGACGGTGGCACCGGCGGCAAGCTGATGGGGCTGGTCACGGCGCTCGCCACGCAAGCCGGGTGGCTGTACGGCGGCACACTCATCGCCGGGCTGATCGTGATCGCCCGACGGATCCGGCTGGTGCACCGGCGACGGGCGGCGGCCGGGGCCCGTCCGCCGGGCGGACGACGGGACTTTGCGGGCACCCCCTAGTGCCCGGCCGCCCGCATCGCCGCTCCCACGATCCCCGCGTTGTTCTGCAACTGCGCCGGGACGATCTCCGCCTGGATGCCCTCGATATAGGGCAGGAACTTCTGTGACTTGCGGCTGACGCCGCCGCCGATGATGAACAGCTCCGGCGAGAACAGCATCTCGACGTGGGCGAGGTACTTGCGCACGCGGTGCACCGCCCAGTGCTCCCACGTCATGTCGTGGTCCTCGCGGGCCTTGCTGGAGGCCCGCTTCTCCGCGTCGTGCCCGTCGAGCTCCAGGTGGCCCAGCTCCGTGTTGGGGACCAGGACGCCGTCGACGAAGACCGCGCTGCCGATGCCCGTGCCGAAGGTGAGCACGATCACCGTGCCCCGGCGGCCGCGGCCGGCGCCGAAGTGCATCTCGGCGACGCCCGCCGCGTCCGCGTCGTTCACCACCGTCACCGGCAGTCCGCCCAGCCGCTCGCCGAGCAGCACGCGCGCGTCGGTGTCGATCCAGCTGTCGTCGACGTTGGCCGCTGTCCGGATCGTGGCTCCGTCGGTGACCACGCCCGGGAACGTGACCCCGACCGGGCCCGTCCAGCCGAAGTGGTCGACGACCTGCTTGACGCCGTCGGCCACGCCATCGGGCGTGGCCGGATGCGGCGTGAGGACCTTGTGGCGCTCCTGCGCCAGATCGCCCTTGTCCAGGTCCACCGGGGCACCCTTGATGCCGGAACCGCCGATGTCCACACCGAAGATCTGCATGGCCCTACGTTACGACGAGGGACCGACGGTCACCGGCCGGACGGCGATCCCCGCCCAGCGGCTCCCCGATCACTCCCCGGAATCCTCACCGGTGCCGGTGCCGGCGCCGCGGCGCTCGGCGACCAGCGCCGCCGCCTCGTCGCGCAGGTCGCGGCGCAGCTCCTTGGGCAGCGAGAAGGTGATGGACTCCTCGGCCGCCTTGACGATCTCGACGTCCTCGAAGCCGCGCTGGGAGAGCCACTCCAGGACCTGCTCGACCAGGACCTCCGGGACGGAGGCGCCCGAGGTGACGCCGACCGTGGAGACACCCTCCAGCCAGGCCTCGTCGATCTCGTCGGCGAAGTCCACGAGGTACGCCGCGCGCGCGCCCGCGATCTTGGCGACCTCCACGAGCCGCTTGGAGTTGGAGGAGTTGCGGGAGCCGACCACGATGACCAGGTCCGACTCGGCGCCCATCTGCTTCACGGCCAGCTGGCGGTTCTGCGTGGCGTAGCAGATGTCGTCGCTGGGCGGGGAGATGAGCTGCGGGAACTTCTCCTTCAGGGCGTCGACGGTCTCCATGGTCTCGTCGACGGACAGCGTGGTCTGGGAGAGCCAGACGACCTTGGACGGGTCGCGGACCTCGACCTTCTGCACATCGCCCGGGCCGTCGACGAGCTGGATGTGGTCGGGGGCCTCGCCGGAGGTGCCGATGACCTCCTCGTGGCCCTCGTGGCCGATCAGGAGGATGTCGTAGTCCTCGCCCGCGAAGCGGACGGCTTCCTTGTGGACCTTGGTGACCAGCGGGCAGGTGGCGTCGATGGTGGCGAGGCGGCCGCGCTCGGCCTCCTCGTGGACGACGGGGGCCACGCCGTGTGCCGAGAACATGACGATGTTCCCCGGGGGCACCTCCTCCGTCCGCTCGACGAAGATCGCGCCCTTCTTCTCCAGGGTCTGCACGACGTACTTGTTGTGGACGATCTCGTGCCGGACGTAGACCGGAGCGCCGTACTGCTCCAGAGCTTTCTCGACGGCGATCACGGCGCGGTCCACACCCGCGCAGTAGCCACGGGGGGCGGCGAGCAGGACACGGCGGCCAGGCGAAGCAGACATGCGTCCCATCGTAAGGCCGCGTTCGGCGGGTCGAAGATCACGTCCGTGTGGAGTCCCCGGGAAGACTGACGGGGCGCGCTGTGAGTGACGGGTGCGGAGGCGGAGCGCTGGGCCGGACGGCCGGGCCGAGTCCGGCCGTCCGGGAAAGCGTGTCGCCGGGCGGGTGGGCCGCGTTGTCAGCGGTGGCCACTACTCTCGCGGGCATGGCTGTGAACACGTCTCCGGAATCCCCGCTCCCCGTCGGTGAGGTGTCGCGGCTCATCGGGGGGTGGATCGACCGGCTCGGGGCGGTGTGGGTCGAGGGGCAGATCACGCAGTTGTCGCGGCGGCCGGGTGCCGGTGTGGTCTTCCTGACGCTGCGGGATCCCTCGTACGACATCTCGGTCAGCGTCACCTGCTACCGGCAGGTGTTCGACGCCGTCGCGGACGTGGTGAGCGAGGGCGCCCGGGTCGTCGTCCTGGCGAAGCCCGAGTGGTACGCCCCGCGGGGGCAGTTGTCGCTGCGGGCGGCGGAGATAAGGCCCGTCGGGGTCGGTGAGCTGCTGGCCCGCCTGGAGCAGTTGAAGAAGGCCCTCACGCGCGAGGGCCTGTTCGCGCCGGAGCGCAAGAAGCCGCTGCCCTTCCTGCCGCAGCTCGTCGGGCTGGTCTGCGGACGGGCCTCGGCCGCCGAGCGGGACGTCCTGGAGAACGCCCGGCACCGCTGGCCCGCGGTGCGTTTCGAGGTGCGCAACGTCGCCGTGCAGGGCGTGCACGCCGTGCCGCAGGTCGTGCAGGCAGTGAAGGAGCTCGACGCGATCGAGGACGTGGACGTGATCATCGTCGCGCGCGGTGGCGGCAGCGTGGAGGACCTGCTGCCGTTCTCCGACGAGCAGCTGATCCGGACGGTGGCCGAGTGCCGTACGCCCGTGGTGTCCGCGATCGGGCACGAGCCCGACAACCCGCTTCTCGACCACGTCGCCGACCTGCGCGCCTCCACCCCGACCGACGCCGCGAAGAAGGTCGTGCCGGACGTCGGCGAGGAGTACGAGCGGGTGCGGCTGCTGCGGGACCGGGCGCGGCGGTGCGTGGCGGCGCTGGTGGAGCGGGAGGAGCGCGGGCTGGCCCACGCCCTGGCGCGGCCGTCGATAGAGGATCCGCACCGGATGATCGACGAGCGCGCCGACCATGTGGCGGACCTCCTCGACCGGGGCCGGCGCTGCCTGCGGCACCAGCTCGACCGGGCCGCATCCGAGCTGACGCACACGCACGCGCGCGTGGTGGCCCTCTCCCCCGCCGCGACGCTGAAGCGCGGGTACGCGGTGCTCCAGAAGGCGGACGGGCACGCCGTCCGCGACCCCGGTGAGGTGGCGGCCGGCGAGGCCCTGCGCGCGCGGGTCTCCGAGGGTGAGTTCTCCGTACGAGTGGACACATAGGGTGGGTGGATGACCAGCGAGGTTGATGAGACACCGGGCATGAGCGAGGCGCTCGGGTACGAGCAGGCGCGGGACGAGCTGATCGAGGTCGTCCGCCGTCTGGAGGCGGGCGGTACGACGCTGGAGGAGTCCCTGGCGCTCTGGGAGCGCGGCGAGGAGCTGGCCAAGGTGTGCCGGCGCTGGCTGGACGGTGCGCGGGCGCGGCTGGACGCGGCGCTGGCGGAGGACACCGCGGACGAAGCAGACGCGGAGTAGCGAAGCGGGCGCGGAGTAGCGAAGCGTTGCACGGAGCGGCACGGGCGGTTCACTGTGAGGTGAGACACGACGCCCCAGATTTAATTGAACATTGAACTTCATTCGCGTACGGTCGGTGCCGTCCGACGTACCCGCTCGAGAAGGTTCAGAAGGTTCATCCATGTCTCTCGCCCTTGACCCCGCCGCGCAGGACCTGCTGTTCCGCGAGGCCCGCACCGCCAACACCTTCACCGACGAGCCGGTGACCGACGAGCAGGTGCAGGCGATCTACGACCTGGTCAAGTACGGCCCGACCGCCTTCAACCAGACCCCGCTGCGCATCACCCTGGTCCGCTCCCCCGAGGCCCGCGAGCGCCTGGTGCAGCACTTGGCCGAGGGCAACCGCCCCAAGACGGCCGCCGCCCCGCTGGTCGCGATCCTCTCCGCGGACAACGAGTTCCACGAGGAGCTGCCGCACCTCTTCCCGGCCATGCCGCAGGTGAAGGACCTCTTCTTCGCCGAGCGCCCGGCCCGTGAGAACGCCGCCACGCTGAACGCCGCCCTCCAGGCCGCGTACTTCATCGTCGGCGTCCGCGCCGCCGGTCTCGCCGCCGGCCCGATGACCGGCTTCGACTCCGAGGGCGTGCGCAAGGAGTTCCTGGACGACGACCACACCCCGCTGATGGTCGTCAACATCGGCCGGCCGGGCCCGGACGCCTGGTACCCGCGCTCCCCCCGCCTGGAGTTCGACCAGGTCGTGACGACCGTCTGACCGCCCCACACGCGAAAGGCCCCCGGTGCGTGCCGGGGGCCTTCTCCATGGGTACGGAGTCTCACTCCGTCTTCAGCGCGTCCGCCATCTTCGTCAGCTGCGTGAACGACGCGGTGCCCGTGACGACCGTCGTCGAGCCCTTGGTGCCCTCCAGGACCAGCGCGTCGTACCGGCCGCCCTCGTAGCGGGTCCAGGTCCGGCCGTCGATCTTCTCGCGCTTCCCGGTCTCCCGCGCGCCCTGGGTCGCCTCGTCGACGAAGACGGGGCGCCGCTGAGTGGACTGCTCGACGGCCACGTACTCCCCTTCGGGGTCGTGGAAGCCGAGGTGCCAGGCGTCGAACTCATCGCCCTGGAAGCGGACGGAGGTGGCCTTCCATGTGTCGGGCAGGCCCTGGGGCGCGGCCACGGGGTACGAGGCGGCCCGGCGTGCCGTGAGCAGTTCGACCCGGTAGTCGACGCGCTTGATGTCGGGCGCGCTGTCGTCGTGCGGGATGAAGAGGTACATGACGCCCGCCACGAGGACGATGACTCCCATGGAGAGGATCATGTCCCGCGCCGTCTTCTGCTTGCCGTTCGTGCCTGCCACGCCCCCTATCGTCGCAGGTCTCCGATGCGCTCATCCGTGGGGTCCCCTGCTCATTTTGCGGGCTCGGCGATAGAGTCGGTCGACAACACCCTCATCCGGCCGTCGTCGTACAGAAAGGTGCGCTCCGATGACCGAGAATCATCACTTGCCGTCCGAACTCGATGTGCCCTCCGAGGCCCCCGACCGCAACCTCGCCCTGGAGCTGGTCCGGGTGACCGAGGCGGCGGCGATGGCCGCGGGCCGTTGGGTCGGGCGGGGCGACAAGAACGGCGCCGACGGTGCCGCGGTGCGTGCCATGCGGACCCTCGTCTCGACCGTCTCGATGAACGGCGTCGTCGTCATCGGCGAGGGCGAGAAGGACGAGGCCCCGATGCTCTTCAACGGGGAGCGCGTGGGCGACGGGACCGGGCCCGAATGCGACATCGCCGTCGACCCGATCGACGGCACCACGCTGACCGCGAAGGGCATGACCAACGCGATCGCGGTGCTGGCCGCCGCCGAGCGCGGGTCCATGTTCGACCCGTCCGCGGTCTTCTACATGGACAAGCTCGTCACCGGGCCCGAGGCGGCCGACTTCGTCGACATCAACGCGCCGGTGTCGGTGAACATCCGCCGGGTCGCCAAGGCCAAGCGGTCGGCGCCCGAGGACGTGACGGTGGTGATCCTCGACCGGCCGCGGCACGAGGGCATCATCAACGAGATCCGGGAGACCGGTGCGCGCATCAGGCTGATCTCCGACGGCGACGTGGCCGGCTCCATCCTGGCGCTGCGGGAGGGCACCGGGGTGGATCTGCTGCTCGGCGTCGGCGGTACGCCGGAGGGCATCATCTCCGCCTGTGCGGTGAAGTGTCTGGGCGGCACGATCCAGGGCAAGCTGTGGCCCAAGGACGACGAGGAGCGGCAGCGGGCGATCGACGCGGGGCACGATCTCGACCGGGTGCTGACGACGGAGGACCTGGTCACCGGGGAGAACGTGTTCTTCGTGGCGACCGGGATCACCGACGGGGAGCTGCTGCGGGGGGTTCGCTACCGGGCCGAGACCGCCACGACCGACTCGATCGTGATGCGGTCGCGGTCGGGGACGGTGCGCAGGATCGATTCCGAGCACCGTCTGAGCAAGCTGCGGGCCTACAGCGCGATCGACTTCGACAAGGGCAAGTAGCGCGCAGAGGGGCGGGGCTTGGGCAGCTCACCCCGCGACGAAAGGGCGTCCCCGGTGCGGTGGGGGCGCCCTTTTCGTCCGCGTGCCGGTCAGCCCGCCGCGGCTATCGTGCTCGCCGAGCGGGCCGCCTTCTTCAGTTCCAGGTCGCGGCGGCGGCGCCGGGCCAGGACCACGCGGCGCTCGGCGGCGGTGAGACCGCCCCAGACGCCGTAGGGCTCGGGCTGGAGCAGGGCGTGCTCACGGCATTCGACCATCACCGGACAGCGGGCGCAGACCCGCTTCGCCGCCTCCTCCCGGGAGAGCCGGGCGGCGGTGGGCTCCTTGGACGGGGCGAAGAACAGCCCCGCCTCGTCACGCCGACACACCGCCTCGGTGTGCCACGGGGCATCTTGGTCCCTGTCTCGCGCTGGCACCCGCGGGGCCGGAACGGCAGCTACCAGGGACGAATGCGGCGGTTGCAGCACGGTCTACTCCTGACGACGGCTTCGCGAGCGAGAGACGATGCAGCAAGGCCTACCCGCTGTGCGCGCGCCTATGCACTGAGTTCCGAAGCGCTGGTTTCGCCCCTGTTATCGCGTTCCGTGGAGCGGCGTCACGGGTGGGCCGTTTTGCTCCGGCCGCCGATGGATTCGCGGCTGTCAATGTTTCAGGTGTTTGCGCAAACTCTTGTCGACCGTGCGCTGCACCCGGTCGAGGATGTCCGCGACGACCTTGCCGCGCCGGGGCCGGGCCTCGATGCTGCCCAGGACGGCCCAGCCGTCGACGTAGACGATCGGGGCCTCCGGTTCGCCCGAGTCGAGCGTGTCCACCTCGAAGCTGCCGAGCACGCCGCCGCCCATGCCGCGCAGCGACACGTTCTCCGGGACGCGGATCTCGACGCTGCCGAAGATCGAGAACGACTTGATCATGACCTGCTGGTGGTCGAAGAGTGCCTCGCTGAGGTCTATCTCGACACTGCCGAAGATCGCGTACGCGTGGATACGGCGGCCCGCGCGCCAGCGGCCCTTGCGGACGGCGCTGCTGAAGATCGCGACCACGTTGTCGTCCGGGTCGATCGGGATGGCGCCGGCGGTGGGGCGGTACGGGGCCGGCCCCGGCGAGGCGCCGGGGCCCTGGCGGTGGGCGGCGGGCAGGTCCCGTATGAAGACGTCCAGTTCGCCGACCGTCTTGGCGCGCAGCACCGCCTCGACGCGCTCGGCATGCTCTTCCGCGGTGAGACGGCCCTCGGCGAGGGCGTCGTGCAGGATGTCGGCGATGCGGTCGCGCTCGGCGTCGGAGGCGCGGAGCTCGGAGACGGCGGGCGCGGTCTGCTTCTGAAGGTCCACGGCAGCAGACTACCGAAACACGATAGATCGCGACACCCCTTGGTCGCGGCCGGCCGAGTGTGACGAACCGAGCTTCGCCTCGGACGAACTGAGCCTTACCTCACAAGCTCGCTGTCGGAGGCAGGTTCTACGCTGGTGGGCGCTCGCCAAAGGAGGCGGGCCGCCGTCCGTCGAGTGAGGAATGGGCTGAGATGCCTGAGTTCGCGTACACCGATCTGCTCCCCCAGGGAGAGGACACCACGCCGTACCGGCTGGTGACCTCCGAGGGTGTCTCCACGGTCGAGGGGCCGGACGGGCGGACCTTCCTCAAGGTGGAGCCGGAGGCGCTGCGCAAGCTCGCCGAGGAGGCCATCCACGACATCCAGCACTACCTGCGCCCGGCCCACCTCGCTCAGCTGCGCCGCATCATCGACGACCCCGAGGCGTCCGGCAACGACAAGTTCGTGGCGCTGGACCTGCTGAAGAACGCGAACATCGCGGCGGCGGGCGTGCTGCCGATGTGCCAGGACACGGGCACGGCGATCGTGATGGGCAAGCGCGGGCAGAACGTGCTGACGGAGGGGCGCGACGAGGAGGCCCTGTCCCACGGCATCCACGACGCGTACCAGAACCTCAACCTGCGCTACTCGCAGATGGCTCCGCTCACCATGTGGGAGGAGAAGAACACCGGCTCCAACCTCCCCGCGCAGATCGAGCTGTACGCGACCGACGGAGGCGCCTACAAGTTCCTGTTCATGGCGAAGGGCGGCGGCTCCGCCAACAAGTCGTTCCTGTACCAGGAGACGAAGGCCGTCCTGAACGAGTCCTCCATGATGAAGTTCCTGGAGGAGAAGATCCGCTCGCTGGGTACGGCGGCCTGCCCGCCGTACCACCTGGCGATCGTGGTCGGTGGTACGAGCGCCGAGTACGCGCTGAAGACCGCGAAGTACGCGTCCGCGCACTACCTGGACGAGATCCCGGCCGAGGGGTCGGCGCTCGGGCACGGCTTCCGGGACAAGGAGCTGGAGCAGAAGGTCTTCGAGCTGACGCAGAAGATCGGGATCGGGGCGCAGTTCGGCGGGAAGTACTTCTGCCACGACGTGCGCGTGGTGCGGCTGCCGCGGCACGGGGCGTCCTGCCCGGTCGCCATCGCGGTGTCCTGCTCCGCCGACCGTCAGGCCGTCGCGAAGATCACGGCCGAGGGTGTCTTCCTGGAGCAGCTCGAGACGGATCCGGCGCGGTTCCTGCCGGAGACGACGGACGAGCACCTCGAAGAGGGGGACGTCGTCAGGATCGACCTGAACCAGCCCATGGAGTCGATCCTCGCCGAGCTGACCAAGTACCCGGTCAAGACGCGGCTCTCGCTGACCGGCCCGCTGGTCGTGGCCCGTGACATCGCGCACGCCAAGATCAAGGAGCGGCTGGACGCGGGCGAGGGGATGCCGCAGTACCTGAAGGACCACCCGGTGTACTACGCGGGTCCGGCCAAGACGCCGGAGGGGTACGCGTCGGGCTCGTTCGGCCCGACCACGGCCGGCCGCATGGACAGCTACGTCGAGCAGTTCCAGGCGGCGGGTGGGTCCAAGGTGATGCTGGCGAAGGGCAACCGCAGCAAGCAGGTCACGGACGCGTGCGCGGCGCACGGCGGCTTCTACCTGGGCTCCATCGGCGGTCCGGCGGCCCGTCTCGCCCAGGACTGCATCAAGAAGGTCGAGGTCGTCGAGTACGAGGAGCTCGGCATGGAGGCCGTCTGGAAGATCGAGGTCGAGGACTTCCCGGCGTTCATCGTCGTCGACGACAAGGGCAACGACTTCTTCCAGGACCCGGCGCCGACGCCGACGTTCACGTCGATTCCGGTGCGGGGGCCGGGGCTGGCGTAGTGCCGGGGGTGCGGTGGGGGTGGTTTTTCGCCCCCGCCGCCCCTACCCGTCCCCTCCCCAGGGGCTCCGCCCCTTCGACCCCGCCAGGGGCTCCGCCCCCCCTGGCTCCCGGGCCTTTGCCCATGCCCAGGGTGATCCGGGCCTCCGGACAGCGCGCCGCTTGAGAGTGCGCACGCCACCCCTCTGCCGGCCGCCCCGCCCGGCAGGACCCCGGCCTTCACGAATCTCAGCCCCCCGGCCCCGTCCTACGCCCCCGGCCCCGCCCCCTCACGTGCCCTCAGGCCCCACCGTTTCCTGGACCTTCACGGCCCCACCACCCGATGGGCCTTCAGCGCCCCGCCCCCCACCACGCTTCTTCAGCCCACGCCCTCGCGGATCTCACAGCACCGCCCCATACCGGTTCCAGCCCCCTCCCCCCTCTCACCGATCCTCAGCCCCCCATTCGCCCCACCCAGGAACATCACCGCCCCCTCGATCGCTATAGCCGGTATGAGCGACGAATACCGCATCGAGCACGACTCCATGGGCGAAGTACGTGTCCCCGCCGACGCCAAGTGGCGGGCTCAGACGCAGCGGGCTGTCGAGAACTTTCCGATTTCCGGGCAGCGGATCGAACGGGCGCACATCGAGGCGCTGGCCCGGATCAAGGGGGCCGCGGCGAAGGTGAACGCGCGGCTGGGGGTGCTCGACGAGGACGTCGCCGGGGCGATCCAGGAGGCCGCCGGCGAGGTCGCTGAGGGGAAGTGGGACGCGCACTTCCCCGTCGACGTGTTCCAGACCGGGTCCGGGACGTCGTCCAACATGAACACCAACGAGGTCATCGCCACCCTCGCCACCGAGCGGCTGGGCAAGAGCGTTCACCCGAACGACCACGTCAACGCCTCCCAGTCGTCCAACGACGTGTTTCCGTCCTCGATCCACATCGCCGCCACCGCCGCCGTCACCCGTGACCTGATTCCCGCGCTGGACCACCTCGCCGCCTCCCTGGAGCGCAAGGCCGAGGAGTTCTCCGATGTCGTGAAGTCGGGGCGGACCCACCTCATGGACGCCACGCCCGTGACGCTGGGGCAGGAGTTCGGCGGGTACGCCGCCCAGGTGCGGTACGGGATCGAGCGGTTGGAGGCGTCCCTCCCCCGGCTCGCCGAACTGCCCCTGGGGGGTACGGCCGTCGGCACCGGCATCAACACCCCGCCCGGTTTCTCCGCCGCCGTCATCGAGGAGGTCGCCCGTACGACCGGGCTGCCCCTCACCGAGGCCCGGAACCACTTCGAGGCGCAGGGCGCACGGGACGGCATCGTCGAGACCAGCGGGCAGCTGCGGACCATCGCGGTCGGACTGACGAAGATCGCCAACGACCTGCGGTGGATGTCCTCCGGGCCGCGCACGGGCCTCGCCGAGATCGCCCTGCCCGACCTCCAGCCCGGCTCCTCGATCATGCCGGGCAAGGTGAATCCGGTCATTCCGGAGGCCGTTCTGATGGTCGCCGCCCAGGTAGTCGGCAACGACGCCACCGTCGCCACCGCCGGCGCCGCCGGGAACTTCGAGCTCAACGTCATGCTGCCCGTCATCGCGAAGAACGTGCTGGAGTCCGTGCGGCTGCTCGCGGGCGCCTCGCGGCTGCTCGCCGACCGGACCGTCGACGGCATCACCGCCGACCGCGAGCGGGCGCGGGAGTACGCCGAGTCCTCCCCGTCGGTCGTCACGCCGCTCAACAAGTACATCGGCTACGAGGAGGCCGCGAAGGTCGCCAAGAAGGCGCTGGCCGAGCGGAAGACCATCCGTCAGGTCGTGCTGGACAGCGGGTACGTCGAGCGCGGGGACCTGACCCTGGAGCAGCTCGACGAGGCCCTGGATGTCCTGCGGATGACGCACCCGTGACAGTTCCTCGCGCGAGTACGCCCGGCGCGTGAACCGTGACACGCGCCGCAGCGTCGTGTGCCTACGGCACCTAATATCTGTGCATGGCAGACGGTGAAGCGGTGAGACGCGTGGAAACGGGTGGTGCGGCAGGCTTCTGGGAGCCCGGGAGCGAGATCCTGTGGCGGTACCGGGAGAACGGCGGCGCGCGTTTCCACATCGCGCGTCCCGTCACCGTCGTTCGGGACGACGCGGAGCTGCTCGCCGTGTGGCTGGCGCCCGGCACTCAGTGCGTGCGGCCCGTGCTCGCCGACGGCACGCCCGTGCACCTGGAGCCGCTGGAGTCCCGCTACACCAAGCCGCGGACCGTGCAGCGCGACCGCTGGTTCGGCACGGGCGTGCTGAAGCTGGCCCGGCCCGCCGAGCCCTGGTCGGTGTGGCTGTTCTGGGAGCCGGGCTGGCGGTTCAAGAACTGGTACGTGAACCTGGAGGAGCCGCTGGCCCGTTGGGCGGGCGGGGTGGACTCCGTCGATCATTTCCTGGACATCTCGGTGCACCCGGACCGCACCTGGCACTGGCGCGACGAGGACGAGTTCGCCCAGGCTCTGCGGGACGGGCTGATGGACGACCGGCAGGCCGAAAAGGTGCGGGCGGCCGGGCGTGCCGCCGTGGAGGTGATCCGCGCGTGGGGGCCGCCGTTCTCGGAAGGCTGGCAGCATTGGCGCCCGGATCCGTCCTGGACGGTACCGTCACTGCCGGAGGACTGGGATCGTACGCCTGCGCATGTGTCCTCATGAGACCCTTGCTGCGCCCCCGGGCAAGAAACGTAGGATCGTCCTCCGCAAGGGCGCGCGGCGGCAACTGCCGGAGCACGCGCTGGGCTTGACCGATCGTCACCGAGGGGCGGCAGGACGTGAGCGAGGGGTACGAGGGCAACACCGGCGGGGCCTGCGCCACAGGCCCCCAGGGCCGCAGACGGTCCGCCGGTGGCACAGGAACAACCTCTGACCACGCGGGAATTCCGTTCCTGGGACACGTATTCCGGGTATCGGAGTTTCGGCGGGACCTACTGCACCTCTGGCGTGCAGCCCCGGACGGATGGATTCGACACGCGTGACGGAGCAGCCGATCTCCTTCGAACGCCCACAGCCGGGCGTCGACCCCGCGGACCCCCGCGGGGCGCTCGTGCATACCTCGACACCGGCGCATGCGCCCGGCGCGGGCACCTTACCGGTACAGGGCCGCTGCGGCGGCGACGTCACCGCTCCGCTCACGACGGCGCACACCACGCCGGGCACGTCGGAGCCGGGCACCTCCACGCCGTTCGGCAAGGGCAAGGACACCGTGAGCGACCCCGTCTCCGAGCATTCCCAGCCGGGTACCGAGCAGACCGCCGAGCGCGACACTCCTCGGCCTCGGCCCGCCCCAGATGGCATTCCGGTCCAGCCGGCCGACGGACAGGACCGGCCGACACCCGATCCCGACGGCCAGGAGCGCCGCAGCGGCCAGAGCCTGCCGCCCGGCCGGCCCACGCCGATGCGGCGGGACGGCGACCGGCTGCGCTTCGTGGGTGCCGCCACCCGGCGGATCGCCCGCGGCATCGATCTCGACGAGATCGTGATGGGCCTGTGCCGGGCCACCGTGCCCACCTTCTCCGACGCGATCCTGGTCTATCTGCGCGATCCGCTGCCCGTCGGCGACGAGCGGCCCACCGGCCCGCTGGTGCTGCGGCTGCGCCGCACCGACCGGATACCGGCCGAGCGCGACACCGAGAACGGCTTCCTGCCGGCCGCGCAGCCCGAGCCGAACGAGCTGGACACGGTCGGCGCCGAGTTGTGCGAGGTGCGGCCCGGCAGCGCGCTGGCCGAGGTGCTGCGGGGCGTGCGCCCGGTCTTCACCGACGCCCCGGCGGCGCGCGCCGCGCTGCCCGAACTGCTCGGTGAGGACGGTGAGTTCGCCGTGCCCGACGGGCAGCGCGCGATCCTCGCGCCGCTTCGCGGCCGGCGCCGGGTCATCGGTGCCGCCCTGTTCCTGCGCCGTCCCGAGCGCATCGCCTTCGAGCCGGACGACCTGCTGGTGGCCGCCCAGCTCGCCACGCACAGCGCTCTGGGCATCGACAAGGCCGTGCTGTACGGCCGCGAGGCCTACATCGCGGACGAGCTCCAGCGCACGATGCTGCCCGAGACGCTGCCCCGTCCCACGGGCGTGCGACTCGCCTCGCGGTACCTGCCCGCCGCGGAGACGGCCCGGGTCGGCGGCGACTGGTACGACGCCATCCCGCTGCCCGGCAGCCGGGTCGCCCTGGTCGTCGGTGACGTCATGGGCCACTCCATGACCTCGGCCGCCATCATGGGCCAGCTGCGCACCACCGCCCAGACCCTCGCCGGTCTCGATCTGCCGCCGCAGGAGGTCCTGCACCACCTCGACGAACAGGCCCAGCGCCTCGGCGTGGACCGCATGGCGACCTGCCTCTACGCGGTCTACGACCCGGTATCGCACCGCATCACCATCGCCAACGCCGGTCACCCGCCGCCCGTTCTGCTCCACCTGGGCGGCCGGGCCGAGGTGCTGCGCGTGCCGGCCGGTGCCCCCATCGGGGTCGGCGGCGTGGACTTCGAGGCCGTGGAGCTGGACGCGCCCGCCGGTGCGACCCTGCTGCTGTACACCGACGGCCTGGTCGAGTCCCGGCTGCGGGACGTGTGGACCGGCATCGAGCAGCTGCGGGAGAAGCTCGCCGCGGTCGCGCAGCTCACCGGGCCGGACCATCCGCCGCCCCTGGAAGCGCTGTGCGACGAGGTGCTCGACATGCTCGGCCCGGGCGACCGGGACGACGACATCGCGCTGCTCGCCGCCCGCTTCGACGGCATCGCGCCCAGCGATGTGGCGTACTGGTTCCTGGAGCCGGAGGACGCCGCCCCCGGCCGGGCCCGCCGGCTGGCCCGGCGCGCGCTGCAGCGCTGGGGCCTGGAGGAGCTCAGCGACTCGGTCGAGCTGCTGGTCAGCGAGGTCGTGACGAACGCCGTGCGGTACGCCTCCCGGCCGGTCACGCTCCGGCTGCTGCGGACGGACGTCCTGCGCTGCGAAGTGGGGGACGACGTCCCGCAGTTGCCGCGCCTGCGGCAGGCGCGCGCCACGGACGAGGGCGGACGCGGGCTGTACCTGGTGAACCGGCTGGCCCGGCGCTGGGGCGCGACCCGGCTCAGCACCGGCAAGGTCGTCTGGTTCGAGCTCAACCGCAGCTGACCGTGTCGGACGCGTGACGGCCACCGGCACAGGACCGCCCCCGGAGCTTCGTCGGGGGCGGTCCTTCCGTCGCGGGCGTTTCTCAACGCATGGATGCTCTCCGGCTGATGTGGGCCTCATCCGCCGGCCGCACCCGCTTGGTCCACGAGATCTTGACGACCTTGGCGATCAGAACACCGACGGCCAAGACGGTGGTGGCCGGTACGGCGACCAGCATGATGCCTCTCCTTCACGGAGAAGGGCGCCCGGTGTTCGCCGGGCGCCCCTCTCCGTGCCTCCTACTGTTCGACCCGTCCGTCGCCCGGCTTGACCGGGTCGAACGGATCGCCGCCGCCGTCGGCCGGCGGTGTCGTCGCCGGGGCCGTCGGCGGAGTGAAGGTGGGCGATGACGTCGACGGGCTCGGCGGCGGCGAGCTGCTCGGCTCCTCCGTCGTCGGTGGCGGTGACGACGACGGCTCCTTGGTCGTCGGCTCCTGCGTGGGCTCCTTGGTCGGCTCCCGGGTGGGTGTCGGCGTCCACGTCGGCTGGACGGCCGCGCCCTGCTGGGTGTCCAGGTCGAACTTGCTGACGTCGCCCATCACGCCGAAGGTGTACGCCGCCCAGATCTGCGCCGGGAAGCCACCGCCGTTGACCCGCGGCTCGCCGCCCGCCTTGTACATCGGGACCTGTGCGTGGGTCTTGGCGTCCTCGCCGAACAGGCCGACCGAGGTGACCAGGTTCGGCGTGTAGCCGGTGAACCAGGCCGACTTGTTGTTGTCGGACGTACCGGTCTTGCCCGCGACCTGCTGGCCGTCGCGGTTGGGGTTGTTCCGCACGGACGCCTGCGCCGTACCGTCGTCGACCACGCCGGTCAGCACCGAGGTCACCGTGTCGGCGGCCTCTCGGCTGATGGCCTGGTCGCCGACCGGGTCGGGCATGGTGACCGTCTTGTTCAGGTGCTCCGCCGACTTCACGAGGGCCGGGGAGACCTTCTTCCCGTGGTTGGCGAGGGTCGCGTAGACACCCGCCATCTCCAGGGGGCTCGCGCCCATGCTGCCCAGCGTCTGGGCGGGCACGGCCTCCATGTTCTTGGTGTCCATGCCGAGTTTGCCGGCGACGTCCACCACGTCGGTCATGCCGACGTCGACGCCCATCTGCGCGAAGACGGAGTTGACGGACTTGTTCATCGCCCTCTGGACGGTGATATCCCCGTAGTTCTCGTCGTCCTCGTTCTCGGGGGCGAAGCCGACCTCGCTGCCGTTGTCCACGACCTGGCGCTTGCTCGTGCCGTCGTAGATCGTGTTGGCGGTGATCGGCTTGCCGTCCTGCGTCTTCGCCTGCTCCTCCAGGGCCGCGGCGAGGATGACCGGCTTGAAGGTGGAGGCGGGCTGGTAGTCGGAGCGGGTCGCGTTGTTGGTGTAGTGCTTGAAGTAGTCCACGCCGCCGTACATCGCGACCACGGCGCCCGTCTTGGGGTTCACGGACGCGGCACCGGCCTGGACGTTCCCGTCGACCTTGCGCTTGCCGGGATCGAGCTTGCTGGTCAGCTGCTGCTTGACGGACTTCTCCAGCGCCGCCTGCTTCTTCTTGTCGATGTTGAGCGTGACGGTCCAGCCGCCGGCGTTGACCATCGCCTCGGCTTCCTTGGTGCTGTCCGCGGTGCCCTCGGCGACGAGCTGCTTCTCCAGTGCCGCGTTGGCCGCGTTGACCAGGTAGCCCTTCTGGCCCTCCATACCGGGGGCGGGCCTGGGCTCCTTCGGCTCCGGGAACTTCATGTCGGCGCGCTCGGACCGGCTGAGCCAGCCCTCCTCGACCATGTTGTCCAGGACGTAGTTCCAGCGCGCCTTCACCAGCTTCTTACCGGTCGGGGAGGCGACGGCCCAGTCGTACTGGCTCGGGGCCTGGAGCAGCGCGGCGAGGTAGGCGCCCTGCGCGACCGTGAGCTTCTCGGCGTCGGTGCGGTAGTAGGCCTGGGCGGCGGCCTGGATGCCGTAGGCGTTGCGGCCGTAGTAGCTGGTGTTGATGTAGCCGGCGAGGATGTAGTCCTTGGACTTCTCCCGGTCCAGCTTCAGCGAGATGACCAGTTCCTTCAGCTTGCGCGAGACGGTCTGTTCCTGCGTCAGGTAGTAGTTCTTGACGTACTGCTGGGTGATCGTCGAACCGCCCTGCGCCCCCTTGCCCGAGAGCGTGTTGAGCAGGCCGCGGGCGGTGCCCTTGAGGTCGACGCCGGCGTCCTTGTAGAAGGTCTTGTTCTCGGCCGCGACGAAGGTCAGCCGCACGTCCTTGGGGACCCTGGACAGGTCGACGACCTCACGGTTGACCTTGCCGTCGCGGGCCATGATCGAACCGTCGCTGTACTTGTAGATGTTGCTCTGCCGCTTGGCGTCGGCGTTCCCCTCGGGGATCCCGATCATCATGTACAGCACGATGAAGGCGCCCATGCCGAGCAGGCACAGGCCGAGGAAGGTGCCGAGGATCTTCTTCCAGGTGAAGAGTCTGCGTATGCCGCTCTTCCCGGCCGCGCCCGACGAACGGCGGCGCTTGGGTGCCGCCCGGCGCCCACCGCGCTGTCTGGCGCGTCTCTCTTCCGCTCGTCCCATGGGTCCGATCCGCTCCGCTTCGTTCATGTGTGCTCACATGTCACACAGGTTCGCCGCTCAGGTCAGCTCAGAAAGCTAACACCGGGAGATAAGAGATAGGGCTGCCGATCCGGCCCTTTGCGGACGTGACAATCAGCACCCATCCCAACGGAACCGACGTTCGAGACACGCGTAGGGTTGCCAGGACGCGAAAAAGTGATATCACTTAGATAGATGGAAGCTAGGTAGGAGAGCTTCCCGGGAGAAACGGGGGATCATCCATGTCCACACACCAACCGCAGGTCACCGCCGATGTGCCCGAGATGCCGGCGCCCCGCGTGCGGGAGTTCGCCGCGCACAGCATCGGGGGCGGACTCTCCCTGCTGCTCGGCCTGCTCGGTCTGCTGGCCGGCGCCGGGCTGATCGCGGCCGCCACATCGGTCGACGGGGGCGGAGCGAAGGCCGCCCTGATCGTCGGCGGCACCCTGGTCGGGCTCGCGGCGTTCCTGGCCATGTGCGGGCTGAACATGGTGGCGCCGGGCGAGGCCCGGGTCGTCCAGCTCTTCGGCCGCTACCGCGGGACGATCCGGCAGGACGGCCTGCGCTGGGTCAACCCCCTCACCTCGCGCACCAAGATCTCGACGCGCGTCCGCAACCACGAGACCGCCGTCCTGAAGGTCAACGACGCCTACGGCAACCCGATCGAGCTCGCCGCGGTCGTGGTGTGGCGGGTCGAGGACACCGCCCAGGCCACCTTCGAGGTGGACGACTACGTCGAGTTCGTCTCCACGCAGACCGAGGCGGCCGTGCGGCACATCGCCATCGAGTACCCCTACGACGCCCACGAGGAGGACGGCCTCTCGCTGCGCGGCAACGCCGAGGAGATCACCGAGAAGCTCGCCGTCGAACTGCACGCGCGCGTGGAGGCGGCCGGGGTGCAGATCATCGAGTCGCGCTTCACCCACCTCGCGTACGCCCCCGAGATCGCCTCGGCGATGCTCCAGCGGCAGCAGGCCGGAGCGGTCGTCGCGGCCCGGCGGCAGATCGTCGACGGGGCGGTGGGCATGGTCGAGGCCGCGATCGCCCGGATCACCGAGCGGGACATCGTGGAGCTGGACTCCGAGCGGAAGGCGGCCATGGTCTCCAACCTCATGGTGGTGCTGTGCGGCGACCGCGCCGCGCAGCCGGTTCTCAACACCGGGTCGCTGTACCAGTGACGGTGCCTCCCGAAGGTCCGGGTCCCCGGCGCCGGCCGCAGCAGCAGCGCAAGCAGGTGCTGCTGCGGCTGGACCCGGCGGTGTACGAGGCGCTGGCGCGGTGGGCCGGGGACGAACTGCGGTCGGCCAACGCGCAGATCGAGTTCCTGTTGCGCAAGGCCCTGGCCGAGGCGGGGCGGTTGCCGCGGGAGACCGGGCCGCTGCCCCGGCGTGGCCGGCCGCCCGGAGGCCCGGAGCAATAAACCTGTTGCGGAACCGTGACAACAGCCCCCGACCTGCACGCCCGTACCACCCGCCGTGGACTGCACGCCCGGCGTATACATGCCGCGTATACACCCCGTGTACAGTCATGGTCATGTCCATCGGTCACACTCTCCTGGGGCTCCTGGAGTCCGGCCCGCGCCACGGTTACGACCTGAAGCGGGCCTTCGACGAGAAGTTCGGTCACGACCGGCCCCTGCACTACGGCCAGGTCTACTCGACGATGTCCCGGCTGCTGAAGCACGGGCTCGTCGAGGTCGACGGCATCGAGGCCGGCGGCGGGCCCGAGCGCAAGCGGTACGCGATCACCGAGGCCGGCATCACCGACGTCGAGCACTGGCTGGCGACACCGGAGAAGCCGGAGCCGTACCTCCAGTCGACCCTCTACACCAAGGTCGTCCTCGCGCTGCTCACCCACCGCGACGCCGGCGACATCCTCGACACACAGCGCTCGGAGCACCTGCGCAGCATGCGGATCCTCACCGACCGCAAGCGCAAGGGCGATCTGGCCGACCAGCTGATCTGCGACCACGCCCTGTTCCACCTGGAGGCGGACCTGCGCTGGCTGGAACTGACCGCGGCGCGTCTGGACAAGCTCCGTGAGGCGGTGACCCGGTGACGATTCCCGCCGGCTCGCTGCTCATCGCCCAGGACCTGCGCAAGGCGTACGGGCCGACCGCCGCGCTCGACGGTGCCGACTTCTCCATCCACCCGGGCGAGGTCGTCGCCGTGATGGGTCCGTCCGGGTCGGGCAAGTCGACGCTGCTGCACTGCCTCGCCGGGATCGTGATGCCCGACTCGGGCTCGATCACGTACGACGGGCGGGAGGTGACGGCGATGAGCGACGCCGAGCGCAGTGCGCTCAGGCGCTCGGAGTTCGGGTTCGTCTTCCAGTTCGGCCAGCTCGTGCCCGAGCTCACCTGCGTGGAGAACGTGGCGCTCCCGCTGCGGTTGAACGGCACTTCCCGCAAGGAGGCCGAGCGGACCGCGCTGGCGTGGATGGAGCGGCTGGAGGTCGACGACCTGCGCAGGAAGCGGCCCGGCGAGGTGTCCGGCGGGCAGGGCCAGCGGGTCGCCGTCGCCCGCGCTCTGGTGACGAACCCGCGTGTGGTGTTCGCCGACGAGCCGACCGGCGCGCTCGACTCCTTCAACGGCGAGCGCGTGATGGACCTGCTCACGGACGCCGCCCGGTCCGCCAACGCGGCCGTGGTGCTCGTCACGCACGAGGCCCGGGTGGCCGCGTACTCCGACCGCGAGATCGTCGTACGCGACGGCAGGTCCCGGGACATGGAGCGCGTCGTATGAGTGCCAGGTGGGGGCACCTCTCTGCTCGAGCGAAGTCGAGGGCTCGGGGGAGGGCCGCGGATCTTTCCATGGGGGTCCGGTTCGCCTTCGCGGGCGGACGGGAGGGGTGGATCCGGGCGCTGCTGACGGCCGTCGGCGTGGGGCTCGGTGTGGCGCTGCTGCTGCTCACCACCGCCGTCCCGAACGCGCTGGCGGAACGGGACCGGCGTGAGGCGGCGCGCAGCGACCACACCTTCACCCAGCAGAAGTTACCCAGGGCCGAGGACACCCTGGTCGTCCTGGACACGGACACCGTGTTCGGCGAGCGGGACGTCCGCGGGCGCCTGCTGGAGGCGGAGGGCCCGAAGGCTCCGCTGCCACCGGGGGTCCCGGCGTTCCCGGCGGACGGCGACATGGTCGTCTCCCCCGCGCTGAAGGAACTGCTCACCTCCGAGGGCGGGAAGCTGCTGAGGGAGCGGCTGCCCTACCGGATCACGGGCACCATCGGCGAGCAGGGGCTCGTCGGCTCCCAGGAACTGGCCTATTTCGCGGGCGGCAAGGGCCTCGGGGACCGGCTGGAGCACGCCCGGGGGGCGCGGATCGACAGCTTCGGCAACCCGGACCTGGCGCCGTCCGACCCGTGGGACCCGGTGCTGCTCCTGCTGGTCCTGGTCGTCTTCGTGGTGCTGCTGATGCCGGTCGCCGTGTTCATCGCCGCGGCCGTGCGGTTCGGCGGCGAGCGGCGCGACCGCAGGCTGGCGGCGCTGCGGCTGGTCGGCTCCGACAGCCGGATGACCCGGCGGATCGCCGCCGGCGAGGCCCTCGCCGGATCCCTGCTGGGGCTCGTCCTCGGCACCGGGTTCTTCCTGCTCGGACGCCAACTGGCGGCCTCCTTCGAGGTCTTCCGCGTCAGCGTGTTCCCGAGCTATCTGAACCCCTCTCCCCTGCTGGCCGCCCTGGTCGCGGTGGCGGTCCCGACGGCCGCGGTGCTGGTGACCCTCCTCGCCCTGCGCGGGGTGGTCATCGAGCCGCTCGGCGTGGTGCGTACGGTCAAGCCCGCGCGGCGCCGGCTGTGGTGGCGGCTGCTGCTGCCGCTGGGCGGGCTCGCGATGCTCTTCCCGATGGTCGGGCAGGGCGACGACGGCGGGACCTTCAACCAGTACCTCGTCGTGGGCGGCGTCATGCTCCTGCTCGTCGGCGTCACGGCCCTGCTGCCCTGGATCGTGGAGAGCGTCGTCGCCCGGCTCGGCTCCGGCGGGATCGCCTGGCAACTGGCCGTGCGCAGGCTCCAGTTGAGCAGTGGGGCGGCGGCCCGGATGGTCAACGGCATCGCGGTGGCGGTGGCCGGGGCGATCGCGCTGCAGATGCTGTTCGCCGGGGTCGAGGGCAACTACACCGCCGCGTCGCGGTACGACGTCTCGCGGGCCCAGATGCAGGTGCACGTGCCGGACCACCTCGGACTCGCCTCCACCGCCGAGAAGTTCCGCGAGACGCAGGGCGTCCGCAAGGTCACCGCCCTGGCCGGGACCTACCTCGCCGGCGGGCGTACCGACGCGGACCCCCTCGTCCAGGTCACCCTCGGCGACTGCGCCGCACTGCACGAGGTGGCCGCGCTGCCCTCCTGCCGCGACGGCGACGTCTTCGCCGCGCACGGGGCGAAGTACGACACCGACACGGCCGAGCTGGCCAAGCCGGGCAAGAAGCTGTGGTTCGACGGCGTCGACGAGGACCGGCCCGGGGAGCACTTCTCCTGGACCGTGCCGCAGGACATCCGGCGGGCCGAGTCGCGCGAGGGCCCGACCGGGGCCGAGCGCGGCGGCATCCTGGTCACGCCCGGCGCACCGTTGGCGAACCTCGCGTCCTTCGCCGAGAAGGAGCTCTACCTGAGCCTCGCCCCCGGCGAGCCGGACGCGTACGAGCACGCGCGCAACACGGCGGCGCGCGTCGACCCCACGGCCGACACCATGGTCTGGCACTCCGTCGAGAGCAACGCCCACTACGCCACCATCCGCACCGGCCTGTTCGTCGGCGCCGCGTGCGTGCTCGCCCTGATCGGCGCGAGCCTGCTGGTCTCGCAGCTGGAGCAGCTGCGCGAACGCCGCAGACTGCTGTCGTCCCTGGTCGCCTTCGGCACCCGGCGCCGCACCCTCAGCCTGTCGGTGCTGTGGCAGACGGCGATACCGATCGGGCTGGGCATGCTGCTCGCCGCGACGGTGGGCATCGCCCTGGGCGCGGTCCTGCTGCGGATGGTGAACGCGTCCGTCCGGGTGGACTGGCAGAGCGTGCTGTCCATGACGGGCATCGGCGCGGGCGTCGTCCTGGCGGTGACGCTGCTGAGCCTGCCGCCGCTGCTGCGGATGATGCGGCCGGACGGGCTGCGGACGGAGTAGGAGCCTCGGGCTCTTTTCGCTGGAGCCTCAGGCTCCTTTCGCTGGAGCCTCGGGCTCTTTTCACCAGAGCCTCAGGCCCCTCTTGTGCCGAGCCGTCAGGCGTCCTGGTCCAGGACCCGCACGGGCAGCGGCCGCAGTGCCTCCCGCAGTGCGGCCGCCAGTTCCTCGTACTCGGCGCCGCGCGCGGCCCCCGCCCGCATCGCCAGAGCGACCCTCCGGGTGGGGGCCGGGTCGGTGAAGTACCCGGTGAGGAGCTGGTTGCTGCGGGAGATCTCGACCTTGAGGGCGGTACGCGGCAGCAGCGTGACGCCGAGCCCGCCCGCGACGAGCTGCACCAGGGTGGACAGCCCGGCGGCGGTCGTGGTGACCGGCGCGTCCTCGCGGCCGGCCTCCCGGCAGATGTCGAGGGCCTGGTCGCGCAGGCAGTGGCCCTCGTCCAGCAGCAGCAGGTTCAGCTCGCGCAGCGCCTCGCGCGGAATGCCCTCGCGTCCGCCGAGCCAGTGGTCGAGCGGCGTGACGAGCACGAAGTCCTCGTCGAACAGCGGCAGTTCGGCCACACCCGGCACGCCGAGCGGTACGGCGAGCAGCAGCAGGTCGAGCCGGCCGCGGGTGAGGCCGTCGAGCAGGTTGGCGGTCTGCTCCTCGTGCACCTGGAGGTCGAGGTGCGGATACCGGTCGTGGACGAGCCGCAGCACCGTGGGCAGCAGATAGGGCGCCACCGTCGGGATCACCCCGAGCCGCAGCACACCGGTGAAGGGCGCCCGGGCCGCCTCGGCCTCCTCCATGAGCGCGCCCACCTCGGCCAGGACCGCCTTGGCCCGTACGGCGATCCGCTCGCCCTCGGGTGAGAGCAGCACCTTGCGCGTCGTACGCTCGAGGAGCGTCACTCCGAGTGTCTCCTCCAGCGCCGAGACGGCACCCGAGAGGGCCGGCTGGCTCATGCCGATCGCCCCGGCCGCGTCCCGGAAGTGCAGGTGCTCGGCGACGGCCGCGAAGGCGCGCAGCTGGGCGAGACTGGGCTGCCTGCGCTTATTACCCACAGTCACTGATAACTACCTCCGATCAACTCGACCGAGTGTAGCTATTTCCGTAATCAATCAGCCCTGTGCCAACATCAACAACGTCCAACCCATGGGAAACGCCCGCAATCCGGGCATTTCTTCGCTGCAAGGAGAGCCTGTGCTCACTGTCGGTGACAAGTTCCCCGAGTTCGATCTGACCGCCTGCGTCTCGCTGGAGAAGGGCAAGGAGTTCCAGCAGATCAACCACAAGACCTACGAGGGTCAGTGGAAGGTCATCTTCGCGTGGCCCAAGGACTTCACCTTCGTGTGCCCGACCGAGATCGCCGCCTTCGGCAAGCTGAACGACGAGTTCGCCGACCGCGACGCCCAGGTCCTCGGCTTCTCCGGCGACTCCGAGTTCGTCCACCACGCCTGGCGCAAGGACCACGACGACCTGCGTGACCTGCCGTTCCCGATGATGGCCGACCCCAAGCACGAGCTGATGCACGCGCTCGGCATCGAGGACGAGGACGGCTTCGCCAAGCGCGCGGTGTTCATCGTGGACCAGAACAACGAGATCCAGTTCTCGATGGTGACCGCGGGTTCGGTCGGCCGTAACCCGAAGGAGGTCCTGCGGGTCCTGGACGCGCTCCAGACGGACGAGCTGTGCCCCTGCAACTGGTCGAAGGGCGACGAGACCCTCGACCCCGTCACGCTGCTGGCTGGTGAGTGAGGCATGTCCCTCGACTCCCTGAAGTCCCGTATCCCGGACTACGCCAAGGACCTGAAGCTCAACCTGGGCTCGGTCATCGGCAACTCGGACCTGCCGGCCCAGCAGCTGTGGGGCACGGTCCTCACGACCGCGATCGCCTCGCGCTCCCCGATCGTGCTGCGCGAGCTGGAGCCGGAGGCGAAGGCCAACCTGTCGCCGGAGGCGTACACGGCCGCCAAGTCCGCGGCCGCGGTGATGGCGATGAACAACGTCTTCTACCGCACGCGGCACCTCCTTACGGACCACGAGTACGGCAACCTGCGCGCGGGCCTGCGGATGAACGTCATCGGCAACCCCGGCGTCGACAAGGTCGACTTCGAGCTGTGGTCCTTCGCGGTCTCCGCCATCAACGGCTGCGGCATGTGCCTCGACTCCCACGAGCAGGTCCTGCGCAAGGCCGGACTCGACCGCGAGGTCGTCCAGGAGGCGTTCAAGATCGCGTCCGTGATCCAGGCGGTCGGCGTCACGCTGGACGCCGAGGCGGTGCTGTCCGAGTAACCCTCGGTTGCCTGCCGCACGTCGCAGGGCCCCGCCCACCTGACCGGTGGGCGGGGCCCTGTTGCCTTTCGAGGGGGCGCAGCCCCTGGGAGCCGGCTACTCCGACGGCTCCTCCCGTTCGGGCTCCGCACTCATCGCCGTAGCACCCCGCGGGCGTACCGAATGCCGCAACGCCGACTGCCGTGAATACGCCCGCAGATACCCCGCCACCGTGTTCGTCACGGCCACCAGCGGCACGGCCACCACCGCACCCCCGATCCCGGCCACCATCCCCCCGCACGCCACCGACAGCACCACCGCCAGCGGATGCACCCGCACCGCCCGCCCCAGGATGAACGGCTGCAGGATGTGGCCCTCGATCTGCTGCACCGCCAGCACCACCGCCAGCGTCATGACAGCCGTGAACACCCCCTGGGTGACCAGCGCGACCACCACCGCCAGCGCCCCGGACACCACGGCGCCCACCAGCGGGATGAACGCGAACAGGAAGATGAACACCGCCAGCGGCACGGCCATCGGCACATCGAGGAAGTAGATCCCCAGCCCGATGAAGATCGCGTCGATCAGCGCGACGACCACCGTGCCCCGCACATACGCCGTCAGCGTCCGCCACGCCGCCGGCCCGGCCCCGGCCACGCCCGGCCGCGCCGCCGCCGGCACCAGCTTCAGCGTCCACTGCCAGATCCGCTTGCCGTCGTAGAGCAGGAACAGCGTCGAGAAGACCGTCAGCAGAATCCCCGTCAGAGCCTCGACGACGACGGTCACGCCCTCCAGCCCCGCCGAGGTGATCTGGTCGGTGTTCGCGCCGACCGCCTCCCGCAGGTTCTTGGCGATCTCGTTGATCTGCTTGTCCGTGACGTGGAACGGGCTGTTCAGCAGCCAGTTCCGCAACTCGTCGATGCCGTCCTGGATCTGGCCGGAGAGGTCGTCGATGTTCTCCATGACCTGCCAGGTCACGAACCAGCCGATCAGCCCCATGACGACGAAGCCGAGGATCGCCGTCAGCGCCGTGGCCGGCCCACGCGGCACTCCCAGCCGCCGCAGCCGCGCCACGGTCGGCTGGAGGATCGCGGTGATGAGCAGTGCGCTCGCGAACGCCAGTACCACCAGCTGGACGGCGCTGATGATCCGCATGAGCACCCACAGCGTGCCCGCGAGGACGAGCAGCCGCCAGCCGGCCTCCGCCGCGACCCGTACCCCCCACGGCACGGCCAGCGCGGGCTCGGGCCGGGCGGGAACGTCGGGCGCGTAGTCCGGGGGCGGCGGCACGTGTTCGTCGGACGACGTGTGGGACTCGGTCTCCTCACGCTCCCGTTCGGCCTCGGCACGACGCTCGTTCCACCGCTCGCTCATCTCGGTCAGTCCGGCACCGAGCCGGCCGAGCCACCCTGGCACTCGCGACATGATCCGTCCTTTTCCCCCGTCTCTCCGCACCACTCCCCCTGGAGTCGTCCGTCAAGACCGTACATGGCGTTGGCCCCCCACCGTCGTACAGTGAGGGGCTCGCGCTGAGGATGGCTGCGGCTCAGGGCCGCGGGATCAGTACCAGTTGTTGGCCTGCCAGAACGACCAGGCATCACACGGGCTGCCGTAGCGGTCGTTCATGTAGTTCAGGCCCCACTTGATCTGGGTGGCCGGGTTGGTCCGCCAGTCGGCACCGGCGGAGGACATCTTGGTGCCGGGCAGTGCCTGGAACATGCCGTAGGCGCCGGAGGAGGGGTTGACCGCCTTGTAGTTCCAGTCGGACTCGTGGTCCACGATGTTGCTGAAGCACTGGAACTGACCCGCCGGCACCATCTGCCGCGCCATCGCCTGGATCTGCGCGATGGTGTAGGAGGTCGCGACGGGGAAGTCGGAGATGTCCTTGGAGCGGCTGGCGGCTTCCTTGGCCTTCGCGCGCTCCTTGGCGGCCTCGGCTGCCTTGGCGGCCTTCTCCGCGGCTTCCTTCTTGGCGATGGCCGTCTCGGCGGCGGCCTTGCGGGCGGCCTCCTCGGCGTCCTTCTTCGCGCTCGCGTCAGCGGCGATGGCCTGGGCGTCGGCCTGCTGCGTCAGCGACGCCGTCTGCACCTGGGCCTGCTGGCCCGCGGGAATGTCCGCGAGCAGCGTGGTGCCACTGGCCGTCGCTTCAGCGTCGTTGTTCTGCGCGGTGCTGCCAGAGGCAACGCCGACGACGCTTCCAACAGCGGTGACCGCCGTGGCCGAAGCCACTGCGAATCCCCGGACCGAGATCCGGCTCACACGGTTTTCCTTCCAGCATCGCCCGCTTCGGTGACCCTCGCGGACGCAATCGTGCCCCTGGCACTGGCCTCCCCAACTGCGGGGTCACGGGAGGCGCGGGCCCGGTGGGCAACTCCCTCACGGGGAGTGCCGCGTGGTGCTCGGGCGGCATACGACATCGCTATGCAGTTGAAGCTGTGCTTTTAGTGGTGCCGTACCGCTGGGGGTACAGGTGTGTCGTATGCGGGGCCTGACAGGAGAGAGACTCTGCCGCAACACGACGGGGCAAGGCAATTCCGAGTTGCGTGTGAAAGCTCACATCCCGTTTGGTGCGGGAGATTCACAGAAAGGGCACGCACGAAGGCGCCGCCCGGCTAGGCTCTTCGCCTTTCCGGACGGCGCCAACTACGGAGTAACCGCCCTCGTTTGGGGCAGGACGGTCAGATCTGCCCGTCTTCGAGCATTTCGGTCACAAGAGCGGCGATCTGCGACCTCTCGGACCGGGTCAGGGTCACATGCGCGAACAGCGGATGACCCTTCAGCTTCTCGACGACGGCGACGACACCGTCGTACCGGCCGACCCTCAGGTTGTCCCGCTGGGCCACGTCATGAGTGAGAACCACCCGTGAATTGGCTCCGATCCGGGACAGAACGGTCAGAAGTACGTTCCGTTCCAGCGACTGGGCCTCGTCGACGATCACGAACGCGTCGTGCAGCGAACGCCCGCGGATGTGGGTGAGCGGCAGCACCTCCAGCATCCCGCGGGCGGTGACCTCCTCGATGACCTCCCGGCTGGTGACCGCCGACAGCGTGTCGAACACCGCCTGCGCCCAGGGGCTCATCTTCTCCGCCTCGGTGCCGGGCAGATAGCCGAGCTCCTGCCCGCCCACCGCGTACAGCGGACGGAAGACCATCACCTTCTGGTGCTGACGGCGCTCCAGCACCGCCTCCAGACCCGCGCACAGCGCCAGCGCCGACTTGCCGGTGCCGGCCCGGCCGCCCATCGACACGATCCCGACGTCCGGGTCGAGCAGCAGGTCCAGCGCGATCCGCTGCTCGGCACTGCGGCCCTTGATGCCGAAGACCTCCCGATCCCCGCGCACGACACGGATGCTGCCCTCGGGTGTGACCCGGCCGAGCGCCTTGCCGCGCTCCGACTGGATCATCAGGCCCGTGTGCACCGGCAGGTCGGCGGCCTCGGGGACGTAGACGTGCCCCTCCTCGAAGAGGATGTCCACCTGCTCGCCGGGCAGGGTCAGTTCGGACATTCCGGTCCAGCCAGAGGAGTCCGTGATGGCGAGCTCCGCGCGGTACTCCTCGGCGAGGAGCCCGACGGAGGACGCCTTGATCCTGAGCGGGAGGTCCTTGGACACGACGGTGACATCGAATCCCTCGGCCTGGAGGTTGCGGGCGACCGCGAGGATGCGGGAGTCGTTGTCCCCCAGGCGGTAGCCGCTGGGCAGCACGCTGGGGTCCGAGTGATTGAGCTCGACACGGACGGTTCCGCCGAGGTCCCCGGTCGGGATGGGGGCATCGAGGCGGCCGTACCGCACCCGGTAGTCGTCGAGCAGACGCAGGGCCTGCCGGGCGAAGTAGCCGAGTTCGGGATGGTTCCGCTTGGCCTCCAGTTCCGTCACCACGACGATGGGAAGCACGACCTCGTGCTCGTCGAAGCGGCTCAGGGCGTTCGGGTCGGCCAGCAGGACGCTGGTGTCGAGAACATAGGTGCGCCGGTCGGGCTTGTGGCGCTTTGTGCTGGTCACCACGGAAGGACGTACCCCCTCGGATGAGGTCGGGGAGCGACGGAGTGGAGCTGGACCGGTCGTCGGCCGCCCTGCGCGGGCCGAGAACCGGCCCTCCGCCTTCGTCCGTGCTGTGACCGCACGATCGGGCTGGTGCAAAGGGCCTCCCGGGCGGACGGCCCCGTGCCGTCCGCTGAGATCCGACACCCGGGGTTCGGGCGTCGACCTGACTGGCTTATGCCCTCGAACGAGCGTCGCCATGCCAGGGCATATGACGGCGGGCGGGTGAACTCCGTGTTACGCGCGTCCTCGGAGGGGTACCGGGAGGGGTTGCGACATGCGGTGACCGCGGTGCCCGGCGGCCTGCGGGGTCGTGCGAAGTCCCGCGAAGTCCCGCGCCGGGTGGGGTGGGCCGCAGTGCGCCCGGAGTACTGCTCGTGCGGAAACTGCCGGCTCAGCGCCGTGGCGCCGGTGGCGGGCGGCTCGTGCGGCTCAGCCGCCGTAGCGCCGGTGGCGGGCGGCGTAGTCGCGCAGGGCGCGCAGGAAGTCGACCTTGCGGAAGGCCGGCCAGAACACGTCACAGAAGTAGTACTCGGAGTGCGCGGTCTGCCAGAGCATGAATCCGGACAGCCGCTGCTCACCGCTGGTGCGGATCACCAGGTCGGGGTCGGGCTGGTCGCTCGTGTAGAGGTGACGCCCGATCATGTCGGTGTCGACGGCCTCGGCGAGCTCCTCCATCGAGGTGCCCCGGTCCTGGGCGTCGAGCAGCATGGAGCGCACGGCGTCGGCGATCTCCTGGCGGCCGCCGTAGCCGATGGCGACGTTGACCAGTATCCCGTCGATGTGCGCGGTGGTCTCCTCGGCCTCCTTGAGGACCGTCTGCATCCCGGAGGGCAGGAGGTCGGGTGTGCCCACGTGGTGCACGCGCCAGCGGCCGTCGGCGGCGAGGGTGCGCACGACGTCCTCGATGATGCCGAGCAGCGGGACGAGCTCCTCCTGCGGCCGGTCGAAGTTGTCCGTGGACAGCAGCCAGAGGGTGACGACCTCGACATCCGTCTCGGCGCACCAGCCGAGGAACTCCTCGATCTTCTCGGCACCTGCCCGGTGACCGTGGACGGTGCTGGAACCGGCGGCCTTCGCCCAGCGCCGGTTGCCGTCCATGATGACGCCGATGTGCTTGGGCACCTGAGCGTGGTCCAGGTGGCCTTCCACCCGGCGTGCGTACAGCCTGACCAGCAGGCCACGCAGCTTGTCGCGCAGGTTCACGTGATTGTCAGCCCCTCCGTACGGATCGGACAGGCCGCGGCATGCGGTCCGGTCGCGGCCGCGGGCGGTCCCTGTCCGTGTGGCAGTCCCCAGAGGCGAAGCCTACCCCCGCTGCCACCGTGGGCCGCTCACGGGTGCGGAACGCAGAATTCCGGCCGGTGCTTCAGGCCGTGCCCGAGGCACAAAAAAACGGGCCGGTCCGTGGGGGGGAGACGGACCGGCCCGAGGGGGGGCTTCCACCATAACCCTTCGTAAGTGATGCTGCGTGCATCGGCGTGCCACAACTACTCTCCGGAGCCATCCGGCGACGCCCCGATGTCCGCGGGATCCCTCGTTCACGGCTTGCTCCTGGCCGAAACGCAGCCATGCACAGCCCACTACGCAGCTCATACGCTGCCCGTATGCAGGGGAATCATGCGGCCTGAGAGGGATCCCACGTGTTTGCCGCATCTGGGGCCCCCTCACCTTCTTGTCCTCGTATTCCCCCCAACGGGTGACCCCGGCCGCGAACGCCCGCTTGACCGCCCGCCAGCCCCGCCATTAGGCCAGAACCTGTCCTCTTGCGGGTCTAGCGTCGTGCCATGACGACCTCGAGGATCACGTGGGACGCGGCGAGCGCACGACGGATCGGGCGGCAGTTCCAGGCCGGGCAGGCCACGCAGGCCGGGAGCGGGACGCCCGTCGCCGAGGTGGTCGGCGCGATGATGGGGGCGCACGCGCAGGTGCTGTCCGCGGCCGAGGTGTCGGTGGGGGTTCGGACATCCGCGCTGACACGGGCGGACGTGCGGGCGGCACTCTGGGACGGACATTCGCTGATCAAGACGTACGGCCCGCGCGGAACGGTCCATCTCCTCCCCGCCCACGAACTCCCCCTCTGGTCTGCCGCCTTGACCGCGGTCCCGGCCGGGCCGAGCCCCTTCCCGCCCGACGTACGGCTCACCGAGGAACAGGCCGCCCAGGTCGTGGCGGCGATCGGCGAGGCGCTCGACGGCACGTGCCTGACGCTGACGCTCGACGAACTGACCGAGGAGATCGTCGCGCGGACGGGCCCGTGGGCCGGCGACCGCGTGATGCCCGCCTTCCAGGACATGTGGCCACGCTGGCGGCAGGTGCTGCACCGCGCGGGCTGGGCCGGCGCGCTGTGCTTCGGCCCGAACCGCGGCAGGAAGGCGACGTTCATGCGTCCGCCGGTTGCGGGGGCGGCCGACGGGGGCCGGGGCGAGGGCGAGGGGACGGGGCGCGCGTTGGGGACGGGCGCGGAACGGGGAACCGGCGGGGAATTCGGGACTGGCGGGGAATGGGGGCATGGCGGTGCGTTGGGGACGTTCGTACGCCGTTATCTCCACGCGTACGGGCCGGCGACCCCGCAGCACTTCGCGAAGTGGCTGGCGGCGCCGGCCGGCTGGGCCGCCACCCTGTTCCGGGAGCTGGCCACCGCGGGCGGCATCGAGGAGGTCGGCTTCGAGGGCACGCGGGCGTGGGTGGCCGCGGGTGACACCGAGTTCCCGGACGGGCCCGCGCGGGGCGTGCGGCTGCTGCCGTACTTCGACGCGTACGTCATCGCCGCGCAGCCCCGCGAGCGGCTGTTCCCCGGTGCGGCCTACGAGCGCGCCCTGGCGGGCGGCCAGGCGGGCAACTACCCCGTGCTGCTGGTGGACGGTGTGGTGGCGGGCGTCTGGCACCAGCGGCGCCAGGGTCGTCGTACGACCGTCACGGTCGAGCCACTCGTCCGGCTGACGGCACGGCAGGAACGGGAGCTGGGCGAGCGGGTGGAGCGGGTGGGCGAGGTGCTGGAGGCGAGGCCGGAGTTGGTGGTGGGGGAGGTGAGGGTCGGCCCGCACGCGTGATCCGGCGGGTCGGCGTGTCGTGCGTGCCGGATCAGGCCCGACGGGTGCCCGGCTTGCGTGCGTCGAAGAGGTGGCGGGTGCTGTGGGCGACGAAGGGCCCTTCGGCCTGGATGCGCTCGTGCAGCGCGCGGAGCTGCGGCTCGTACGCCTCGACGGTGAAGCCGGGCACCATCCACACGACCTTCCGCAGGAAGTGCACGACCGCGCCGATGTCGTGGAACTCCATGCGGAGCCGCTCCGCCCGCAGATCGACGACATCCAGCCCCGCGGCCTCGGCGTCGGCCCGCTCACGCTCGGGATGGCGACCGCCGCGTACCTCGCCCGGCTGGGGACCGAGGAAGTGCTCGACGAGTTCGAAGACGCTGCCCGGCCCCACGTGCTGGGCGAAGTACGTCCCTCCGGGCTGGAGGACACGGGCGATCTCCAGCCAGTGCGGGCGGACGGGATGCCGGCTCACGACCAGGTCGAAGGCCGCGTCGGCGAAGGGCAGCGGAGCGTCCTCGGGCGCGGCGACGACCGGCACCCCGCGCGGACGGAGCAGGGCGGTCGCCTTGGCGATGTTCGGCGGCCAGCCCTCGGTGGCGACGGCGAGCAGAGGCCGCTTCGGGGCCTGGGCGAGAGCGAAGTCCAGCACTTCCCCGCCGCCGGTCTGGACGTCGAGCACGGCACGCGCCCGCCCCAGCCGCCCGGGCCATCGACATCGCATACCCCCAGGAGGGCCGCGCCTCGGTGGCCCGCCCCTCGAACCAGGAGAAGTCCCAGCCTTCGGTGGGGACGGAGGCTCCTTCGGCGACGAGGTCTTCGAACGTGCGGTGCGGTCTGTCGGTCACGTCAGAACCAGCAGGACGTGCTCGTCGTCTCCGTGCCGGACGGTGCCGACAGGACGGAAGCCGTGCTTCTCGAGGAGACGTACGGAACCGGTGTTGCCGCTGAACGGGTCGGCATGCAGGGGCCGGTCCTTCTCCCGCTCCAGGAAAAGTCCCAGTGCCCTGCTGCCGATGCCGCGCCCCCAGTACGCCCGCCCCAGCCAGTACCCCAGGAAGCGACGGTCCCCGTCCCACCAGGCGACCAAGTTGCCGGCGACGTCACCGCCCACGGTCACGGTCTGCACGAAGCAGGTGTCGTCCCCGAGCACCCGCTCCTTCCAGTGGGACATGAAGGCCTCCCGCGACCGGGGCGTGAACCTCGACCGCCGGGCTGCCTCGGGATCCTGCTCGTAAGCGCAGAACGCGTCGAGGTCGTCCTCCACGACATCACGCAGCCGCACGTCTTCGATACTCATGCCGGTGAGTGTGGCACCGGGGACTGACAATGCGGGTGCGGAAGCCGTGACTTACGGGACGAGCGGCCGCACTTCCTCGGCGGCGAACCGTACGGAATCCCCGGGGTCCGGTTCGTCACCGGTGGGCTGCGGTCATGGGCCCTTCCTACCTCATCTTGGGGTCATTTCGTTTCTGATTGCAGAGGGTTGGCAAAGCTGACCGTCTCGGCAATCTGGCGGAGGATCGCGCGATACTCCTCGCGGCGAGACATGGCCGGGGTGCTGATGGTGAGAACGGCCATGCGCTTGCAGTCAGAGTGCGGCAGATGGGCGTGAATCTGCAGCAGGGGCTGTTGCGGAAGGCCACTGTCGGACGACGCCTTCAGCTTGGTCTCGCTGAAAGCATCTTCATGAAGTGCGCAAGCTCGTCACCGTCAACGGCTAACCGTTCCGCCATTCGGCTGTTTCCTCTCCCCGTACATGGCGCTTCCGCGGCTAAGTGACTCTATCCGTTCCGCTCATGAGACGGACAGGCGGCCACCCACACGAGTGGCCGCCCCGGCAGTCGGGGCTGTGGCCGGTGTCAGCGGTTGACGGCCTGAATCTCCTGGACGACCACGTCCTGCGTGGCGCCGAACGTGCCGTCGGGGAGGTCGCCGCCCGCGCCTCCGCTGCCGGTCCACTCGATCTTCCAGGTGATCGTGGCCTGGAGCGGGTACGTGCCGTCGCCCGAGGAGCGCAGGTATTTCACCCCACAGGGCGGGGTCTGGTTCGCCTTGCCCTTGGCGTAGGGCTCGCCGATGCGGCCGTTGTTGATGTCGCAGACGCCGGAGTCCGGATAGGTCACGGCGTCCTTGGTGCCCGGTTCGATCCGGAGCGACACCGGTTCGGCCGTCGCGGTCGCCTGAATGCCGAGCACTGGTACGGACGCGGTGACGGAGACCGGCTTGAACTCGGCGGCGTCCAGCCAGGACCAGGTCGGGAGGTTGACCTTGGTCGCCTCGGCGGGTGCCAGGGTCACCTTGGTGCTGGGGACGCGGATCTCGGCGTAGGCGAGTTCGGCGAGGACCTTGGGGGTGACGGCGTTCTCGATGTTCGCGGGCGGGGGGTCGCCCTGGTCCACCCAGAAGATTTCTTCGTCGCAGGAGTCCCAGCCCGGGGGGAAGTCCTTGTTGACGAAGGAGTCCCAGAAGTAGCCCTTGCCGGTCTTGTCCTTGTTGAAGTCCTTGTAGGGATGCCCGTTGACGTAGCGGTCCCGCTGCTTGGCGTCCCACTCGTAACCCGTCGAACCGGCCTCCCAGGTCGGCTCCAGGTACTTCCGCAACTGTTCCGGGGTGTACTTCGGGGCATACCAGCAGGGCGGGGGCGTCCAGGACGTGACCGACGTCAGGGCGCCCGCGGAGTTGCCGGTGCCGTTCTTGGAACGGTCGAAGACGATGCCGCCTGCGGTGACGGAGAGGGTGCCGTCTTTGCCGGCGTTGGCGTCCTGGTTCGATTGACCGTCCGTGCCGCCGAACCCCTTTTCCGCATGGGCAGGGCCGGCGGCAGCCAGTATCAGGGCCGTGAGGCCCGCAACGAAGAGCAGGCGGTTGGTCCGCGTCAAGGCCGGCACTTCGCGCTCCCCCGCTCCGAGATCAGTCGCTCGGTGACCCAGACGCCGTTGTCGTTCTTGCGCAGGGTGCCTGCATAGACGACGTAACTGTCCTTCGTCACCGGCGTGACGTCGGTCTTGCCGGTCTTCAGGAACTTGTTGAACGCCTTGCTCTGGTCTTCGCAATAGACGAGTGCGGCGGTGCCGTCGTCGTTGAGGCTCACGCTCTCGTTGTAGTAGCGGGTCAGACCGGTCGTGCGTGCCTTGTGGTCCACGAACTCCTGGATGTACTTCTGGCTTCCGGCGGCGGCCGTGCCCTCCGAGTAGAAGCGGTAGGCCTTGTCCAGTGGGTCCTGCTTGGCGATTGCCATGTCCACGGCCTTGATGCGCTGCTCGGCATCGTTGAGCACGGCGTCCTTCTGCGCGTCGCCGGTCTTCTTCCACTCGAACTTGTAGGTGACGTCCGACGGCAGCTCGATCTTCGGTCGACCCGTGGAGGCTGGGGCCGACGTGCTGGGAGAAGCCGACTTCTCGGCACCCGCGTCGACTCCCGCGATCTTGTCGTTGTCCTTGCTCTTGGGGCTGTCATCGCTCCCGCACGCGGACAGCGTCAGGGCCGCGGCGGCGGTCAGCGTGAGCGCTGCGAGGAGGGTGGGGCGGCGGTTCACGGTCGGCTCCCGGTAAGAGGCGAGGCTTCTCTTGAGCGAACCAAAGCTATCCAGCGGTGTGGGGCCGCACCAGGGTGACGGTTGTCATCTGACGGGGTGTATGGGGAGGAATTGGTGATTCGTCGACCAGTCTCGTCGCGTTCCAGCCATAACGGTTGCATAACGCGCCAATCCGTCCGTCCGAAAGTGCTGACGTGCCGGGCGTTTCAGTCCTGAACCAGCAAAGGGCTGTGTGGCATGGGACCGTGGGCCTATGTGGGGCCTACTCGCCTACGGATACGTTCGCGTTCTGGTTCGGACAACCGGTGGCCCAGGTGGCAGGGGGACGGTCGGAGGTGGCCCGTATGGGGCGGCAGTGGCGGGACGGGCGTGGGGAGCTGGTCGTGCACGGGAGTGGTGAGGGGCCGGTCGTCCGTGTGCCGTTGGAGATCGCCACCTCCTATCGGGCCCGTACGAGAGGGCTGTTGGGGCGGGATTCCGTCGAGGGAGCGCTGCTGCTCTCCCCCGCCAACAGCGTGCACACCTTCCGGATGCGCATGCCGATCGATGTCGCCTATCTCGATCGTGACCTTCGCGTCATCGCCGTGCGGACCATGCGGCCGGGGCGGTTGGGGCTGCCGCGACTGCGGGCCCGGCATGTGGTGGAGGCGGAGGCAGGGGTGATGGCGGGGTGGGGAGTACGGGAGGGTGTGTCGGTCGAGGTCATCACGTAGCGCCGACCCGTCCCCTTCCAGGACGGCGCCACTACCTGCCACCCTTTTCGCGGGCGATCTCCGGCAGGTCGCTGACACGAATGTGCGGGAGTTGGCCGACCGCGGACCCGACCGCGTCGATCGTGTGCACGGGGGGTTCGTCGTCCGACGCATACAGCCGGGCGCGGACGGACTCTCCTGACGAGGTTGCCGGCCAGTAAGCCGACGGGAGGTCCTCCTCGGCCGGGCAGAGAACGGGAACGCCGAGCGCCGTGGCCAGGCGCCGAGCGAGTTCCGGTTCAGTCGGCGCCTCGTCGACCAGGGCGTCCTCCACGTAGATGTCGAGGGACAACGACGGGTCGTCGCGCAGCCTGTCTTCATGCGGCAGGTCCACCGCTCGACGGCCCTCTGTATTCGCGGCGTCCTCATCGTTCCCCCTCCTGCAGCCCGTCCACGGCGTAGCCCGTGACAGCGCCGATCACCACGACGACGCAGGACATCAGGAGGCCCTCCAGGGAGGCCCGGCCCCCGTGCATGACGATGGTGACGACCTCGGCGAACGGCGGAACTCCGAGGACTGCGGCGAGATGCCGTGGCATCGAGTCGCGGAACGGCTCCCGGTGCGGCCGCGGACCCATGAACGGACCGAACTTCCGAACAGGGGTCCAGGCAGCCGTGCTCCGCGCTCCTAGTCGGGGAATCCCTCCGCGGAACCGGTCACCCCGGCGAACAGCACGACCGGCTCCTCTTTGTCCTCGTGGCCGACGCTCGCGGCGACCAGACGGTCGCCGACCCGCCAGTACAGGAGGTCGCCGAAGTATCCGCTCTCGCACAGTTCCCGGAAGAAGGGCGGGAGCTCGTCGTCGTCCGGGTCCAGGAAGGCGTAGGCGTAGTCCTCCATGGACCCGGCGATCGCCGCCTCCAACTCTCCTAGGAGCACAGCTGTGCGGTCGTCGGGAGCCTCCGCGTGCGCCTCTTCGTATGCCACGGCTTCAGGAGCCGCTCTCCGCCGCCTCGGACAGCAGGCGAGTTGCCTCGGTCACGGCGACGTTCCGGTCGATGTAGCGCCTGGCGAGGTCCTGGGCCCATGGGGAGAACTGGTCCTCTCGCCAAAGCCAGGACAGAATGCCTTCCGCGGTCCAGGCACCGATGCGCATGGCCCACCGGTCACCGAACTCCTCAGGCCCTTCACCTTGCAAGTCCAGCCCCAGCCGCTTGCACTCGTGCCAGCCCTCGGTCATGCGCTCTCGGGTGACCAGCCCGACATCCGGCATCAGATCTCGCAGCACCATGCGGATCTCCAGCCAATCGGGGCGCTCATCCTCGTCTTCGTCCCAGTCCCCCTCCCATTCCGGAATGGGCTCCGGAAACGGCAGCCTCGTGCCGGGCAAAAGCGCTTCAAGAATGGCTCGGGCCTGAGCGAAGCGCTCCTGCGCCGGATCTTCCTCGATCTCCCAGCCGCCCTGCCAACCGACTGTAAGGTTCCGTACCAACTCTGGCAGCAATGGCTCCTCACCTTCGACAGGACGGCTCGCCATACCCCGGTACATTGGCTCCCGCAGGCGCCTCAGCCACCAGCGGCCCCAGCGTCGATCGCTGTCGCCCACATGCCTGTCGGACACCAGTCGTGCCAGCGCCTGCTCGCCGTAAGGCACACCCAGGCGGTGGAGGACGCTGATCGCATCGAACACCGCGAGTCTGGCGCGCACACACGCCTCAGCAAGAACGGCGGCCTCTGGGACGGCGGTCACCTGGCCGTGCTCCACAGCTTTCTCCAGCGAGCGCAACAAACCATGGACACGTGACGACGCCGCATTGCGGGCTCGTTGGGCCATGAAGAGCCGCCGCTGGCCATCGGTAAGCGGCAGGTCAGGCTCCTTCTCAAACCGCTCGTAGAGATCGTGCAATCCTTCGGAGGTCCAGTAGCCGTCGGTGGTCGGCGGAGCGTCGGCCATCGCTGCCGCCAGTTCCCCGAGGATCTCGGGCACCTGCTGATCGTCGGTCATGAGACCCCCAGATACTCCATCGCGGTCTTCGGGTCCTTCATCTTGCCGGAGTGGATGGCCTCGTACTTCTCGGTGTCGCTCTTGGCGTTCCAGGCGTCGTCCATCGCCTTCAGATGAGCGGGGGACACGTCCTGTCCGGCGATGCGGGCTCCCACGCCGTGCTTTGACATCTCCGAAGCAGGCGTGCCCTCGGGGCGGACCTTCGGCTCGTTTACCGCCTTCTGGGCCTTGCTCTGCTTCTTGTACTGGAACTTATCGAAGATCTTCTGCCAGTCCTTGGTCGTGGCGATCTCATAACGGGCTACACGGCCCGGCGCTGTCTTCTGCCAGTCGCCCAACCTCTGCGCCTGGGCGGGCAGGGATGCCTGGGTTGTGGCGTTCCCCCGGTTCTTGACCTCCGCGACGTGGACCTTGCCGTCCTTGCCGCGGTAGGCCACGTCGGCGTCCGGGATACCCGTGACGTCGATCTCGCCGCCCAGGCCATCCGGGAGCTTCGTCTGCCTGTGCTCCTCGCCGACCGACGAGTACACCGTGCTGCCATCCGCCGCCTCGTTCTGCGCCACGCGTTTGGTGGTGTTCGCCTCGGCAAGGTTCTCGGCGAGTTTGTCCTTGTTTTCGGAGTTCAGGACCTTGGACCCCAGCTTCGTCCGGCTGAGGGAGTGGATGTTCTTCTGGTCCATCAGCTCCGAGACGTCGGCGATGGCGTCCGCCGCCTCCTTCTTGCTGATGTCCTTGGAGTTCGGGTCAACGTCGTCCTTGGCCCGCCGGAGGAGGTTCTGGAGCTGGCTCTCCTGCAGGTTGACCCGCTCGCCCTTCGGGAGCTGCTTTTGTGCCTTGATCTGCTCCCGCAGCAGATCGGCCCGCGCGTCCAGCGCCTCCTGCCGGGCCTGGCGCGCGTCGTCGGCGTCGTCGCCCGTGCACTCCTTGCCGCCTCCTTCGGCGACGACGATCGGGCCGCCCTGCGGGGCCGCCAGGACGCCGGTGCCGGTGCCCGGCACTCCGCGCAGGCTGCTCCCACCGCCGTACGGGACGCGCCCGATCGCGATGGTGCAGCTGCCGTTCTTCTCGGCCTTCTTCTTCGCCTCGTCGGCGTGCTTCTGGGCCTCGTCCGCTGCCTTTTTCGCGCCGTCGAAGTCACCCGCCTTCGCCGCCTTGCGGGCCTTCTCCGCCGCGTCCGCCGCCTTGCCGAGGGATTCACCGACCTCGGCCAGCTTCTTGAACTTGGTGAACTTCGTGATCGTCTTCGGACTGAAGATGCCGACGACGCCGACAACGGTGTTGCCGATGGAAGCGCCGTAGTTGCCCTTCTCCCAGTTCTCCTTGTCGACGAACGTGTCGGTCGCAAGGTCGGACACGAAATCCTCGGGCGAGTTGACCCAGCCCCATACGGAGGAGACGTAGTTCCCCTTGTCCCACTCCTCGCCCAGCTCGTCGGCCTTGTCGCCCCACCAGTTCGTGGTGTAGCCCTTCAGGCCGTTCCAGCTGTCCTTGACCGAGCCGACAGGGTCGCTGACGACGTCCATGGTGCTGGCCAGGAAGCTCTTGGTCGGGGCCACGAAGAAGCCACGGACATGGTCCAGGAACGTCCTGTCGTGACGTTCCTGGTCATGTACGTCGTCCCAGAGCGACCTCTGGTCGAACGGCCCCGGAGCGAGAGGGACTGTGTCGTTCGTCCCCGCGCCCTCGTAGGTGATGATCCGAGGTGACCACGCCGGACCGCCGTCGCTGTCGTTGCCGCCCGTACCACCGTCGGCGTCGGCGCCCGTGCCTCGCTGGCCACCGGAACCGGCCTGGGTGCCCGAGTCGCCTTCGGTGCCTGCCTCGCCGTTCGCGCCCCCAGCGCCATCTGCCCCCGCGCCACCGTCCGCGTTCACGCCGCCGTCCGGGTCCGCGCCGTTGCCGCCGTCGGTGCCAGCGCCGGCGTCCGAACCATCGTGGTGCGCACCGTCGTTGTCCCCGGCCGCACCCGTCTCCGTACCGTCGCCCTGCGGAGCGGGGCAGGCCGTGCCCGTCACCGAGCAGACCGCCGACCGGATGCCGTCGGCGATGCGCCCGCCGAGGCCGCCCACCGACAGCGCGACGATGATCGCCGCGACCACCGCGATGAGCCCCGCGTACTCCACCGCGGTCTGGCCCTCGTCCCGCCGCCAGCGGATCATCCTCGCCAGGCTGAACGCCCGGCGCTCCTCCCTGTCCTGGGGAGCAATCTCGAACCACTCACGCGACGGGGCTCGGCGCACCAGCACGATGACCGCGACCGGTATCGCGGCCTGCGTGAAGCCCCGCAGATCACCGTGCATCAGCGTGCCGAACGACAGCCACACGATCCACGCCTGTACGGCGATCAGTGCGCGACTCGTCCACACCCCGCCCCGCCACAGGCGCCGGGCCAGGTAGACCCCGGCCACGCTGGGCAGCGAGTCGTACAGCAGGATCCCGAAGATCTCCCCTGAGTAGTACGTCACCACCGACAGCACGGTGACCACGTACAGGACCGTCAGCGCGAACTGCACCCACAGCAGTACCTGCGCCCAGCCCAGTTCCCTCGGCAACGGCGAACGCCGGTCCCAGGACGGGATGTTCTGTGCGCCCCACATCCCGCTCGGGGGTATCGGGCTACCGGCACCGGACATACGTGACCTCGGTTCGCGGGCGGCAATTCAAGGCGGACACCCGGCCGAGGCTATTGAGAATCGATTACTGGCACATGGGCCCCTGGGCCCAACCCTGCGCCCGCCTGAACCGCAGTTGCCCCCCGAGTTCACTCACGGCGAGGCACAGCTCTCCCAGCACCGTGCGTACATGGACTGGTGGCACGCCAAGTCGCCCGACCCGCGGGCGTCACGAGACGGACATCAAAGCCGGTAAGGCGGACCACCCGCTGTAGGCGTTGCCCGCGCGGCGCCCGGGGCCGGGCTGGTCAGCGGTTCAGGTCCATGACTCCGACTCCGAGCCCGGCATAGAGTTCCGGCGCGACGGTGGTCACGAGCCCTCCGTCGGGGAGCATCGGGTTCGGCCGCGCAGTATGTACGGCTGCCGCTACGCCGAAGCCGAGACCGTCGCGGCACAGCTCGGCAACGGTCACAGCCATCGCGTAGTCGTCATCGACGATGCGGAGTACGTCCAGCAGCACACCGGCGTGAGCGACGATCCCCCCACGCTCGCGCTCAGCCTCAAGGAGGCACAGAACTGGCACCCACAGGCGCACGTCGTCGCTGGCCGCCGCCGCATGAATGAGACCGGAGACCTGCTTGTCGCCTCCCATCGCCAGGAGCGTGGCAGTGTCGAGGACATAGTGTTCGACGAGGTTCAACGCGACGACTCCGCCTCGGCGAGCGCGGCCCGATGAGCGGCAGTGGCTTCACGCATCTTGCGCCGCATCTCCGCCGACTCCTCGTCCGTCACATGATGCCCGAACCGCTCGGCAAGCAGGGCGCGGGTGTGCTCGGCCCGTTCCTTGAGCTGCTCGGGAGTCAGCGTCTGAGCAGCTATCTCCTGCATGAGGGCGCGCAGGCTGGTCCCTCGCGCCTCCGCCACGGCGGCGAGCTGGTCACGGACTTCGGCGGGCACACGAATCATGACGTCGGACATACGGAGAGTATACGTGACGTATACGCCGAGCGCCTCCTGTCTGTGCCACGCACGCCAGAAGCCCCTCCCAGTTCGCGGTTGTACGGGACGGGGCCTCCGGCGTCCGAACGGCGCTCAGCTCTCCGTGCGCGGGAAGGAGACCTCGACGCGGCGGTTCTTCTTGCGGCCGGCCTCCGTGGAGTTGTCCGCGATCGGGTACTGCTCGCCGTAGCCGCGCACCTCGTAGGTGACGTTGGAGTCGTTCAGCTCCTGGTCCAGGACCTCCTGTACGGCGTTGGCGCGCTGCTTGGACAGGACGTCGCCGTGGGCGGAGGAGCCGAGGTTGTCGGTGAAGCCGAAGACGCGGATCTTCGTCGCGTTCTGGGTCTTGATCTCCTCGGCGATCGCGGAGATACGGGCCTTCGCCTGGGCGCCGAGCTTCGCGCTGTCCTTGCCGAAGAGGACCTCGGCCTGGAGGGCGAACTTGACGTCGGCGTTGGTGTCTTCCCGGCGTTCGTCGCCGCTTTGGTCTTCTACGACCTGTTTGATGTCGAGGACCTTGGCGGCGGCCAGGGTGGCGCCCTCAGGGAGTTTGAGGTCGGGGTCGTTCGGGTCGACTTTGACGGGGGCGGGGGCCGAGGCCTCGGTGCCCGGGGGCACGGTGGGGCTTTCGTCGGCATGGGCCGACACGGCGCCGTAGAGGTTCGTGGCGACCATGACCGAGGCTGCGGTGAGGACCAGGGCGAGGCGTGGTGTCGCCTTCCGGGCGAATGTACGGGTCATGGCTGGCCTCACCCGGAGATCTTGATGGTGCCGCTGGAGAATGTCGGCAGTTGCAGAGCGACGTCAGTCGTGCTGGCCGGCGGGGCAGGGAACTGCATGAACACGGGGAGCGTCTGCCCGGCGTCGAGCGTAGTGAGGCCCGTCGTCGTCAGCGGACGCCCGTCGGTGTCACGAAGGACGTAGTAGCGCTTCTTCCCTTTGGAGTCCACGAGAGTTGCACCGCCGAGTGACTGGCCGTGCTTGATGACCTCGGTCTCATCACCACTCGTCTGAGCAGGGATGGCCACCGACTCCCCTCCGTCGTTCTTCACGTTGCCGCTCACCGTGACGAAGCCGCCAGTGTCCCTTTGTGCGGAGGTGACCTGCAGGAGCAGCCCGTCCGTACCCTTGAGTTCGGCCAGAGGTGTCTCCGCCTGCCCCTCCTGAGCACTCGGCTTGGATCCACTGTCCTTGGAAGCGGACGCCGACGGGCTCGCCTTGTCGTCGTCCCCGCCTCCGCCGCCGCAGCCGGCCGCGCTGAGGGCCAGTCCGGTCGCAAGGGTCAGCGCGACCATCCCCCTGCGGGCGCTGGCAGTGAACCGAATGCTCATCTCTCTGCTTCCTTCATCACTCGTCGTTCGCTTGTCAGTCGGCCAGGTGGACGTCGAAGAGGTCCTCGGGTTTCGGCAGAGCATCGGGATCGTCCGGATCCAGGTCCCAGTCCCGCTCCCAGTCCCCGTCTCGGTCCTTGCACGAAAGCCGCGGGAGTACGTCGGGCCCGGCGTCCGCAGCTGGGGGGTCGAAGTCGCAGCGGGGCTCGATCACAGCCGTGGCGGACGCGTTCGATTTCCGGCTCGCCTCGCCGGGGACAACGGAGTCTCCCATGGGCTTGTTGGTCTCGACCTCGACCGTGAAGCGCAGCGGACCTTCCGGATCGGGGCAGCTGATCACTCGGGCATCGTTCTGTGCGGCGAGCTGATGTGCCCGCCAGCACGACGGAGCGAGCCCTTCGGCGATCCCGTTGAAGATGCCCTGCCACTTACTCGGGTCGAGTACGTCCTTCACCCATGCGCCGGCGAGCTGATCCCGCCTGTCCTGGGCCGCTGCGAGTGCCGCCGCGTCGGCTGCGGTCTGGGCGCCGTTCCGATTCGCCGCGGCCTGGCCGACCGCAAAGTAGGCAAACGCGAGAAAGAGCAGGCCCCCCACCACAGTGATGTAGATGGGGAAAGCCTGCCCTGCGTCGCCGTACCGGCGAGGTCGCATCAAGGAGCGACCTTGGCGATCTGAGCCTGGATCTTGGTGAGGATCGTCTGACCGATGTTCGTACCCGTGATCGCCAGAACGATCGCCACGACCACCGCGATGATGCCCAGATACTCGACCGCGGTCTGCCCCTTGTCGCCGGACCGGCGCTGCATGGCCTCGACCGTGGTGTTCTTCCAGCCGTTCACGCGGACCTTGGTCGCAACAGCCGTCTTCAGCATCAGGTCGCTCATGATGTTCCCCTCCGGTTTCGGCGGTGCCGCTTTCGACACGAGAAACGTACGACGGAACACCCCGTCCGTCAGAGGGTCCCAGGGCCCAATCCAGGGCCCAATCGCGCGGGCCCAGCGAACTCTCCCCCCATACCGTCACCGAAGGTCACCCCAGTCCCCGGTGTGAGCCCGGTGCCGTGCCGAGCCACTTCGCCGCGGCCTCGGAGCGGCTGGTGCTGTGGAGCTTGGCGAAGATGCGGTTGATGTGGTTCTTGACCGTCTTCTCGCTGATGAAGCAGGTGGCGGCGATCTGCTGGTTGTTCATGCCGGACGCGATGAGGTCCATGATCTCCGCCTCCCTCGTGCTCAGTTGGAACCGCGATCTGTCCGGAGCGGGCGGACGGCCACTCGTCCACCCAGACGAAGACTGTCCCACACCCGGTTGCACTTGCGAAAGGTTTTCTGGGGAAGTTGGTGGGGTCGGGACCTGTGAGAGACTCATATCAGCTGGTTGAGTGGTTAGTTGGGTCTGATTATGCGGCCATGCGGAAGCGGAATTTCCGTATGCATTCGCATTCACCTTCCCCAGTCCATCCGGTAGGGGCGGGCCCCCCGGGCCCTGGCCCTGGCTCGTGCCCTGGCCCTGCCGGAGCTGGGCCAGCAGGGCACCCGCCGCCGTGGGCGTGAAGTGGGCCCGGCCCTGCTTGATGTCCCTGACCGCGTCGACCAGCTGACCGGCCGTGAACTCGCCGTGGACCAGGTAGCCGCCCGCTCCTCGGCGGAGGGCCTCCTGGACGATCTCCGACTCCCTGCTGTAGGTCAGCATGACGACCGGGGCGATCCGCACCAGGTACGGGAGCGCCGAGATGCCGTCCACGCCGGGCATGCGTACGTCGAGGAGGACGACGTCGGGCCGGTGCTGTTGGGCGGCCTCGTAGGCCTCGCGGCCGTCGGCCGCCTCCGCCACGACCGTGATGTCCTCGCGGCCGGAGAGCAGGGCGGTGAGGCCGGCGCGGACCACCGGGTTGTCGTCGGCCACGACGACCCTGAGGCGGCTCGGCTGTGCGGGCTGCGGGAAGTCGAACGGGTTCTGTGGCGGTGGCGGCGGTGAGGCGCCGGGGTGGGGAGTCGTCTGGTCCGGCATCGGGCTGCCTCCTCTCGTGTCGCGGGGGACGTGTGCGGCGTGGTCACGGGTGGTCAGCCGTGGGGTGCGGTCAGGGCCGCCAGTGGTAGATCCAGGCGGACTTCCGTTCCCTTGGGGTGGCCGCCCCGGCCGATGCGGATGCGGGCGCCCACCGAGGCGGCCCGCTCGACCATGCCGACCAGGCCGAAGTGGCCCGATCGGCGTAGTTGTTCGAGGGTGGTTCCTGGCGGGAGGCCGCGGCCGTCGTCGTAGACGCTGATGCGGAGCAGCTCGCCGTGGACGCCTGCACGGACGTCGACCCGGGTCGGGCCCGCGTGGCGGTGGGCGTTCTCCATGGCCTCCGAGGCGATGGTGAGGAGTTGGCGGGCCACGGCGGGCGGGACGGGGGGCATGGAGTGGTCGCCGGTGGGGCGGCAGGCCGCCGGGAGGCCCGTGCGGGCACTGAAGTCCCGGGTGCGGGCGGCCAGTTCGACCAGTACGTCCGTGCCCTGGCCGGGGTCCGATTCGCGGCGCAGGTCCGCCAGGAGTTCGCGGGATTCGGCGGCGGCTCGGCGGGCTGATCGAGCGACCAGATCGGCCTGCTGCTTGACCAGGGCCGCGTCCATGTGGGCGGCGCCTGCCGAGCCGGCCAGGCCGTCCGCGGCCAGGGCCACACCGTGCAGGGTCTTGGCGACCGAGTCGTGCATCTCGCGGGCCAGTCGGGCGCGTTCGGCGCTGACCGCCTCCGTGACGGCCAGGCGGGCCTGGACCGTCGTCAGGGCCTGGGTGGCCGCGCCGAAGCGGAGCATGAGGTTGCGGAGGCTGGAGCCGACGGCTCCGGCGATGACGCAGAGGCCGGGCAGGAGGGACGACTCGGTGATGCCGGGCTGGGGGTCCTCCATCGCCGCGTGGATGAGAAGGAGCAGCAGGGCCTGGAGGGAGGCGAAGACGCCTGCTCCGCGCCAGCCGTAGACCAGGCCGGCGAGGAGGGGGGTGCAGACACTGACGTAGGCGAGGGTGCTGTCCGGGCCCGCCGAGATGAGCAGGAGGGCACCGAAGAGGGTGTCCGCGGCCAGGAGGGTGGGGTGGCGCAGGAGGAGGGGGCCGAAGCGTTCCCAGTCCCTGAACAGGACGTAGGAGGTCATGAAGGTGACGACCACGGCCGCACCCACCAGGCGGGTGGGGAGTCCCTCGTTGGCGTTGACGAGGGCGGTGGGGGTGGCCAGGGCGATCATGGCCAGCCGGAAGCCGAAGACCTGTCGGCACATGGCCTGGAGGGCGTTGATCTGGATGGGTATCGCCGGGTGTCCGGCTGTGGGTTTCGCCCGGCCTTCGGCCCGGACTGACTTCCCGGCCGCACCATTCTCGCCGCCCCTGCGGCTTTCCCCGACGGGTGTGGGTGACCCCTGTGGAGGCTGAGCACCGTCGGCGGCCGGACCGCCGTTCGTGAGTACCGGCATGGCCGTGTGCGCCTCGTCCATCGCCCCGCCCACCGGCGTGTCCGCCCGCTCCCACCCCGGCGGCAGCGCCGGTGTCGCCGACGTCACCGGGATGTCGGGGGCGCCTGTGCGGACGTGGGCCGGGAGGACCGTGCCTGCAGGTGGGGTGGTGATCTCGGGTGTTCTCGGGCGGCGGCGCAGGCGCCCGGTGCGTTCTCCTGTCATCGACATGGTGTCGCCCCCCTACTTGCCCGTGACCGCGCCGAAGTCGGTACCCGAGCCCAGGATCAGGCCGGCGCCGAGGAGGATCATCGTGGCCGGGACCATGAAGGTGGTGATCATCATGGTGGCCTTGGGGACCGCGCGGGCGGCCTTGCGGCGGGCGTTCTGGGCATCCGTACGGCGCATGTCCTTGGCGAGGGCCACCAGCGTGTCGACGATCGGGGCACCCAGTTCCTCGCCCTGCTGCAACGCCGTGACGAACATGGCGACCTGCTCGGAGTCGTTGCGGCGGCGCAGTTCCGCGAAGGCCTGGCGGCGGCTCATGCCCAGGTCCATCTGGCGCAGGGTGATGCGCAGTTCGTCGGCCCAGGGGCCCTCGTACTTCGAGGCGACGCGGTCCAGGGCCTGGCGGAAGCCCAGACCCGCGCTCACCACGACCGCCAGCACGTCCAGGAAGTCCGGCAGGGTCCGCTCGATCACGTCCTTGCGGATGCGGATCGCCGCCCAGATACCGACCTCCGTCCAGAACGCCCCGAAGGCGAGCAGGAGCAGCGCCACGACGAGCTGGCCGCGCATCAGGAAGACCAGGAAGCCGACGCCGCCGAGGAAGCCGTAGACCGCTCGGCGGGCGGCGTAGCGGTCGATGGTCAGGCCGCCGGGGTTGCCCGCGAGGTCGATCTTGCGTCGGTACTTGGCGACCTGCTTGGGGCCCATCAGGCGCAGGACGGCGGGGGCGTACCGCATGCCCAGGCGGTCGATCAGCGAGTCCACCGCGCCGGTACGGGTGGAGCCGACCTCCAGGGCGAGCGCGAGGTCGCCGGGGAGTTTGGCCTCGGCCCGGTACATGCGGAGGCCGGCGAAGACGCCCCAGACGCTGAGGCCCATGACCAGTGCGAGAAGAAGTCCCATGAATCTGCTCCGGCCTTCTCAGACGTCGATGCGGGACAGGCGGCGGATGAGGATGAAGCCGACGGCGTAGAGGGAGAAGGCGATGATGACCGCCCCCTGGCCGAACGGTGAGCCCGTCATGCGCTCCAGTGCCCCGTCCTTCACGCCGTTCATCAGGAACAGGGAGCCCACGCCCAGCACCGGCACCGCGTACGACGTCATGCTCACCTGCGACAGCTGGGTGCGGACCTCCCGTCGCGTCTCCTTGCGCTCCTCCAGCGTCTCCGTCAGGTTCCGCAGGGCGCTGACCACCTGGCCGCCCGCGCGGTTGGACAGCACCAGCGTGGTGACCAGGACGACCAGCTCGCGGGAGGGGAGGCGGTCCGCCAGTTCGCTCAGGGCGTCGTCCATCGACGCGCCGATCGCCAGTTGGCTGGCTACCTTGCCGAGTTCCTCTCCCGCCGGGGCCTCCAGTTCCTCCGCCGCCATCCCGATCGCCGTGCGCAGCGCGAGTCCGGCTTGGGTCGCGTTGGCGAGGATGCGGGCCAGCTCAGGAAGCTGGTTGATGAACTTCTCGATGCGCTTCTGCCGCTGCCAGTTGAGGAACTGCCATGCCACCCAGATGCCCAGCAGACCGGCCAGCGGGCCGAAGAACGGGGCCAGGGCCGCCTGGCCGATCAGCCACAGGCCCGCGACCGTGGCGAGCATGCAGACGAAGAACTCGCCCGGGGTGATGTCCAGGCCGGTGGCGGCCAGGCGCAGTTCCAGTTTCTTGCCCAGGTTGGTGCGGCGCAGGCGGCGGTCCAGGTCGCGGAAGTGGCGGCGGCGGCCTACGACCGGGGTCTGGCCGGTGGCGGAGAGCCGGTCGACGAGTGCCTGGCGCTGTGCCTTGCCCATGGCGTAGGAGTGCAGGCCCACGACCGCCAGGACGCAGGTCAGCAGGGTGACGCCGGTGGTCAGCGTGATCAGGGATCGCAGTTCCATGGGGACGGTTCCTACCTGGCTTCTCGGGTGGCTAGCTGGTCCGCGGACTGGGCGATGCCGAAGGCCTGGGGGATGGGCTGGCTCGCCATGTAGAGGCGGTCGGCGGTGCGGCGCGGGAGGGGGTGGTACTCGAAGGCGCCGTGGATACGGCCGTCCGCGGCCATGGGCTGGGCGTTGAAGCGGGCGACCGTGACGAGTCGGTACGGCTCGCTGCCGTGGCTCTCCAGCAGCGCGACCTCGGTGATACGGCGGGCGCCGTCCGCGAAGCGGGTCAGCTGGACGATGACGTCGACCGCGCTGTTGATCTGGTCGTGCAGCGCCACGAAGGGGATCTCCACCTCCGACATGGAGGCCAGGGTCTGCAGACGCATCAGCGCGTCCTCCGCGCTGTTGGCGTGGACGGTGGCCAGCGAGCCGTCGTGCCCCGTCGACATCGCCTGGAGCATGTCCAGCGACTCGCCGCCGCGGACCTCACCGACGACGATGCGGTCGGGGCGCATACGCAGGGAGTTGCGGACCAGGTCGCGGATCGTGATCTGGCCCTTGCCCTCCACGTTCGCGGGGCGGGACTCCAGGCGGATGACGTGCGCCTGCTGGAGCTGGAGTTCGGCCGAGTCCTCGATGGTGATGATGCGCTCGCCCTCCGGGATCAGGCCCGACAGAGCGTTCAGCAGCGTCGTCTTGCCGGTGCCCGTCGCGCCCGAGACGATGACGTTGAACTTCGCCTGCACCAGGCCCGCCAGCAGGTACAGCATGGGCTCGTCGAGCGAGCCCAGGCCGATCAGCTCCTGCAGCGTGAAGGAGCGCGGGAAGCGGCGGATGGTGAGCGTGGCGCCGGTCAGGGAGAGGGGCGGGATGATGACGTTGACGCGTTCGCCGGAGGGGAGGCGGGCGTCGACCATCGGGTTCGACTCGTCCACGCGGCGGTTGACCGTCGAGACGATCCGCTCGATCGTCTGCATCAGCTGGTCGTTCGAGGCGAAGCGCATCGGCAGCTGCTCCACCCGGCCGCCGCGCTCCACGAAGATCGCGTCCGGGCCGTTCACCATGATCTCCGTGATGGAGGCGTCCTCCAGGAGCGGCTCCAGGATGCCCAGGCCGAGTGCCTCGTCGACCACCCTGCGGATCAGCTGCGAGCGCTCCACGGTCGACAGGACCGGGCCCTCACGGCTGATGATGTGCCCGAGCACCCGCTCCAGCCGCGCCCTGCGCTCGGCGGCGGCCAGCGAACTCATCTCCGCGAGGTCGATCTCCTCCAGGAGTTTGGCCCGGTAGGAGGCGACCATGTGGCCGTCCTCGCCCCGGTTGCCGTTCTCCTCCGGGGAGTTGATGCGTGCTCGCAGGCTCATGCGTGAGGTGCTCCTTGCTCGTCGTTCAGTGGTCGAGCGGCATCGTGGCGGTCTTGCGGGCCGTGCCGAAGTCGCCCTTGCCCGGGATGATCGACGGGATGGTGATCTCGGCGGTGACCGTGACCTCGTCGCCGCCGTACGACGCGGGGCATCGGGTGGTCTTGGCCAGCCAGTCGCTCACCGCGGCTTGGCAGTCCCCTTCGTGCGGCCCGTCCAGCGAGGCACTGCGCGCCCCCGCCCGGGCCGCCGTCCCCGCCTGCTGCGCCGTGTACGCGATCAGCCCCAGCTGTACGGCCGCCATGGCGACGAGCAGCAGGATCGGCAGGAACCCTATGTACTCGATGGCCACTTGGCCGCGGTCGCGCTCTCTGCGGACGTACGCCATCTCACTTCGCCTCCTCGACCGCGCCGGCGTGGCCCTTGACCGGGAGCGGGACGGAGACCGTGCCCGGGAAGAGGACGGGGACCTCGAGCTTGACGTCGGAGGTGACATAGCCGCCACCGGTGGTGCAGCCCACCTCGGCGCCGGCCCTCCACGCGTCCGACAGCTTGTCCAGTCCCGCTGCCCGGCACGCGGCATCCCGCTCACCCGGCTCCGCCGCCGTCCCCGCCCGCACCGCCTCATCGGCGGCATTCCCCGCGAGCGTGAAGGTGTAGCCCACCAGCACGAGCTGCCACAGCACCACCAGCGTCACGATGATCGTCGGCATCATGCCGAGGAACTCGATGGTGACCTGGCCGTCGTCCCGCCGTCTCGCGGACCTGGGCATCCTCATCCCCCTCCGTCCTTGCGCCGCCGGAAGCTCACCGACCCCCGGTCCCCCCGCAGCCGGCCCGCCTTCTGGGCGCCCTCGGGCACCTTGACCAGCCCCAGTTCGCCGGCCAGGCCCCACAGGGCCTGCTTCACCGAGCTCTTGCTCTCCAGTTCGTGGATGCGGCCCGCGTCCACGACACTCTGCAGTTCCTTGAAGTTGGCGGGGACCGCGGTGGCCGCGACGGCCGTGCCGGTGATCTTCTGGATCAGCGGCGGCTGGATCTCCGTACCGCGCGAGTACCGGTTGACGACGATGGTCGTCTCCTCCGCCTTGCGGATCTGGAGCCGGTCCCACATCCGCACCGCCCGCTTGGCGCCCCGTACCGCGACCACGTCCGGCGTCGTGATCAGCAGGGCCCTGTCGGCCATCTCCACGGCGGCCGCACCCGCCCCGTTCAGCTGGGCGCCGCAGTCGATGACGACGACCTCGTAGCGGGAGCGCAGGGCACTGACGATCTGGCGGGTGGCGCGGTCGGTGACGTCCTCGCCGCGCTCCCCCTCGGCGGGGGCGAGCAGCAGCGCGATGCCGGTGTCGTGGCGGAAGACCGCGTCGGCCAGGACGCGCGGGGAGATGTCCGTGATGGCGGCCAGGTCGACCACGGAGCGGCGGAACTGGACGTCCAGGTAGGAGGCGACATCACCGGTCTGGAGGTCCATGTCGACCAGCGCCGTGCTGCGGCCGGAGGCCTGGGCTGCGAGGGCCAGCTGGATCGCCGTCAAGGTGGTGCCCACGCCGCCCTTGGCTCCGCTCACCGTGACCACCGTGCCTCCGACGCCGGTGAACACGTCGGCGCCGGCGCCCAGGTGCCGCCGTACGCCGACGGACCACTGGGCGACCGCCTGGACGCGGCTGGCCAGTTCCTCGTAGCTCAGGGGCAGGGCGACCAGGCCCCGGGCGCCGTAGTCCATGGCGGCCTGGAACAGGCCGGGGCTCGCGTCCGAGGTGACGAGGATGACGCCGACGGCCGGGAAGCGCAGGGCGACTTCGCGGATCAGCTCCAGCGCGGGGACGGGGCCGATCCGCTCGTGCACCACCACGACCTCGGGCAGCTCGTCGACCGACTCGGCGGCCAGGCGCGCGAGCGTGTCGATGAGCTGGGTCGAGTCGACCACCGGGGCGACCGGCTCGGCGTCGGGGAGCTGGCTGAGCAGAGTCGTGATGGAACGGACCGCGTCCGCGTCGCCGACTGCCGGGAGGATCCTCGTGGGCATGCGAACCTCTCACTTGTCCTTCGCGAGCTCGTACGTCCGGTCCTGCTCCGGGACGGTGGTGTCGCTGCCGGGCGCGACGAGGGCGAGCCGGACCCGCTGGGCGAACGACTCGGCGTAGGTGATGCGCTGGGCGTCTATGGCGGACAGCGCGAAGGTGATCGGGACGGCGTCGGTGGGCTGCTGGTTGCGGTTGTTCTCGTCCGGCTTCAGGGCGGTCAGCTGACCGACGTCGAGGACCTTGGCGTTCGTCACGATGATCTTCGACTGGTCGGGGTCGCCCTCGCGCTTGCCCTCGAAGGTGGCGTAGACGTTGACCGAGGAGCCGGGCGTGATCTTGCCGGCCACGCCGGTCGCCGCGTCGATCATGATGGCGACCTCCTGCTGGCCGGGCTGGAGGGCCGGCCGACGGACGATCATGTCGGACTGGAGCAGGGAGCCCGCTTGCAGCGTGGTCACGGCGATCTTGCCCTGGATCTCGCGCAGGTCGGTGACGGCGTTGCCCGACAGCCACCGTTCGGGCATCTTGATCTTCTCGAACTGACTCGTGTTGAGGGTCGTGTAGGGCGGCACGTCGGACTTCAGCCGGTAGGCGGTGACCTCGGGGCCCACCTTGGACTTCACGTCACTGATGACGGACAGCACGCCGGTGAAGGCGCCGAGGGCGCAGACGACCGACAGGAGCAGGAGAATCACGCCGCGGCGCTGACGGGAGTTCATGAACCGTACAACCTCGTTGGGGATATCGGTCGAGCGGGATCGGAACAGTGCTGATCTGCGGTGCCAGGGCTCACCCGACGGCCGTTCGGTTCTCCAGCTGCTTGAGGGGTGGGCTGTCGTGAACGGGCGGCATGGCCGAGCAGAAGACACAGCGGTCACCGATGACGTCGATGCCGCACCAGTGGCAGCGGGTCCGCCGTACGGAGGTGACCAGCTGGTAGAGGACCGACAGGTCGGGCAGATAGCTGCAGAACTCGATCAGCTTGCCGGTGCCCCACCAGGCCGGTGATTCAGCCGGGAGCGGGATCTCGCGCAGCCCCTGCACCTTCCAGGACGGGGCGAGGGTGCCGGTGACCCAGTCGGACTGGAGCTGCCCCTTGGCGACCAGCATCCAGGTGCCGAACTCGGGGCCGGTGAGGGTGGCTTCGGGGGCGATCTTCACCAGCTGCGGTTCGGGGTGGGCGAGTACGCCGAACTGGCTGCCCGGTACCCATGACTTGGCGTGCGACTTCAGGCCGACGGGGACGCGGTCGAGCCGGGCGACGGAGTTGAGCAGCGCCCCGGCGTGGATGTAGTGGACGAGCAGCCGGCCGGCCGAGGCGAGCACGCCGGGGCTGATGTCGCAGGACGCGAGCTGCCGTAACTGGCGGGCCAGGACGGCGAGTCCGAGTGGGGGCAGATCGGGGCGGAAGAGGGCGATCCGGTCGCTCTCCATGAGGGAGCGCAGGGTGTGCAGCCGTCGCTGCACGGCGGTGGGCGCGGCCTGTGAGCAGACCACGATCACATGCCCGTGGTGCTCGACCAGGGTCTGCATCTCGGCGAGGGCCTGCTCCAGGGGGCGCCGGTCGACGTCCCTCAGCACGACGGCGGGCAAGGTGCGTTCGTCCTGTGGCGGCAGCGCCATGTCGGCACTGGTCACGGCAATGGCAGTTGGCACGCGCAGCTCCCCGTTTCCCCATGCCCCGTCGGTCCGCCGTGTGTTACTCCGGCACACCCCGTCGACTTCACTGCGTGACTACCTCAGCACTGTATCCACGGCTCTGTGGCCGGAGAACAGCGTTTGTGTAGCTGGTGAGCAACTGTCGTTGCACAAGATGCGCCAAAACGGGGCAGGTTGAGCATCTTGCCGGTCACTGTCGGGGTCTCGGGGCGGGGTCCGGGCGGGCCCCGTGTTGACGGTGGGCCTCCGTTTGGGCCCTGGGGCCCAGGCCTTCGGAAGGGGCGCGAACCTCATCTCGCCGTCCACACGAAGGCAGTCGGGGAAAAGGAGTGCCGTATGGCTCGCGGGGCGGCATACGGACGTACGCACACAGACCGGTCTACGACGACCGCGGCGCGACCGGCACGGAGTACCTCGGCATGGTCGCCGTCAGCGCCGCCATCGTGCACGGCCTCGACTCGACGGACACCACGTTCGCGATCCGGGTCGACGCGCAGCAGGGATCCCTGTCGGACGGGGACCTGGACCGGATCATCGACTCGGTCGAGGTGCACTGACCATGGAGGTGCCGGGCGCCGGTTACGTCGTACTCGCGCTGCTCGTGGCGCTGTTCGGCGCACTGTCGTGGACGTACGCGCGGCGACTGGTGCGGTGACGCGGGTACCGCAGCGGTTCCATGCTCGGCTGCGACGGCAAGGTCTACGGCCAGGGCACGGTCGACTTCCTCACCGCCCTGGCCCGCATCCAGCTGGAGAACGGCCTCGCCCCGTCCCAGGTCGGCCTGGGCCTGCCCGCCTCGACCCGCGCGGCAGGCGGCGGCTACGTCGCACCGTCCTGGTGAACAACGCCCTGGACTGCCTGACCAAGGGCTCGGGCTGCGGCTCCTCCAAGCCGCCCCGGACATATCCGGACCTCCGGGGCGCGATGACCTGGTCGACCAACTGGGACGCGACGGACGGCAACGCGTGGTCCAGCGCGGTGGGTCCGCATGTGCACGGGCTGCCGTAGCCGGCCGCCGTCCTCCCCGGCGCCCTAGAAGAACTCCCCCCACGGCTGGTCCCAGATCTGCTTCACGCACAGGATCAGGAACAGCAGGCCCGCGACGGCGAGCATCGCGTTGCTGAGCGGGCCGTTGCGCCACTCCCTGGGGGTACGGGAGGAGTTCAGGAGCCAGATCAGGGTGCCGGCGAGGAAGGGCAGGAAGGCCGCGCCGAGGACGCCGTAGATGATGATCAGCCGGAAGGGCTGGCCCTCGAAGAGGAGGATCATGGGCGGGAAGGTCAGCCAGAGCAGGTAGGCGCGGAAGGGCCAGGAGCGTTCGCGTGTCCCCGAGGCGACCTCCTCGCCCTTGGCCTGGCCCTTGCCCGACAGGCGGGCCACGAAGTCGGCGAACATCAGGCTGACGCCGTGCCAGACGCCGATCAGGGAGGTGAAGGACGTGGCGAAGAACCCGATCAGGAAGAACTTCGCCGTCGCCGTGCCGTACTCCTTCTCCAGGATGTCGCCCAGCTGGATCAGGCCCTTGTCGCCGCTCGCGATCGCGACGTTCGCCGAGTGCAGGAGCTCCGCGCCCACGAAGAGCATGGCGATCACGAAGATGCCGGTCGTGGCGTAGGCGACGCGGTTGTCCAGGCGCATGACCTTCATCCAGCCGGTGTCGGTCCAGCCCTTGGCGTTGACCCAGTAACCGTAGGCCGCGAGGGTGATCGTGCCGCCGACGCCGCCGATCAGGCCCAGGGTGTTCAGGATCGAGTCCTTCTCGTCGGGCAGCACCGGGAGGAGGCCCGCGAAGGCGTCGGGGATGTTGGGCGTGACGCGGATCGCCAGGTACACCGTCACCAGGAACATGACGCCCACCAGGACCGTCATGACCTTCTCGAACACCGCGTACTTGTTGAACCAGACGAAGACCAGACCGACCAGGCCGCAGGCGATGCCCCACCACTTCAGGTCCATCACATCGGGGAACAGCGCCTGGAGCGGCAGCGCGCTCGACGACATCGCCGCCGCGCCGTAGACGAAGCCCCAGACCACGACGTAGACGGCGAAGAACCAGGTGGTCCAGCGGCCGAGGCTGGCCCAGCCGTCGAACAGGGTGCGGCCCGTGGACAGATGCCAGCGGCCCGCCGCCTCGGCCAGGGAGATCTTCACCAGGCAGCCGATGATCGCGGCCCACAGGAGCGTGTAGCCGAAGTTGCTGCCAGCGATCAGCGTGGCGACCAGGTCACCGGCACCGACGCCCGTCGCCGCGACGACGATCCCCGGGCCGATGTACTTCCAACTCGCCTTGCGCTGCGAGGGGTGTCTCGACGCCTCGTGGTCCGTGGTGTTTCCCGTGGTGTCCGCCATGCAGGTCAAGAAAGCCCAAAGGCGCCGGTAGGACAAGGGGGCGTGACCGGATCTTCACGTGATGCGCGTACGAGGCACCCTCCCGCACGGGCCCCGGACAGGCCCCTGGCAGGCCCCTGGCAGGCCCCGGCGGCTGAGCACACCGCCAGGGCCCCACCCAGCGGAGCGTCACGTCTGTCGCCGACCACAGCCGTCCGATCCGCACGTGCCGAGCTCGAACTCCAGCACCCGGGGCACGCGGCGTTCCGTGTCGGCGACCTCGCAGCGCAGTACGCCGTGCGCGGCGAAGAGGGTGAGCCGGAAGCGGCTCTCGGCGTGCACCAGCGCGTGGGTGGCCAGTTCGCCGACGAGCAGTTCCGCCACGTCCGCCACCTCCCCGCGCTCCGCCAGCCCCCATCCCTCCAACTGCCTGCGCACCCGAGCGCGTGCCTCGCGGACGGCGGAGGGCTCGGGGGCGAACTCGACGCTCAGGTGGCCTGCTCCCAGGGGTGGTTGCGGGAACGGGCCGTACGTGGCGTCGGGTCCGGGAGGTGGGGGCCCGGAGAGTCGCAGCATGGCTCCAGGGTGTCCCGGGGACCGGTCCGGCACGGGGGAGGACTACCCGATCCCCTACCTGCGTGTGCGGGTGGGGGTCACGCGTACTGGAGGCGGACCGTGGCTCCTGCGGCGTCGTCACGGATGTCCACGTACGCGCAGACCTGGCGCGCGTACCACAGGCCCGGGCCGGGTTCCGGGCCGGTGGGCGGGGGCGGGACGAAGCCGGCGAGCGGGTCGCCGACGGGGCGGGCCGAGCGCAGCTCGCACACGCAGGCGGGCGCCTCGCCCCACAGCAGGGCGGTGCCGTCGAGGGGCGCCAGGGCGGCCGCCGTCTCCGCGACGGCCGTGGCGAACAACTCGGCGTCGGCGGCGGGAAGCCCCCGGGCCTCCGCCCAGCCCTGCACGGCAGCGGCATACGGCTCCGGCAGGGGCTGCGCGCCGCCCGGGGGCAGCGGCAGCGGTGCGGCGTCGAGTTCGGCCGCGAGCCGCACCGGGTCCTGGTACACGTCCGTGCCGGGGTGGGCGCGGCGGGCCGCGGCGACGACGGCGGGACCGGCGGTGCGGGTGTCGTACGCGCACAGGGCGGTCGTGGCCATGGGCGCGAAGAGGAGGTTGGCCAGGGCCTCGTAGCGGATCCACTCGGTGGTCTCGCGGGCCGAGCGGCCGGCGCGGCCGCTCCAGACGGGTTCCATGAGGAGGTGGATCCGGCCGCCGGGGCCGGCGTGGGCGGTGAGATACGAGGCGGCCTGGGCGACGGCGTTGGCGGCGGAGCCGGTGTACCAGTCGGTGTGCGGGATGCAGGTGACGTCCTTCGCGTCCCCGCCGAGGGCGTCCCGCAGCAGGTCCAGGTTGCGGGGGTCGGCGATGGCCACGGGGGGTGGTTCGCCGGGGGCGGCGAGGCCTTCGCCGAGGAAGGGCAGGGCGGCGGCCACGAAGCCGTCGTCGGTGTCGAAGACGGCCATGCGGTGGTCGAACGCGGCGGGTGTGGGGGGCTGTCGGGTGGTCATGGGTTCCCCTAGCGGTCTGGGTGTGGGCGGGACCTGGGTGTGGGCGGGGTCTGCGGCAGGCGGGTCAGCGCTGGGCCGTCCCCCAGGCGGCGATCTGGCTGCGGTTGCTGAAGCCGAGCTTGCTGAGGATGCGTTCCACATGGCCTTCGGCGGTGCGGCGGGCGATCACCAGTCGGTCGGCGATCTGCTGGTTGGCGAGCCCTTCGGCGACGAGCCGGGCGACCTCGGTCTCACGGGGGGGGTGAGACGGACCGTGGTGTCGTCGTGCGGGGCCCGGGACTCGCCGGGGTGCGGGCGGGCCGGTTCCTGGAGGGCGTGGCCGACGAGTTCGGTGAGGCCGAGGCTCCCGCCGCGCCGGTGGGCCCGTTCGAACGCCTCCCGTCCCAGGGCCCGGCAGGCCCGCTCCTCGCCGTCCGGGAAGGCGCGCTGCACCCGGGCCGCGACGCGCGCGGCGAGCCGGGTCTTGCCGACGCCGCCCGGCCCGGTCAGCGTCACCAGCCGTGCGCGGGCCAGCAGCTCGCGGCCCTGGGTCAGTTCGCCACGCCGGTCGACGAAGCTGGTCGTCTCGACCGGCAGATGGTGGTCCCGTCGTGGCGCTGATCCGCCCATGATCAGCCAGTCCTCTGGGGTGTGGTCCGAGGATCCGGACACTCCGGCTCCCCTGGGGCCTGTCTGGCAATCCCCGCCTGCTCCGCGACGTCCGGGCGGACGACGGGGATGTGCCGGACAGGCCCAGCGCGGACCCCAACTCTTCCCCGTTGCGTACATATATGCACGCTCGGGTCACCCCCATGGGTGGACTTCGGCCGGGACAGCTCGCCCGCCGGGCCGCACGCGTACACTGCGCGTCCGCTTTCAGTCTTGACCTGCTCATGCCATTAGCAGAACGATGTGCGCCACCCGCACACGTACGTCGCACGGAACAACCCCACCTCCCACAAGGAGATTTCATGCGACTCCGCATACGAGGCTCCGGTGCCCGCACCGGAAGACGCACCGCCGCCCTCGCCGCCCTCCTCGCACTCGCCCTCGCGGCACCCCTCTCCGCGACGACGACCGACGCCACCGCCGACAGCGCCCGCAAGGCGGCCCCGTCGGCCGACGACGTCCGGCAGTACGAGATCCACATGCACTCGACGGCCAAGGACCGCACGGCACTTCAGCGCACCGGCGTGACCGTGGACGAGGCCCACGGCCACGGTGTCGTCGTCTCCGGACGCGCGGACCAGATCAAGAAGCTGCGCGCGCTGGGCTACGAGGTCACCCCGCTCGGCGCGGTGCCCGACCGGTCCGCCGGCGAGGACGACATCCGGATCCACGACTTCCCGTCCGCCGACTCGCGCTACCACAACTACGCGGAGATGACGAGCGAGATCAACTCGATCGTCTCGGCCAACCCCTCCATCGCCAGCCAGCGTGTGATCGGCAAGTCGTACCAGGGCCGGAACATCGTCGCCGTCAAGATCAGCGACAACGTGGGCAGCGACGAGTCCGAGCCGGAAGTGCTGTTCACGCACCACCAGCACGCCCGTGAGCACCTCACCGTCGAGATGGCGCTCTACCTGCTGCGCGAGCTGACCTCCGACTACGGCTCCGACTCACGCGTCACCGGCCTGGTGAACAGCCGTGAGATCTGGATCGTCCCGGACATCAACCCGGACGGCGGCGAGTACGACATCGCGACCGGGTCGTACCGCTCGTGGCGCAAGAACCGCCAGCCCAACAGCGGCAGTTCGTACGTCGGTACGGACCTCAACCGCAACTGGAACTACCGCTGGGGCTGCTGCGGCGGCTCCTCCGGCTCGACGTCATCCGACACCTACCGGGGCTCCGCGCCCGAGTCCGCGCCCGAGGTCAAGGTCGTCGCCGACTTCGTGCGCAGCCGGGTCGTCGGCGGGGTGCAGCAGATCAAGGCCGGCATCGACTTCCACACCTACAGCGAGCTGGTGCTGTGGCCGTTCGGCTACACGTACTCCGACACGGCCACCGGGATGACCGCGGACGACAACGCGGCGTTCAAGGCGGTCGGGCAGAAGATGGCCGCGAGCAACGGGTACACGGCGGAGCAGGCCAGCGACCTGTACATCACGGACGGGTCGATCGACGACTACCTCTGGGGCACGCACAAGATCTTCGGCTACACCTTCGAAATGTATCCGAGGTCCGGCGGTGGCGGGTTCTACCCGCCCGACGAGGTGATCGAGCGGGAGACCTCCCGTAACCGGGACGCGGTGTTGCAACTGCTGGAGAACGCCGACTGCATGTACCGGTCGATCGGAAAGGAAAGCCAGTACTGCGGCTAGGCGCGCTTCTCAGCCGGCGTCTTCCTCGAAGTAGGCGTCGAGGACCGCGTCCAACTGTTCGTCCCACTCCTTGAAGTGGCTCCTGGCCGGCGCTTCGATCTCGATCGGGTACCAGCGCCGGTCAGGGGTGTGGACGGTGACGGTGTAGCGCTTGCCGAAGCGGGCGGTCTCCGTCTCGACCGCCCCGATCTCGTCCCAGCGGAACTCGCATTCCTGGTCGTCCAGGGACAGGTGTACGCCTCTGTGGTCGGCGACCATCCGCGCGCGGCGGTCGGACGCCTCGAAGACGGGGCCGTCGACATCGGCCTCCTCCGGTTCGGAGGGGGAGGTCTCCGCCGTCTCCGCCGTCTCCGCCCGCTCGGGGGCGGCATCCTCGGCTTCCTCGGCCTCGGCGACCTCAGGCTCCTTCTCCGGCCCGTCGTCCTCCGTGCGGCCGGACGCGGGTGACGTGAGCCCGGGGATGAAGGCCGGGTCGAATCCGGCGCCCTCCAGGGGCTGGCTGCTCGAACCTATGCGCTGCTCCACAGCGGAGCAGTATGGTCGACGAACCTGTGCCGCACACAGCCAGCCCCCGCATCGTTACACGAAGACGCTCCACACCCGGCCACTACGCGGAGAGCGGACGGCGGGGTGGGGGTGGGTCAGCCGAGGACGGCCAGCGCGTCGATCTCGACGAGGAGGCCCGCGGGCAGGCCGACGTAGACCGTCGTGCGCGCGGCGGGCGGCTGGGTCAGGCCCTGCTCCTCGAAGTACGCGTCGTAGATCTCGTTGAACTCGGCGAAGTGGGCCACGTCGGTGAGGTAGACGCGGATCATCATCGCGTCGTCCCAGCCGGCGCCGCCCTCCTGAAGGATGGCCCTGACGTTGGCCAGGGTCTGGAGGGTCTGCTCGCGCAGGGTCGGGCCGGCGGGCGTGGGCGGCTTGCCCTCCTCCGCGGGCAGGAAGCCGACCTGGCCGGCCACCTGGAGGATGTTGCCCTTCTTCACACCGTGCGAGAACTTCGCCGGCGGGGTGGTGTGGGTCTTGGGGGTGAGTGCGGTCTTGTCCGTCATTCGGTGCCCTTCACTGGTGTTCTGCCGGAGTACTCGCCGCTGATGGCGTCCGCCGTACGGCGCACCAGCGGCAGGAGGGTGAGGAGTTCGTCGGCGGTGACGACGACGTTCGGCGCGGACACCGACATCGCGGCGACGACCCGGCCGTCGGCGCCGCGGATGGGCGCCGCGACGCAGTTGATGGACTCCTCGTGGCCGCCGAGGTCGGTGGCCCAGCCCTGTTCGCGCACCTTCTCCAGCTCGCGCAGGAACGCGGTGGCGTCGGGTGTCGAACGGGCCGTGTACGCGGGGTAGTCGAGCTTCTCCGCGACCGCCCGCCGCTCGTGCTCGGGCAGGTCGGCCAGGAGCAGCTTCGCGACCGCGGCGACGGTGATGGCGACGGGCTTGCCGATGCGGGAGTACATCCGCACCGGGGAGCGGCTCTCGACCTTGTCGATGTAGAGGACCTCGTTCTCCTCGTACACGGCGAGGTGCACGGTGTGTCCGCAGCTCTCGTTGAGGCGGACCAGGTGCGGATAGGCGATCTCGCGGACGTCGAGGTTCTCCATCGCCTCCTGGGCGAGGGCGAAGAGGAGGGCGCCGAGGCGGTAGCGCTGGTCGGACTGGCGGTAGACGAGGCCGTGCTCGTGGAGGGTGCGCAGCAGGCGCAGGGCCGTGGACTTGTGCACGCCGAGGCGGTCGGCGACCTGCCCCAGGTCGGCGGGACCCTCGGCGAGCAGCGGCAGGATGCTGAGCGCGCGGTCGACGGTCTGGCTCATGGCGTACGTACCTCCTCGGGGGCCCGCTGTGTGTCATCGGTCCAGCCCGGGCCGAGTCGCAGTCTCCCCCATGCGGCGTCGTCCAGGGCGGCGAGGCGGTCGGCGTGCTCCCGCGCGGGCGGCGCGGCGAGGTCGCCGGGGGCGGTGAGGGCGGCGGCGGCCAGCAGGTGCCCGTGCCGCAGCCGGTCCCGGACGGGCAGTCCGCGCAGGGTGGCGGAGAGGAACCCGGCGGCGAAGGCGCCGACGGCGGCGCCGACGTCGATCCGCGGGGCGGGCACGAAGGTGACGTCCCGCTGCTCGAAGACGGTGGCTCCCGCGGCGCCCTGCTCCACGACCAGCACCCCGGGTTCCGGGAGGGCTGCGCGGACGGCCTGGGCGCCGCGCAGCCCCCAGGCCTCGTCCTGCCCGACGCACACGAGGTCCGCGCCCCGCGCGAGGTCCCGCAGCACCTCCGGCGCGTCCGTGCCGCACCACAGTCCGGGCCGGTGGTTGACGTCGAAGGAGACCAGGGGCGGCCGGGCCGGCGCGCGGTCAGCTCGCGCATCAGGTCCAGGCAGGTCCCGGACAGCGCGGCCGTGATCCCGGACAGGTGCAGCACGCGGCCGGCGCGGACCGCGTCCAGGTCCAGGTCCAGGTCCCGGACGACATGGCCGAGGCCGCCGATCCGGCCCGGTAGTACGCCACCTCGTGCGCGTCGGTGGCCCGGTCCCCGGCGGTGCGGAAGTAGAGCCGAGCGCGACGACGTCCACGACGTCGGGGGCGTTGCAGGATCCGGTGGGGGTCACGATGGTCGTAGCTCCTGGCTGCTCGGCGGGGGCGGCGCGCGCTGCCGCTTTCGTTGCCCCGGATGGCCGAGATGTTGGACAGCGTCGATCGTCATACGCAATGAACGTTGCAGGTGTTGCAACAGACCTGATCAGGGAGGCTCCATGACAGCCGTTACCGCCGCCGAGTCCCTCGCCCGGCTCGCCGCCGAACGCGTCGACCACCGCTTCAAGGGCCTCCCGCCGGACGCCGACGGCCTGACCGTGGGCGAACTGGCCGCCCAGCGCCGGAACCTGTTCACCGGCGGCTTCCCCACGCCCGTGCTCGCGCTGTCCGCCGAGCGCCTGGAGCACAACCTGCGGCTCATGGAGACCTACGCGGACCGGCACGGCCTGGCCTTCGCGCCGCACGGCAAGACCTCCATGGCGCCGCAGCTCTTCCAGCGGCAGATCGAGCACGGGGCGTGGGGCATCACGCTGGCGGTGCCGCATCAGGTGCGGGTGGCGCGCGCGTTCGGGACCCGGCGCGTGTTCCTGGCGAACGAGCTGGTCGACCCGGCGGCCCTGCGCTGGATCTCCGCCGAGCTCGACGCCGACCCGGAGTTCCGCTTCGTCGCTTACGTCGACTCGGTGCGCGGGGTGGAGCTGATGGACGCCGCGCTGCGCGGTGCCCGGCGCCCGCTGGACGTCGTCGTCGAACTCGCGGCCGGGGAGGGCGCCCGTACCGGGGTGCGTACGGAGGCGGAGTGCGCGGCGGTCGCGGACGCGGTGGCGGGCACGCGGACCCTGCGGCTCGTCGGCGTCGCGGGCTACGAGGGCGAGGTGCCGAAGGCGGACCCGGAGCGGGTCACGGCGTGGCTGCGGCGGCTGGTCGCGCTGGCCGCCGGCTTCGACAAGGCCGGACGGTTCTCCGGTGCGGACGAGATCGTCGTCAGCGCGGGCGGCAGCGCCTGGTTCGACGCGGTCGCCGACGTGTTCTCGGAGATCCCTGAACTCTCCCTCCCGGTCCTGAAGCTGCTGCGCTCGGGCGCCTACGTCTCGCACGACGACGGCCACTACCGCAAGCTGACCCCGTTCAACCGGGTGCCCGAGGAGGGCGCCCTGGAGCCGGCGTTCCGGCTGTGGACGCAGGTGGTGTCGCGGCCCTCGGCCGAGCAGGCCTTCGTCAACGCGGGCAAGCGGGACGCGGCCTACGACCTCGGCCTGCCCTTCGCCCAGGTGATCCGCCGGGACGGCGCCGAGCGCCCGGCGACCGGCGTGTCGGTGACGGCCCTGTCCGACCAGCACGCCTGGCTGAGCACCACGCCGGAGGCGGGTCTGGAGGTGGGTGACTGGGTCGGTCTGGGTCTGTCCCATCCGTGCACGTCGTTCGACAAGTGGCCGCTGATCCCGGTCGCCGAGGCGGACGGCACGGTCGTCGACTACGTCCGTACGTTCTTCTAGGAGGCGGGAAGCGATGGAAGAGCTGGTCATCCGGGACGCCGACGTCGTCGACGGCTCCGGCGCGGACTCCTACCGGGCCGATGTCGTGGTCGACGGCGGCCGGATCGTGTCCATCGTCAAGGAGGCCGCGGCGGCCGGCTGCCAGCGGCCGAAGGCGCGCCGGGAGCTGGACGCCGAGGGTCTGGTCCTGTCCCCCGGCTTCGTCGACATGCATGCCCACAGCGACCTGGCCCTGCTGCGCGACCCCGACCACAGCGCCAAGGCCGCGCAGGGCGTCACGCTGGAGGTCATCGGCCAGGACGGGCTGTCGTACGCGCCGGTCGACGACCGTACGCTCGGCGAGGTGCGCCGGGCGATCGCCGGGTGGAACGGCTCCGGCGACGACATCGACTTCGCCTGGCGGACGGTCGGCGAGTACCTCGACCGCCTCGACCGCGGGATCGCCGTGAACGCGGCCTATCTCATCCCCCAGGGCACGGTCCGCGCGCTCGCCGTCGGCTGGGAGGACCGGGAGGCCGCCCCACAAGAGCTGGACCGGATGCGGCAGGTGGTCGCCGAGGGCATGGAGCAGGGCGCCGTCGGCATGTCGTCGGGGCTGACGTACACGCCCGGCATGTACGCGCAGGACGCCGAACTGACCGAGCTGTGCCGCGTGGTGGCGTCGTACGGCGGCTACTACTGCCCGCACCACCGCTCCTACGGCGCGGGCGCCCTGGAGGCGTACCGGGAGATGGTCGCGCTGACCCGGGAGGCGGGCTGCCCCCTGCATCTCGCCCACGCCACCATGAACTTCGACGTGAACGAAGGCCGGGCGCCCGAGCTGCTGGCCCTGCTGGACGAGGCGCTGGCGGCCGGGGCGGACATCAGCCTCGACACGTACCCCTACACACCGGGCTGTACGGCGCTGGCGGCCCTGCTGCCGAGCTGGGCGAGCGAGGGCGGGCCGGACCAGGTCATCGAGCGGCTGGCGGACGAGGAGACGGCCGAGCGGATCCGCCACGACCTGGAGGTCACCGGGTCGGACGGCTGCCACGGCGTGCCCGTCGAGTGGGACACGATCGAGATCTCGGGCGTGGGCGATCCGGCGCTGGCCGATTACGTCGGCCGGACGGTCCAGGAGTCGGCCGACCGGCGGGGCGAGGCCCCCTGGGTGACCGCGCGCGGGCTGCTGCTGGCCGACCGGCTGGCGCCGACGATCCTCCAGCACGTCGGCCACGAGGAGAACGTCCGGGCGATCATGCGCCACCGCGTGCACACCGGCGGCTCGGACGGCATCCTCCAGGGCGCCAAGCCGCACCCGCGCGCCTACGGCACGTTCCCGCACTACCTCGGCCACTACGTACGGGAGTTGGGGGTGCTGTCGCTTCAGGAGTGCGTCGCGCACCTCACCTCGCACCCGGCGGCCCGGCTCCGGCTGCCGGACCGGGGCCTGGTGCGCGAGAGGTACGTCGCCGACCTGGTGCTCTTCGACCCGGCGACGGTCGCGGCGGGGGCGGGCTTCGCCGAGCCGCGCGTGCTCCCGACGGGCATCCCGTACGTGCTGGTCGACGGGCGGTTCGTGATCGAGGACGGGCGTCGCACGGACGCCCTGGCGGGCCGGGCGGTCCGCAGGACTCCCGCGTGACCGCCCGACCCGGGGGGACCTGCCCTGGCCTTACGGCTTGGGCAGGGTGCAGCCGCTCGCGCTCAGGTCGAGCTTGTTGTCGATGCCGAAGCAGGCCGGGATCTGGTAGGTCTCCTGGCCGTAGTTGATGCCCTTGCGGACCGTCACGTTGCCGCTCGCGTCGACCTCACAGGGGTTGTTCACCGTGCAGCGCTCGCCGTCCGTGTTGCCGGTGTTGTTGACGGCGACGACCTTGCCGGTGGCCTCGTCGACGACGGGCGAACCGGACGTGCCGCCGATGGTGTTGCAGGCGGAGGTGTAACGGACCGAGTCCTTCCAGGTCCAGTCGCCTTCCTTCAGGGTGTGCGCGAACCCGTCGATGTCGCAGCTGTAGACGCGCTTCCAGTAGCCGGAGGGGATGCTGATGGCGGTGCCGGCGACCGGGTGCTTGTCGTTCAGCGTCAGCGGGTTGATGCCGTACGAGCTCCTGATCTGCCCGTAGGTGGTGGTGAGCTGGTAGAACGCGACGTCCGTGTCGGTCATCGTGCCGTACGCGAGCTTGGCGGCGCGCAGGGTGGCGACGCGCGAGCCGGAGGCGTTGAGCAGGCTGAAGGTGCGGCTGGACGCCTTGTCGACGAGGACCTCGCCGGGCGCGGGGAAGCCGCTGTCCAGGCAGTGGCCGTTGGTCATCACCAGCGCCGGGTCGTCGGCCTCGGAGTCCGGCATGCGGACGACGGAACCGGAGCAGTTGCTGAGCGCGACGGTGCCGGCGAGGTTCACGGCCTTGGCCGACGGGTTGAGCCCGGACAGCGTCTGCTCCGCGGACGTGACCACGTCCGACACGGCGGACGTGGCCGAGCCCGTGTCCGCGATCTTGCCGACGCCCGTGGGGGCGGCCTCGGCAGCGGTCGCGGGAGCCGCGCCGGCCCCGGCTATCGCCAGGGCGCAGAACGCGGCTGCGAGAGGTTTTCTCATGGGGGGTCCCCTCTTGCGACGGAGGCGGCCGGAAATCTTCCGGCCGCCTGCACAGTTGTCATGCGCATTGTGATCGCCGCAAGGCGGGTGGGGCAAGGAGTTGTTCCGCGCGGAGCCTGTCCGTCCGGCCTGACCCTACTCAACGGCCCTGCCGAACGGATCACTTGGGGTCCTTGATGCCGCCGGGGGGCCGTGTCCAGGTTTTCTCCGGGATCGACCCGGAGGCGAGGTGGTGACGGAGGGAGTGGAGGTCATCGGTGCCGACCGTGTCCGTCCTGCATCCGCACGGGCGGGGCTCACCGTGACGGCCGGGCTCACGGACGGCTCGTCACGATCCGCCGGCCGGCCAACGAGCGGGGCCGCGTGGATCGATGCCGGACGGGTACCGGTGGGCGGCGCCATCGCAGACCCTCCCCACCGTCGACCCCGGCCGGCATGACCCAGCTCAACTTCCCTGAGGAACGGACTACTTGGGGCGCTTGGTGCCGCCGGGACCGTGTCCGGGCTTTGTCTCGGACCGGCCCGGGGGCGAGACGGTGGCGGCGGGAGCGGAGGTCGTCGGGGTGCTGGCCGTGGGGCTGCCGGCCGAGGGACTCGGGGTGTCCGTGTCGGGCTCGGACGGGGTGGGGCTCGCCGTGGTGGCCGGGCTCGCGGACGCGGCGGCGCCGGACGGCTCGTCACTGTTCGCCGGGCGGCCGACGAGCGGCGTCCCGGGGGTCGGTGTCCGACCGGTGCCGGTGGACGGCGGCGCCGGCGACTCCCCCGCCGTCGGTCCCGTCCGGCCGCCCCCGCCCTCGCGCGTCCCGCCGGAGGGCGCCTCAGAGAAGCCGAGACCGGCGATCAGCGCGGCGGCCGACACGGCACCCACGGCCCCGACGGCGACCGCCACGCGGCGGGCATGCCACGGCCCCCGTCGCCGCCCTCGCCGGGAGTGGCGGCCCGCACCGGGCCGGCCGGGCGCCGGCACGGGCACGGGCACGGGCGGCAACTCACGCGTGTCGCCCATGCCGCGCATGGCGTCCTGGGCGTCCCGGGCCTCCGCGGGGGCGTACACGTCCTGCCATCCGTGCGCCGCCGCCGGATCGGCGTACGCGTCGTACGCCGGGGGCGGGCCGGCCTGCGGCACGTACACGTTCGGCGGACCCTGGGGCTCGCCGCTCGTCGCTCCGTCGGCGTACTCGAGTGGCCTGAACATGGCGGCGAATTCTAGGCACCAATGGTGCTGGTGGGACAGCGTGCGGCGATATCCGCCCAAACCGAGGCGTCTCACGTGGCGGAAAACACGACCCGTGACGCAATACCGGGCCGTAAGCTCCCAGACATGCAGGTGATCCAGTCGACCAAACTCGCCAACGTCTGTTACGAGATCCGGGGCCCGGTGCTCGAGGAGGCGATGCGGCTGGAAGCCGCCGGTCACCGCATCCTCAAGCTGAACACCGGCAACCCGGCCGCGTTCGGCTTCGAGTGCCCGCCCGAGATCCTGGAGGACATCCTCCGGAACGTGTCCTCGGCACACGGGTACGGAGACGCCAAGGGGCTGCTGGCCGCCCGCCGCGCGGTCGTGATGCACAACCAGACCCTCGGCATCGAGACGGACGTCGAGCACGTCTTCATCGGCAACGGCGTCTCCGAACTGATCGTGATGGCGATGCAGGGCCTGCTGGACGACGGGGACGAGGTGCTCGTGCCCGCCCCGGACTATCCGCTGTGGACCGCCGCCGTCTCCCTGTCCGGCGGCACCGCCGTGCACTACCGGTGCGACGAGCAGTCCGACTGGATGCCCGACCTGGCCGACGTCGAGCGCAAGGTCACCGACCGCACCAAGGCGATCGTGATCATCAACCCCAACAACCCGACCGGTGCCGTCTACGACGAGGCGATGATCAAGGGGCTCACCGACATCGCCCGCCGCCACAACCTGCTGGTCTGCTCGGACGAGATCTACGACAAGATCCTCTACGACGGCGCCACGCACACCCCGACCGCCGCCGTCGCCCCCGACCTGCTGACCCTCACCTTCAACGGCATGTCGAAGGCGTACCGGGTGGCCGGCTACCGCGTCGGCTGGATGTCGATCTCCGGGCCCCGCGCGCATGCCGACTCCTACATCGAGGGCCTGACGATCCTGGCGAACATGCGGCTGTGCGCGAACATGCCGGGGCAGCACGGCGTCGTCGCGGCACTCAGCGGACGCCAGACGATCAACGACCTGGTGCTGCCGGGCGGCAGACTGCGCGAGCAGCGGGACGTCGCCTATGAGCTGCTGACCCAGATCCCGGGCGTGACCTGCGTGAAGCCGAAGGGGGCGCTGTATCTCTTCCCGCGCCTCGACCCCAAGGTCTTCAAGATCAAGGACGACCGGCGGATGGTCCTGGACCTGCTGCGGCGCGAGAAGATCATGGTCGTCCAGGGCACCGGCTTCAACTGGCCGGAGCCGGACCACTTCCGGGTGGTGACCCTGCCGACGGTCGGGGACCTGCGGGACGCGGTGGGCCGGATCGGGCACTTCCTGGACGGCTACAGCCAGACCTGACAGGGCGCGCCGCTCACCGTACGTGTGCATCCAGTCCGGTCTTGTGAGCAACTCAACTTTAGACGAAATCTAAGCTAGGATGGCTTCCTGTAAGGACTCAGGAGGCCCTCCCATGTACGAACCGATCCGCACCAAGTCGGTCCACAGCACGGTGGACGGCCCCAACCCGGACTTCCCCCACCGTTCCCGCGAGGAAGAGCTGGACATCCAGCTCGCGGGCCATCTCGCCGCCCTGCTCGCCGTCACGGACGAGCTGCGTGCGACGGAGGCCTCGGCCGACCTGGACACCGCGGCGGAGCGGCTCGCGGAGCAGGTGGGCCGGCTGCGCGGAGGGCGTGCGCCGGTCCGCGCGCCGATGAGCGGCACCCGCCGCGAGCGCAGCGCGACTGCCCTGCACCAGCGGGCGCACGCCCTGGCCGGCCGCGCGCTGGTCGTCGCCGCCTCCCGCGCCGACACGGCGGCCGCCATCCTGGCCGCCGAGCGGATGGACGCGCACGCCGCGGCCCTGGACCCGCGCGAACTCGCGTCCCGCTGAGCCCCCCGAGGGGGCTCCCCGAACGGCCCCGGTCCGCGCGCACCCGCAGCGACGCGCGGACCGGGCGCCACTCACCCCTTCGTGAGGATCCTCGGTAACCCCTTTGTGAGGCCCGTCGGGTACCGCGCCCGGGGCTCTCCATTCCTGTTGCCTACCGGAACAGCGTCAGCTGGAGCGTCAGCTGTGGACCGGCTGCGCGAGGAGGCCGAGCGCCTGGCGGCGGGCCTGCGCGAGACCGAGGCCCGCCGCCAGGAGTCCGTCACCCGGTATCTGGAGGACCGGGGTGGCCCGGCGGCCGGCGGGTTCGGCGTCTGGCGTACACCGTCGCCGACGTGCCGTGAGCACGACGAAGGCAGGGGCCCGCACGCCGTCGTGCGAACCCCTGCCTGAAGGTGGTGCTGTCACCGCGGCCGGCCGTGACGATGTTGCTGGTCAGGGCACGATCGGAGCCGGCCGCGGCGTCGGTGGGGGCTGTCTCAGCCCAGGCGCTGCACCAGCGCGCGGTACTCGTCCCACAGCTCCTTGGGCGTGTGGTCGCCGAAGGTGTTGAGGTGCTCGGGGATCAGGGCGGCCTCCTCGCGCCAGACCTCCTTGTCGACCGTGAGCAGGAAGTCGAGCTCGGAGCCGGAGAGCTCCAGGCCTTCGGTGTCGAGGGCGTCCTTCGCCGGCAGGATGCCGATCGGCGTCTCGACGCCCTCCGCCGTGCCCTCCAGGCGCCCGACGATCCACTTCAGGACGCGGGAGTTCTCACCGAAGCCGGGCCAGACGAACTTGCCCTCGTCGTCCTTGCGGAACCAGTTGACGTAGTAGATCTTCGGCAGCTTGGACTGGTCCTTGTCCTTGGCCACGTCGATCCAGTGGGCCATGTAGTCGCCCATGTTGTAGCCGCAGAACGGCAGCATCGCGAACGGGTCGCGGCGCAGCTCGCCGACCTTGCCCTCGGCGGCGGCGGTCTTCTCGGAGGCCACGTTGGCGCCGAGGAAGACGCCGTGGTTCCAGTCGAAGGACTCCGTCACCAGCGGTACGGCGGTGGCGCGGCGGCCGCCGAAGAGGATCGCCGAGATCGGCACGCCCTTGGGGTCCTCCCACTCCGGCGCGATGATCGGGCACTGGGCGGCGGGGACGGTGAAGCGGGCGTTCGGGTGCGCGGCCGGCGTCTGCGACTCGGGCGTCCAGTCGTTGCCCTTCCAGTCCGTGAGGTGGGCGGGCGGCTCCTCGGTCATGCCCTCCCACCAGACGTCGCCGTCGTCCGTCAGCGCCACGTTGGTGAAGACCGCGTTGCCCCAGAGCGTCTTCATCGCGTTGGCGTTGGTGTGCTCGCCGGTGCCGGGCGCGACACCGAAGAAGCCCGCCTCGGGGTTGATGGCGTACAGCCGGCCGTCCTCGCCGAAGCGCATCCAGGCGATGTCGTCGCCGATGGTCTCGACCGTCCAGCCGGGGATGGTCGGCTCCAGCATGGCGAGGTTGGTCTTGCCGCAGGCGCTCGGGAAGGCCGCCGCCACGTACTTGGACTCGCCGCGCGGCGGGGTGAGCTTGAGGACGAGCATGTGCTCGGCCAGCCAGCCCTCGTCACGCGCCATCACGGAGGCGATGCGCAGGGCGTAGCACTTCTTGCCGAGCAGGGCGTTGCCGCCGTAGCCGGAGCCGTAGGACCAGATCTCGCGGTCCTCGGGGAAGTGCGAGATGTACTTGGTCGTGTTGCAGGGCCAGGGGACGTCCTGCTGGCCGGGCTCCAGCGGGGCGCCGAGGGTGTGCACGGCCTTGACGAAGAAGCCGTCGTCACCGAGCTCGTCCAGGACCGCCTGGCCCATGCGGGTCATGGTGCGCATGGAGACGGCGACGTACGCCGAGTCGGTGATCTCCACGCCGAGCGCGGACAGCGGCGAGCCGAGCGGGCCCATGCAGAAGGGCACGACGTACATCGTCCGGCCGCGCATCGAGCCGCGGAACAGGCCGCCCTGGCCCCCGGAGCCCTGGAAGATCTCCCGCATCTCGGCGGGGGCCTTCCAGTGGTTGGTCGGGCCCGCGTCCTCCTCCTTCTCGGAGCAGATGAACGTCCGGTCCTCCACGCGGGCGACGTCGGTAGGGTCGGAGGCCGCGTAGTAGGAGTGGGGGCGCTTGATCGGGTCGAGTTTCCGGACGGTGCCCTTCTGGACGAGCTCCTCGCACAGTCGCTCGTACTCGGCCTCGGATCCGTCGCACCAGACCACGTTGTCCGGCTGGGTCAGCTCGGCGATCTCGCTGACCCACGAGATCAGGCCCTGATGGGTGGTGGGGACGGTGGGAGCCGCGATGTCGCGCGCCACGATTGCTCCTAAATGAGGGATTTTTTGATGTGGAGGCCCCGTGGGGGCTGCGACCCGGATGCTTCACGGTGAAACTTGGCGCTCATCCGGTGCCGACCGCACTCATTTGATCATCCGACGCGCGCGCCCATCTGTCCAGAGGAGCGCACAGGTGAGCAACGTGAGGATCGCCACGGTTTCTCGCACCCCCTTTGCATGCACGTTGCGTTCACCTGACGGTCCGTTTGCGTAACCATCGTTCGGCCACCATGAGAGGATGGCCACTCTTCATCGGCCGATCGACCTGGCCGATAGGTCACTTACGGTTCCGTAGCTACCATTCGGACATGACTGCGTTCGCCCCCGACGCGCCTTCGGACACGCCGGCCGACGGCCGTGGTCCCACGGCGCTTCCCCTGCCGCACCCGGTGAAGCCCAAGCTGCGCGGCTGGATTCACCTCGGTATGTTCCCGGCCGTCCTCGTCGCGGGTCTGGTGCTGACCGCCCTCGCGGACTCGACCAGAGGGCGCATCGCCTGCGGGATCTTCGCACTGACGGCGTGCCTGCTGTTCGGTGTGAGCGCGCTGTACCACCGGGGCGACTGGAGTCCGCGCATGGACGGCGTCCTGCGCCGACTGGATCACGCCAACATCTTTCTGATCATCGCGGGCACCTACACACCGCTGGCCATGCTGCTCCTGCCGGGCGCCAAGGGCGAGTGGCTGCTGTGGGGCATCTGGGCCGCGGCGGCGGCCGGCATCCTGTTCCGCGTCTTCTGGGTCGGCGCCCCGCGCTGGCTCTACACGCCGTGCTACATCGCGATGGGCTGGGCGGCCGTCTTCTACCTGCCGGACTTCATGCGGACCGGCGGCGTCGCCGTCCTCGTCCTCGTCATCGTGGGCGGCTTGCTCTACAGCGCGGGCGGCGTGATCTACGGCATCCAGCGGCCCAACCCCTCACCGCGCTGGTTCGGCTTCCACGAGGTGTTCCACTCCCTCACCCTGGCGGCCTTCATCGCGCACTACGTGGGCATCTCGCTGGTGGCGTACCAGCACGGCTAGAACGCTCGACCTTCCCGGCCACGGCTTTCGAGCCGTGGCCGTTTTCGTTGCACCCGAGGCCAAATTGACAGTGAATGGTGATTGACAGTTACTGTCGTTTCATGGCTACTGGCACCTCCGCCGACCGGCCCCCACTGGGACTCCGGGAGCGAAAGAAGATCAAGACCCGCCAGGCGATCCGCGCCGCGACCTACGCGCTGATCGAGGAGCAGGGGTACGACGCCACGACGATCGAGCAGATCGCCGACCGGGCCGAGGTGTCGCCGTCGACCGTCTTCCGGTACTTCCCGACCAAGGAGGACATCGTCGTCACCGACGAGTGGGGCCCGGTGATGCCGGCGGAGCTGCGGGCCCGGCCGGAGGACGAGTCGTGGGCCGACGTCCTGCGGCACGTGATGCGCACGGCCCTCGACCTGAGCCTCGCCGAGGAACCCGAGGTGACCCGGCTGCGGGCCCGGCTCGGGGCGGAGGTCCCCGCCGTCCGCGCCCGCATGAGGGAGAGCATGGCGGCGACCGGCCGGCTGCTGCGCGAGGCCCTCGCCGAGCGCTCCGGGCTCGACCCCGGCAGCCTGGAGCTACGGGTCTTCGCCATGTCCGTGATGGGCGGGCTGATGGAGGTCTCCCACTACTGGGCCGAGACCGGCCACCGGGACGACGTCCGGGAGCTCGTCGACCGTGCCCTGGACGTCCTGGAACACGGCCTGCCGACCGGAAAACCCTGAGGCCGGCGCCCCCCGCCGTGACATCCTGACCGGGTGAACGGTCCCGAGATCCGCGTCGAGTTCGCCCCCGAGCTGCACGTGTTCGTCCCCCAGGCCCGGCGGGCGGGCGCCCTGCGGGCCACCACGGACGGCGTCTCCAGCCTGGGCCATGTCGTCGAGTCGCTGGGGGTGCCGCTGACCGAGGTGGGCGCCCTGGTCGTGGACGGCCACGAGGTGCCCGTCTCGCACGTCCCGGCGGCCGGCGAGTCGGTGACCGTACGGACCGTGGCCCGCCCCCAGCGGGTGCCGGGCGCTCCCCTGTGCTTCCTCCTCGACGTCCACCTCGGCACGCTGGCCCGTCGGCTGCGGCTGCTCGGTGTGGACACGGCCTACGAGTCGACCGACATCGGCGACCCCGCGCTCGCGGCGCGTTCGGCGGCCGAGCAGAGGGTCATGCTGAGCCGCGACCGGGGGTTGCTGCGGCGCCGCGAGCTGTGGGCGGGGGCGTTCGTCTACAGCACCCGTCCGGAGGAGCAGCTCCGGGACGTCCTGGACCGCTTCCAGCCCGAACTGCGGCCCTGGACACGGTGCACGGCCTGCAACGGACTGCTCCGCCAGGCGACCAAGGACGAAGTCGCCGACCAGCTCAAGCACGGCACGCACGCGACGTACGACGTGTTCGCGCAGTGCACGAAATGCGGCCGGGCGTACTGGAAGGGCGCGCACCACGAGCAGTTGGAGGCCATCGTGGAGCGCGCCCTCGCCGAGTTCGGAAGCTAGCCCGTCCTCGTACCTCCCGTACCGCAGGCCATCCCGTCCCCGGCGCGGTCCAGGCCCAGCGGGTCGTCCCTGCCGTTGACCTTCAGACGGCCGTAGTCGTTCACCTTCAGCCACTTGCAACGGTCCGCCGTCGACTTCTTCACCTGCTCCGGGAAACCGGTCGGCACGCAGACGTTGATCGAGCCGCAGTGCCGGTCGCAGCCGGAGATCGTCGGGCTGACCTTCTGCGAGGTGCGCTTCTTGCCGGGCCCCGCGACCCTGCCCTCGGGCGAGTGCGCGAAGTCGTGGACATGCGCCGAGGCGTCCGTCGCCGTGAGGGCCTGCGGGCCCTGGAGGCGCACCCACTTCGCCACCGACGGCACCCCGTTCGCGTCCACCGCGAAGAGCATGTACCAGCCGGGGGCCAGGTTGGGGTTGCTCGTCACGTTCAGGTCGACGGTGGTGCCGTCGACGGACAGCGGCAGGTCCACGAACCGCTGGTTCGGGTCGGAGGAGTACGTGACGGCGGCCGGGCGGATCAGCTCGGCGCCTGGCTCAGGCTGCCTCCGGGAGCAGCGCTCCCGGAGGTCTTACGCCCTCGGCACCAGTCGGGTTGAGACCAATCCAGCCGCGCGGCATCGTCTTCGCACCGCCGGGTCCAGGTCGGCCTTGTGGAACCAGATGACACCGAGCCCCGGCCGGTAGCCATGCTGCACGAGGTCGAGCAGAGGGCGTCGTCGACCAGCACGCGGGAGCGTTCCGGGTGCTCGACCTCGGTGGCCAGCCACTGGGACGCGGCCTTGTAGGGGGCGTTGGCGTCGGTGGTGACGGCGGTGCGGGCGCCGTCGTACCAGTGCGGTACGACGTAGCGCCGGCGGCGAGGGCGAGGACCGTGGCGAGCGCGTACCGGCCCACGCTGACGTACCGTTTCTCCGCCTCGGAGCGCCAGCGGCTCAGCACGGCGTGGGCGACGGAGGCGGTTCCTCCGGCGAGGACGAGCGCGAGGAACGGCAGGGCCTGGACTTGCCGGCGCCGGAGAGCCGGACTCCGGGACACCCGCAAGTGAAGCCTGGGGACTGTTCAGACAGAAAGCGTGTTTCCGTTGATTCCCGACTTCAGTCACTCAACACCGCACGCAGCCTTTCGACTTCAATCGTCGGGGCGTCGCAAGTGAAGTTACGGCAGACGTACGCGGCCGGTTCACCGCCGACCAGCGGACGGTCCGCGAGCAGCGGAAACTCGTCGCTCCCGGGGGCGCCGACGGCGACGACCGCGCCGGGCGCGGTGCCCAGCAGTGCCGTGCGGTGCAGGGTCCGCGTGCCCTCGTGGTCGAGCGAAGGTCCCACGATCGCGACCTCGCGCGGCCCGTCCAGCGCGGCCTCCGCGGCGGCGAGCCCCCAGCCGATGAAACGGGGCACGCGCGGCCCGAGCGCCTTGACGACGCCGAGGGCCTTCTCCGCGGCGGTGCGGTGGGGCTCGGACCCGGTGTGCGCGGCGTAGCCGAGCAGGGCGCTCGCCGCGGCGGTCCAGCCGGACGGGGCAGCGTTGTCGGTCGGGTCCTGCGGGCGGCGGATCAGCCGCTCGGCGTCGGAGGCGGTGTCGAACAGGGCGCCCGACTCCTCGTCCGTGAAGCGGGCCAGGACGTGGTCGAGCAGGAACCCCGCGAACTCCAGCCAGACGCCCTCCCCGGTGACGGACGCCAGCGCGAGGAAGCCCTCCGCCACGTCGGCGTAGTCCTCCAGGACGCCCGCGTTGGCGCCGGCGTGGCCGTCCTTGCTGGTGCGGGTGAGCCGGGCCTGCTCGTCGAGGTGCACCCGGACCAGGAGGTCGGCGGCGGCGAGGGCGGCCTCGACGAGGTCGGGCCGGTCGAAGTAGGCGCCGGTCTCGGCGAGCGCGGCGATCGCGAGCCCGTTCCAGGCGGCGACGACCTTGTCGTCCCGGCCGGGGGCGGGACGCCCGGCCCGCTTCGCCAGCAGCCGCTCCCGGATGGAGGCGATCTTCCCCGCGTCGAACAGGCCGTCCTGCTGCGGCAGTTGGAGGACGGACTGGCCGTGCTCGAAGGTGCCCTCCTCGGTCACGCCGAAGTACCGGACCGCGAGTTCGGCGTCCTGTTCGCCGAGCGCCTCACGCAGCTGCTCCGGCGTCCACACGTAGTACGCGCCCTCGACGTGCTTCCCCGTTCCGTCGTCGCTGTCGGCGTCCAGCGCGGAGGCGAACCCGCCCTCGTTCGTGCGCAGTTCGCGCACCATGAAGTCGGCGGTCTCCAGGGCGACCCGGCGGGCGAGTTCCGAGCCGGTGGCGCGCCAGAGGTGGGCGTAGACCCGGCACAGCAGGGCGTTGTCGTACAGCATCTTCTCGAAGTGCGGCACGATCCAGTCGCGGTCGACGGAGTAGCGGGCGAAGCCGCCACCGAGCTGGTCGTAGATGCCGCCGCGGGCCATGCGCTCGCAGGTGTCCCGCGCCATCTGCAGGGCGCCCTCGGAGCCGGTGCGGGCGTGGTGGCGCAGGAGGAACTCCAGCACCATGGACGGCGGGAACTTCGGCGCCCCGCCGAATCCGCCGCGCTCCGGGTCGTACTCCCGGGTGAGCGCGAGCAGCGCCTGCGCGAGCTCCTGCTCGCCGGGGGTCTGGGCGTCGCCGTAGGAGATCTCCCGCCCGGCCAGGTCCCGGACGATCTTCCCGGCGACCTCGGTGACCTCGTCCCGCCGCTCCTCCCAGGCCTGGTGGACGCCCTGGAGCACCTGCCGGAAGGACGGCATGCCCTGGCGGGGGGCGGGCGGGAAATAGGTGCCGAAGTAGAACGGCTCGGCGTCCGGGGTGAGGAAGACGGTCATGGGCCAGCCGCCGTGGCCGGTCGCCGCCTGTACGGCCTCCATGTAGACCGCGTCGACGTCCGGGCGCTCCTCGCGGTCGACCTTCACGCTCACGTAGTGCGCGTTGAGGTACTCGGCGGTCTCCTGGTCCTCGAAGGACTCGTGTGCCATGACGTGACACCAGTGACAGCTGCTGTAGCCGATGCTGAGCAGCACGGGCACGTTCCGCTTGCGGGCCTCCTCGAAGGCCTCGGCCGACCAGGGCCACCAGTCGACGGGGTTGTCGGCGTGCTGAAGGAGGTAGGGGGACGTCTCGTGCGCCAGTCGGTTCGGCATGGTGTCCATCCTGCCGCAGTACCCCGCCCGGCACGCGGCAGGCGTCGCGCGGGCGCCGCTCCCGGCGCACGCTCGACGGGCGCGCCGTACGCCAACGGGCCCGTGTCTTCACACCATCGGGCCGGGCACGCCCCCTCGCCCCGATGCGCCGTCGGCAGCACACTTGACCAAGGAAACGACCGAGGGATCGACCGGGTGACTAGCGAGCACGCCGTTGCCGCCGGAGGGGGACGTGTACATGCAGGACAGTCATCGGGCGGAGGCCGAGCGGCTGTTGGCACGGGCCGTGGAGGAGGAGGTACGCCGCACGGGCGGGCGCACGGACGGGAAGGTGCTGCTCGCGCGGGCGCGCGGGGCGCTCGACGCGATGGCGCAGAGCGCTGCCGAGGAGTACGAGGCCTACACCCGCGCCCTGGACGAGGCGGCGGCCGGGCAGCTCACCTTCGGACAGCGCTACGCCCGGGAGGGCGGCGGGACACCGCTGCTGGTGGCCGGGGTCGCGGCGGTCGCGGCGGTCGTCGCCGACATGGCCCTCGGCACGAGTACCGGGACGGCGCTGGGCGCGGGCGTGACCGTGGGGGTCGTGGGCGCCGCGGCGACCGTCGTGAAGGTCGTCGGCTCGCATCTGCCGGCCGCACACCGCCGGGCCGGCGCCGCGAGCCAGCCGGGCGGACCCGAACAGCTGCGGCTGCAGTGGCTGACGGCACTGGAGGTGCGGGGTATCCGGCCGTTCCTGGACCAGCAGCGGGTGCTCGCCGCCTCCACGGGGCCGAAGAAGACCGGGCCGCGGCTGCGGGGCGCCGACAAGAGCGCCGCGGCGCGCGGGCGCAACGTGCTGGAGCAGTCCTTCGCGCAGCTCCCGGAACCGGCGGAGCCGTTCGCGGGGCGGCGGCACGAGCTGGCGCAGATCAGGCAGTGGGTGCAGGCGGCCCGGGCTAGCACGGAGACCCAGCCGACGGTGGTCGTCCTGCACGGCACGCCCGGCAGCGGCCGCACGAGCCTCGCGGTGCACGCCACGCACGATCTGAAGGACTACTTCCGCGGCGCCTGCGTCGTCGACCTGCGCGCCGACAGCCCGGGCGAGTCCCCCTTGTCGACGCGTGACGCCCTGCTGCATCTGCTCAACCGGCTGGGCGCGCCCCGCGAGCAACTGCTGTTCCGCGAGCGCTCCTCCCCCGACCAGCAGGTCAAGCGGCTGAGCGAGCTGTACCACCAGCATCTGACGGGTCTGCCGGTCACGGTCGTCCTGGACGACGCCTCGGACGCCGAGCAGATGCGTGCCCTGGTCCCGGAGCGGTCCGACAGCCTGGTGCTGGTGACCGCGCGGGGCCCGCTGGAGCTGGGAGAGCTGCCCGCGCGGGTGCACCAGCTGGCGGTGGAGCCGCTGGACGCGGCCGGTGCGGAGGAACTGCTGGGCGCGGCGGCGCAGGACCGTTCCGGTCCCTACGACGCCGAGTCCGCCGACCGGGTCCGGGAGCTGTGCGGCGGGCTGCCGCTGGCGCTGCGCATCGCGGGCTCCTGCCTCGGCCCGCGCTCCCCGCGCGCGCTGGCCACGGACCTCGCCGCGTACGGCCCGGTCGAGCCGGTCGAGCGCGCTCTGTGGCTGCGCTACACCGATCAGCCCGAGCCGGTCCGGCGGCTGCTGCGCCGCCTGGCCCTGGCCGGCCGGGCCTCGCTGGGCGCCGCCGCGGCCGCGGCGCTGCTGGCCACCGACGAGGCGGAGGCGAAACGCCATCTCCGGGCCCTGACCCGCGCGGGCCTGATCGACCACGTCCGGGGCGACCGCTACCGGCTGCACGACCTGGTCCGCGCCTTCGCCCAGGCCCGGCTCCTCGACGAGGAGGAACCGGCCGAGCGCACGGCGGCCCAGGAACGGCTGATCGTGAACTACGCCGAGCTGGCCGACTCGGTGCTGCGCATGGTCGACGGCAACATGTCGACCCGCACGAACCGCTTCAACCCGTACGGCTTTCCCTCCCTCGACGAGGCGCTGCGCTGGCTGGACGACGAGTCGAGCTTCATCACGGCGGCGCTGCGGCACGCCGAGGGCGTGAACCAGGCGGCGGTCCTGAACCTCCTGGGCGCCCTGTGCGACTACTGCCTGCTGCGCGGCGACCTCTACCGCCTGGGCGAGATCAGCGAGCTGGCCCAGGCGGTGGACGAGGGCCTGCTGGTCCGCTCGGTGCAGTGGCGCACCGGCATCGCGGCCCGGCAGCTGGGCGAACTGGACAAGGCCCGCACCACCCTGACCTCGGTCGTGGACCTCTACCGGGAGGCGCATCACGACGCCGGTGCCGCCCGCGCCCTGTGCTCCCTCGGCATCACCCTGCACCACCAGGGCAATCTGACGGAGGCGTCGGCGAAGCTCCGCGAGGCCCTGGCCCTCCAGTCCTCCCCCGAGCTGGCGACGGACCGGGCCTGGACGATGCACGCCCTGGCGGCGGTGGAGCGGGACCGCGCCCGGCTGGCCGAGGCGCTGGAGCTGCTCACCGAGTCGCTGGTGCTGCACCGCGCCGGCGAGTCCGTGCACGGCCAGGCGTGGGCCCACTTCCAGCTCGGCCAGCTCGGCCTGCGCATGGGCGACGTCCCGCGCGCCGAGTCCGAGCTGCGCGCGGCTCTGGAGCTGTACGGCCGCACCCGCGACGCCCGCGGCGAGGCCTGGGCCCTGACCCAGCTGGCCCGCGCCCGGCTGGTCGCCGGTGACGCGTCCCCGGCCATGGAGGAACTGCGCGGGGCAGCCGCCCGGCACCGTGAGAACGAGGACGCGCGCGGCGAGGCGTGGACGCTGTACTACCTCGGCCAGGCCCTGGAGGAGACGGGCAACCTGGACCAGGCGGTCCGCGAACTGGAACGCTCCCGCACGATGTTCTCCCGCATGCGGGACGTCTACGGCCTGGCCTGCGCCCGCCACCACTCGGCGCGCGTCACCCGCGACCAGCGCGCGGCCCAGACGGGCTCCCTGCGCAACTCGGGCTTCGCGCGCCAGCTCCTGGTGGACGCCCGCGCCGACTTCCAGCGCATCGGCGTCGCCCACGGCGAGGCGTGGACCTGCCTGGAACTGGCGATCGTGGACGCGGGCAACGCCCGCACCCAGCAGGCGCTGAAGCTGTGCGACGAGGCGGCGGACCTCTTCACCTCGTACGGCGACCGCCGGGGCGAGGACTGGGCCCGCTTCCTGCGCTGCACGCTGCTGCCGTACGCGGCCCCCGGCGGCCTGGAGGTCGGCACCGCCGTGGCCCAGGAGGAACTGGCCCAGCTGTCCCGCGCGAGCCATCCGTTGCGCGACCAGAAGCTGGACGACTACCTCGACGCCTACGCCCTGCTGCTGGAACGCGGCGTGACCCTGGAGGCCGGCTGGCAGGCCTGGCGCCTGGGCATGGTGCCGAACCGGCATGCGCGGGAGGTCATGGGGGTGGCTGTGGAGTCGTCGAAGGCGTAGGGCACGCGACACCCGTCGGCGGCGTGCGGCCACCGACGGGTTTCCCCCCGGGGAGAGACGGTCGCCCCGGGAGGGGTGTCAGCTCTGCTGCTGCTTGCCCTGGCCGGAGGTCTCCGCGTCCGCCGGCTCCGGCTCCGGCTGCTCGGCCTTGGGGTCCGGGACCTGGGTGAAGTCGACCCTGTTCATGTGCCGGCTCATGGACTTCATCAGGGCCCACACGGCCAGGGCCATCGCCGCGAAGACGATGAAGCCGAGGACGCCGGGGGTGACCTTGTCCTCGTCGACCTCCTTGGCGAAGGAGACGAGGTGCGTCATTGCCAGGCTTGCGCTTGCGCTCATGTCAGGCATTGTCGCGGACGCCCGCGAAGAGGTCGTCCTCGGGGAGGGAGGTATCGACGAGGGACTTCGCCAGCTCGTACTCCTCCGTCGGCCAGACCTCCTTCTGGATGTCCATCGGGACCTTGAACCAGCCGCCGTCGGGGTCGATCTGCGTGGCGTGCGCGATCAGCGCCTTGTCGCGGATCTCGTAGAAGTCGCCGCAGGGGACGTGCGTGGTGAGCGTGCGCTCCTTCATGCCGAACTCCTCCCAGCGCTTGAGCCAGTCCCCGTAGGGCGACTCCATGCCCCGGTCGAGCATCGCCTGGTGCAGCGCCTCGGTGCGGGGGCGGTTGAAGCCCTGGTTGTAGTAGAGCTTCTGCGGCTGGTACGCGGGGCCGTACTCGGCCTCCGGGTACTTCTCGGTGTCCGCCGCCCCCTCGAACGCCACCATCGAGATCTTGTGGGTCATGATGTGGTCGGGGTGCGGATAGCCGCCGTTCTCGTCGTAGGTGGTGATCACCTGGGGACGGAAGGCACGGATCTTGCGCACCAGCTCACCGGCCGCGTGGTCGACGTCCTCCAGGGCGAAGCAGCCCTCCGGCAGCGGCGGCAGCGGGTCGCCCTCGGGCAGGCCCGAGTCGACGAAGCCGAGCCACTCCTGCTTGACGCCCAGGATCTCCCGGGCCTCGTCCATCTCCTTCTTGCGTACCTCGTGGATGTGCTCCTCGACGTACCTGTCCCCCTGGAGCTTCGGGTTGAGGATGGAGCCGCGTTCCCCGCCCGTGCAGGTCACGACCAGCACGTCCACCCCCTCGGACACGTACTTGGCCATGGTCGCCGCGCCCTTACTCGACTCGTCGTCGGGGTGGGCATGGACGGCCATCAGTCGCAACTGGTCAGTCAAGACTCAATCCTCAGTAAGTCGGCGCCCTGTGTGCCTCGGCGCAATCAGCGGCTTCTATAGTGACCGAAACGGGGGGCGAATAATTCCGGGACCGGGTCCCGGGCCCCCTTACGGGACGTTCGTCCCGGCCCTGTCTGGAGGACGATCATGAGTACGGCGAGCACGCGACTGCCCGAGGGGCGTTACGGCCGTTCCTCGGACGAGCGCGCCGACCGCACGCTCAAGGTCGTCGGCGCCGTCCTCGCGGCGGCGCTGCTGGGTCTCGTCGGCTGGTTCGGCTACCACTACGTCGCCCAGAACGAGATCAGCGCCGAGGTGATCAGCTTCGAGCCCGGCAAGGACTCCGTGCGGGTGCACCTGGAGGTCCGCAAGGACGCCGGCACCGGCGGCTACTGCACCGTGCGCTCGCAGGCCGAGAACGGCGCCGAGGTGGGCCGGGCCGATTTCCGCTTCGACGGGGACGCCACCCGCATCGACAAGGTCGTCACGCTCCGTACGACCTCCCCGGGGACGACGGCCGAGCTGCTGGGCTGCCACACCGGCTGAGACCCCGCCGGAGTCACCTGCAATACGTGGGCGCTGACCTGCGTTGACGCGAAACTGGTGGCTTATGTCCTCCCCCTTCCGCTCCTGAATTGTTAGGCTCGTGGTTTCGCCCATCCGTGAAGGAACATGCTTCTGGGTAGGGCGATGCTTTGTATTCCCAGTACCTACGAGGAGCACCTGTGACCCAGACCAGCGAGAACGTCACCTGGCTGACCCAGGAGGCGTACAACAAGCTCAAGGCTGAGCTTGAGTACCTTACTGGTCCCGCGCGGGCGGAGATCTCCGCGAAGATCGCCGCCGCGCGCGAGGAGGGCGACCTGCGTGAGAACGGCGGGTACCACGCAGCCAAGGAGGAGCAGGGCAAGCAGGAACTCCGTGTGCGCCAGCTCACCCAGCTCCTCGAGAACGCCAAGGTCGGCGAGGCGCCCGCGGCGGACGGCGCCGTGGCGCCCGGCATGGTCGTCACGATCGCGTTCGACGGTGACGAGGACGACACGCTGACGTTCCTGCTCGCCTCACGCGAGTACGCGAGCGCCGACATCGAGACGTACTCGCCGCAGTCCCCGCTGGGCACCGGCGTGATCGGCCACAAGGTCGGCGAGGACGCGCAGTACGAGCTGCCCAACGGCAAGAAGGCCACGGTGAAGATCCTCAAGGCCGAGCCGTACGAGGGCTGAACCACCCCGGCCGATGTCTTGGTCCGCCCCCGGTGCCCTCGCGGTACCGGGGGCGCTGTCATGCCGTCGCGGAGCGGTACTTGCGCACCGCCAGCGTCCTGAAGACGACCAGGATCAGGATCGAGTAGATCAGCGAGGCCCAGACGGGGTGCTGCATGGGCCAGGCGTCCGACTGTGACTGGCCCGGGTTGCCGAACAGCACGCGGCAGGCCTGGACCGTGGCGCTGAAGGGGTTCCACTCGGCGATGTGGCGCAGCCACGGGGTCATGTGGCTGGTGTCCACGAACGCGTTGGAGATGAACGTGACCGGGAAGAGCCAGATCAGCCCGCTGGACGTGGCCGCCTCCGGGGTCCGGACGGACATGCCGATCAGGGCGCCGATCCAGGTGAACGCGTAGCCGAGCAGGAGCAGCAGGCCGAAGGCCCCGAGCACCTTGCCGACGTTGGTGTCGCCGTCCGACCCGACGCGCCAGCCGACCAGGAGGGCGACGACCGCGAGGACGACCAGGGTGAGGGCCGTCTGCACGGAGTCGGCGAGGGTGCGCCCGGTGAGGACCGCGCCGCGTGCCATGGGCAGGGAGCGGAAGCGGTCGATGAGGCCCTTGTGCATGTCGTCGGCGATACCGGCGCCGGAGCTGGCGGTGGCGAACGTGACGGTCTGCGCGAAGATGCCCGCCATCAGGAAGTTCTTGTAGTCGACGGCGCTGGTGCTGCTGCCGATCTGCATGGAACCGCCGAAGACGTAGGTGAACAGCACCACGAACATGATCGGCTGGATCAGCCCGTAGATGATCATCTCCGGGATCCGGGACATGCGGATCAGGTTGCGTTTCGCGACGACCAACGAGTCGCGGATGGACTGGCTGACCGGGTTCGCGGCCGGCGCGACCCGCACGGTGTCGGTGACGGCGCTCACTTCGCGGCCTCCTTGTCGTTCTCCTCGTTCTTCGCCTCGGCCACGTGACCCGTCAGCGACAGGAAGACGTCGTCGAGGGTCGGCCGGCGCAGGCCGATGTCGTCGATCTCGATGCCCCGGGTGTCCAGTTCGCGGATGACCTCGGCGAGGAGCTTGGCGCCGCCGGTCACGGGCGCGGTGAGCTTGCGCATGTGCTCCTCGACCGTGGTGTCGCCCTTGCCGAAGCCGGCGAGCACCTCGGCCGCGGCCTGGATGTGCTCGCGCTCGTGCACCACGACCTCGACGCGCTCGCCGCCGGTGCGGGCCTTGAGCTGGTCGGAGGTGCCCTGGGCGATGACCCGGCCGTGGTCGACCACCGCGATGTCGTGCGCCAGGTGGTCGGCCTCTTCCAGGTACTGCGTGGTCAGCAGCAGCGTCGTGCCGCCGGAGACCAGTTGCTTGATGACCTCCCACAGCTGCTGGCGGTTGCGGGGGTCGAGGCCGGTCGTCGGTTCGTCCATGAACATCACGGGCGGCGAGACGACGAGGGCCGCCGCGAGGTCGAGCCGGCGGCGCATGCCTCCGGAGTAGGTCTTGGTGGGGCGGTCGGCCGCGTCCGCGAGGTGGAACTGCTCCAGCAGCTCGGCCGCGCGCTCCTTCGCCGCCTTGGCCTTCATCTGGTAGAGCTGGCCGACCATCTGGAGGTTCTCCCGGCCGGTCAGGTACTCGTCGACGGCCGCGAACTGGCCGGACAGGCCGATGGAGCGGCGGACTGCGTCGGGCTGTTCGAGCACGTCGATGCCCGCGACGACCGCCCGTCCGCTGTCGGGGCGCAGCAGGGTGGTCAGGCAGCGGACGGTGGTCGTCTTGCCCGCGCCGTTCGGCCCGAGCAGGCCGAGGACCGTGCCTTCGGGCACGTCGAGGTCGACGCCGTCCAAGGCCTTGACGTCGCCGAAGGTCTTGACCAGACCTTCGGCATAGATGGCGCCTGGCATATGAGTTCTCCACGTCTTCGGGGATCGCCGGACAGGTGCTTCACGGTTCGCACGAGACACACCATAACGCGATGTATCGCGTCTCACAACGGGGTTTTCCGCGTTGCGCTCCTACGACGAAAGGATCTTGAACCCGGCTCCGCAGGCGGTCAGCCCATGACCGTGTAGCCCGCCTCGCGCAGCGCCTGGCCCACCTCGGCGCAGTGCGCCGGGCCCTTCGTCTCCAGGTGCAGCTCGACCTCCGCCTCCGTGAGCCCGAGCCGTGGGTCGGTCCGTACATGGCTCACATCGAGGACGTTAGCGTCGACCACTGACAACACGCCCAGGAGTGTGGCCAGAGCGCCGGGCCGGTCCGTCAGCCGCAGCCGGACGGCCAGGTAGCGGCCCTGCGCGGCCATGCCGTGCCGCAGCACCCGCTGCATCAGCACGGGGTCGACGTTGCCGCCGGACAGCACCGCGACGACCGGGCCCTCGAAGGAGCCGGGCCGGCTCAGCAGCGCCGCGACCGGGCTGGCCCCGGCCGGCTCCACGACCAGCTTGGCCCGCTCCAGGCACAGCAGCAGCGCGGCGGACAGCTCGTCCTCGCTGACCGTGCGCACCTCGTCGACCAGGTCGCCGACGATCCCGAACGGCACGTCGCCGGGCCGCCCGACCTTGATGCCGTCGGCCATCGTCGCCGGGTTCTCGACCGTGACGGGCCGGCCCGCCGCCAGCGAGGGCGGATAGGCCGCCGCGCCCTCCGCCTGGACGCCCACGATCCGCACGTCCGGCCGCAGGGCCTTCGCCGACACCGCGATCCCGGCGGCCAGCCCGCCACCGCCGATGCCGACGACGATCGTGCGCACCTCCGGGCACTGCTCCAGGATCTCCAGGCCGACCGTGCCCTGACCCGCGATGATGTCGGGGTGGTCGAAGGGGTGGATGAACACCGCGCCCGTCTCGGCCGCGTACTCCTGCGCGGCGGTCAGCGTCTCGTCGACCACCTGGCCGTGCAGCCGCACCTCCGCCCCGTAGTCCCGGGTGGCGCTGACCTTGGGCAGCGGGGCGCCCTTCGGCATGAACACCGTGGAGCGCACGCCGAGCAGCGCGGACGCCAGGGCGACGCCCTGCGCGTGGTTGCCGGCGCTCGCCGCGACGACCCCGGCGGCGCGTTCCTCGGGCAGCAGACCCGCGATCCGGACGTAGGCGCCGCGCAGCTTGAACGAACCGGTCCGTTGGAGGTTCTCGCACTTGAGATGCACCGGCGCGCCGACCATCTGGGACAGGTGCCTGCTGCCCTCCATCGCGGTCACCCGCGCCACGCCCGAAAGCATCTTCTGTGCGCCGCGCACGTCGTCGAGGGTGACGGGCCGCAAGGAGTCAGCCGTGCTGTAGCTCATGACTCCAGCATCGCAGTTCACGGGTGGGAACGGCTGTTGTGACCAACCTCCGAGACCCGCTTTGCGCAGCCCCGGTACGGCCCGCGCCCCGGCCGCGTACCCTGTCCCCCAATCAGCCAGCCCTCCACGAAGTGAGCCCCCGGCCATGCCCACAACACCTGAAATGTCGATGGACATGACGACCGTCGGTGACACCGGTCTTCTCGACACCCTCCAGCACGAGGTGGCGGTGTTCGCCCGCCGTGCCGAACAGACCCGTCTCGGCGGGGTCGGACAGGTGCGCAACTCCATGGACCGCGCCGCGTACCTGCTGCTCAACCGTCTCGACAAGGAAGGCCCGATGGGCGTCAAGGCCCTCGCCGCGAGCATGGGGATCGACTCCTCGACGGTCACCCGGCAGGTGGCTCCGCTCGTCGACACCGGCCTGGTCAAGCGCACGTCGCACCCCGAGGACGGGCGGGCGGTGGTGCTCCAGCTGTCTCCGCGCGGGCAGGCGCGACTGGAGGAAGTGCGCTCGTCGCGGCGGCAGTTGATGGCCGAGCTGACCGAGGACTGGGAGCCGGAGGAGCGCGAGGCGTTCTGCTCGCTCCTCACGCGCTTCAACAGCGCGCTGTCCGCCCGGATGGCGGTGTCGGGGGTACCGGCGCCGGAGGCGCAGTCGCCGTCCTGAGCGCCGTACGACGCGACTTCTGGGCGCCGTTCGCTGTCGGGGCGCACGTGGGGCGGTGGTCGGTCGGGCCCGGGCGGGACGCTTGGCCGCGGGGCCACCCGCGTCGGCTCGGTCATCCGCCGTCCCTACCTGGTGCGCGGCTCTTGACCGCGGGGCTGACCCTGGCCTGATATGAGACCGGGTCCCGTCGTACGCGGCCGTCACGCCCGTACCCGGCCGGCCCGCATCCTCAGGGTCGCCGTCGGGCGGGAGGCGTGGTGCGACAACGGCATGCGTCCCAGGTGACCCGGCGCGCCCGGGAGTTCGAGGCGTTCGTCGCGGGCGCGGCCGGGCGGCTGCTGCACGCCGCGACCCTGCTCACCGCGGAGGCCCCGGACGACAACCCCCGCGCACGGCGCCTGCTGACGCGATCGCTGGCGCATACGTACGCGTGCTGGGACCGGCTGCGCGGCGAGGATCCGTACGACCGCACGCGGCAGTATCTGGCCACCCGCTTCGCGCGCGGCGCGTGGCATCACCACGGCGGCCTCGGCCGCTCCCGGCCGCACCCGGCGAGTCCCCTGGCCCCGCTCACCCCGCAGGAGCGGCTGATCCTGGTGCTCAGGCTCTACGAAGGCGTCGCCGAGGAGCAGACGGCGGCCCTGCTCGGCCTGTCCGCGGAGCGCGTACGGGCCGTCTGCCACCGGGCGACGACGGCCCTGCTGCACCGCTCGCGGGGCCAGGCACCGGCGGGGAAGGCCGCGAAGGCGGTGCCGTCATGAGCCCTGCGGACCGGAAACCTCTCGGCGCGCCCCGTCACGACGACCGGCCTCCCGGCGAACGGAGGCGGGCATGAGCGGGAACGACCGCGATGCGGCCGTGCGGCGGCTGCTGGAGCAGGGATCGTCGCGGTCCGTGCCGCCCGGGATCCACGCGGAGGCGGTGCGCCGGGGCGGCCGGATGCTGCGGCGCAGGGCGGTCGCTCGGCGCCTGCTGTGGCTGCTGGTGTTCGCGGCGGCCGTGGCGTTCACGGTGTGGGCGCTGACGGCCCGCCCGTGGGCGGAGCCGCCGTCGGACACGACTCCACCCCTCACCGGCTGGTGACCCCGCCGGGGGTGTCCTAGCCGAGCGCCTGCTGGAGGTCTTCCAGCAGATCGTCGGCGTTCTCGATGCCGACGGACAGCCGCACCAGGTCGCCGGGCACCTCCAGGAGCGAGCCGGCCGCGGAGGCGTGCGTCATCCGGCCGGGGTGCTCGATCAGCGACTCGACGCCGCCCAGGGACTCGCCCAGCGTGAAGACCTTGGCGCGGTTGCAGATCTCGACGGCCGCCTCCTCGCCGCCCGCCACGCGGAAGGAGACCATGCCGCCGAACGACCTCATCTGCTTGGCGGCGACCTCGTGGCCGGGGTGCTCCGGCAGGCCCGGGTACAGCACGCTCGTCACGCGCGCGTGCCGGGTGAGCATGTCGGCGACCTTGGCGGCGTTCTCGCTGTGCCGGTCCATGCGCACCGCGAGCGTCTTGGTGCCGCGCAGCACCAGCCAGGAGTCGAAGGGCCCGGCGACCGCGCCCATCGCGTTCTGGTGGAAGGCCAGCTCCTCACCCAGGTCCGGGTCGTCCGTGATCAGCGCACCGCCGACGACGTCCGAGTGGCCGCCCATGTACTTGGTCAGCGAGTGCACGACGACGTCCGCGCCGAGCGCCAGCGGCTGCTGGAGGTAGGGCGTGGCGAAGGTGTTGTCGACGACGAGACGGGCGCCCGCGTCCCGGGTGACCTGGGCGAGGGCGGCGATGTCCGTGATGCCGAGGAGCGGGTTGGAGGGGGTCTCCACCCACACCGCCTTGGTCTTCGGGGTGATGGCGGCCCGTACGGCGGCCGGGTCGCTCGTGTCGGCGACCGACCACTGAACGCCCCAGCGGGCGACGACCTTGGCGAACAGGCGGAACGTGCCGCCGTAGGCGTCGTTGGGGATGACCACGTGGTCGTCGGGGCTGAGCAGCGTACGCAGCAGGCAGTCCTCGGCCGCCAGCCCGGACGCGAACGCGAGACCGCGGCGGCCGCCCTCCAGGGCGGCGAGGTTCTCCTCCAGCGCGGTCCTGGTCGGGTTGGCGCTGCGGCTGTACTCGTAGCCGCCGCGCAGACCGCCGACGCCGTCCTGCTTGTAGGTCGACACCTGGTAGATCGGCGGGACGACCGCGCCCGTCAGGGGATCGGCGGTGTTGCCCGCGTGGATCGCGAGCGTCTCGAAGTGCTGACTGATATGCCTGTCGCTCATGGGGACCGAGGGTAGTGCGCCGACGCGATGAGTGCCGGGGGACGAGGCGACACGGGCCCTGGAGCCGGGTTTTCCACAGGTTCACGGATCAGGTTGGCCAATTGTCGGCGCGGTCTGGTTCGCTTGTTGCATGGAGATTCTCTGGGTCCTGATCGCACTGGTCATGCTGGGCTTCGTGCTGCTTCCCTTCCTGCGGCGCAGGCGCGGGGGCGCGATCGGGCTGGTCTCGCCCGACCACCCGGACGCGGCGGACCCGGCGAACTACGGCTTCGTCCGCGAGGAGGAGCTGGACATCCGCATGCCCGGCCCCGACCAGGACCTGCTGGACGTCCTGGACGTGGTGCAGCGCACGCAGGACTTCCGCGCGGCACAGCAACTCCTCGCCGGCACGGAGACGGAGGGCGAGCGGCGCTGGCAGCGTGTGCAGGCCTTCGCGGGTGCGGCCTCGCTGGAGCTCTCTCAGCGGCCCGGCGGGGGGAGCGAGGCGCCGGGCGGGCAGTGGCTGCGGGTGTGGCGGGCCGAGGCGCCCAAGGACGCGGGCGGGGCCGCGGTGCACGCCGAGTTCCTGGTGCAGCAGGCGTGGCGGACGGCGACGCCCGGGACGGACGAGTTCCGGATCATCATGGAGGAGGCGAGGACGGCGTGCGGCGAGGCGGCGCTGCTGGCCCCCGGCGACCCGATCCCCTACATCGTGGAGCTGTCGGTGGCCCGGGGACTCGCCTACTCCCAGAAGGACTTCGAGCAGGTCTGGCTGAAGATCCTGGACCGCGCCCCGGCCCACATGGGAGCGCACCTGGCCGCGCTGCACTACTGGTGCGAGAAGTGGCACGGCTCGCGTGAGCTGGCGTACGAGTTCGCGGAGGCCGCGGCGGCCCGCGCGCCCAAGGGCTCCCTCCTGGCGGCGATGCCCCTGTTCGCGGTGTTCGAGCACCTCCCCGAGGTGACCCTGGTCAGCAGCTTCTGGCAGACCGAGGTCGTCACGAAGGCGGTCCACGGCGCGCTGCACGCGGTGCATTCGGCCCGCTCCGACGACCCGATGCTGGCGCATGTGCGGCACATGCTGGTCTTCTTCCTGGTCCGCGGCGAGCGCTGGTCGGAGGCCATGAACCAGCTGGTGCACATCGACGGCCATGTCGGCGCCCTCCCCTGGACCCTGTCCGCCGACCCGGCGGCGGAGTTCGCGGTGTACCGGGCCCTGGCGGTGGCAGGCTACGAGGCGAACGGCGGCAACCCGGCGAGCCTGCCGCACTGACGCCGGCTCCGGCCGCCCGCCGCTTCCCACCGCGCGACGTGCGGGCTCCGACCACCCCTGGGCACGGGCCCCGGCCGGAATTCCCCCGGCCCCCCACACGTTGAACGTGGCGTCGCCCCGCGTGGGTGTCGCGTCGATTGGAGACCGCATGTTCCTGCACAGCCGTACGCCCCAGCTGCCGACTCCCGAGCAGGCGCTGCCCGGTCGCCCGGAGCCGGCGTTCACGGTCCCCGACCGGCACACCGTGCTCGGCAACCCGCTGCTCGGCCCGTACCCCGAGGGTCTGGAGACCGCCGATTTCGGCCTGGGCTGCTTCTGGGGCGCGGAGCGCAAGTTCTGGCAGCTCCCGGCAGGGGTGTGGACGACCCTGGCCGGCTACCAGGGCGGTTACACGGAGAACCCCACGTACGAGGAGGTCTGCTCGGGCCTGACCGGCCACACGGAGGTCGTCCGCGTGGTCTACGACCCGAAGCTGATCTCGTACGAGGGCCTCCTGAAGACGTTCTGGGAGTCCCACGACCCCACGCAGGGCTTCCGCCAGGGCAACGACGTGGGCACGCAGTACCGCTCGGCGATCTACACCCACACCCCCGAGCAGGCCGCCACCGCCAAGTCCTCCCGCGACTCCTACCAGAAGGTCCTCACCTCTTCCGGCTACGGCGACATCACCACGGAGATCGTCCCGGCGGAGGGCCGCCCGTTCTACCCGGCGGAGGGCTACCACCAGCAGTACCTGGACAAGAACCCGGCGGGTTACTGCGGCATCGGCGGTACGGGCGTGTCCTGCCCGATCGGCGTGGCCAAGGCCGACGGGTGAGCACTGGCGTCACACCGACACTGCTGGCGGAGTTCCACACCCACACGCGCCTCTACGCCGATGGGCGCCGGTGGCGGCACGGCTGCGCCGATGACCTGCTACGCGCCGTCGCCGACGAGACGCTCGTGGAGGTGTTCATCACGGACACGGGACTTCGACGCATCCACCCTCCGTACGACGGCGGCGCAGACGTCATCCTCACCACGCCTGCCGAGCGAGACCAGCTCCGCTACCGGCACGCCGCCTGGCTCTCCAGCCACCCTGCTGGCCTGTGACCAGCGGGAACTGCGCGTGGTCGGCGCGGCACCGCACCGGAGCGGCCTCGCGACGAGCCTCCTGCTCGGGCCGTCGCGCGCCTTGAAGGACGCCGTTCCGACAGCCCGGCGCCAGGGGTTGCAGTGGCGGTCTACGTCGCCAAGTACGTGACCGAAGCAGCGGACTGGGCATGTGAGGAGTCACGCGGGGCTTGAACAGGGCACCACTGGAACCCAGTGGGTGCAGGGGCAATAAGGTGCCTCCGTGACTGCGCCCTTGAGTTCCACGAAGACCCGTGACGCGCTGCGGATATCGGCACGCGTCTCCGCAGAGTTGCTGCTGGTGCTGACCATGGCGGCGGTGGCGCTGTGGCTGCTGGGCCGGATGTGGTCGGTGGTCTGGCCGCTCGTGGTCGGGCTGCTGCTGACCACACTGACCTGGCCCATGGCCCGTTTGCTGCGTCGTCGCGGGTGGCCGCCCGCGCTCGCCGCGTCGGTCGTGACCGTGCTGTTCCTGCTGGTCTCCGCGGGTGTCGTGGCGCTGATCGCCGTGCCGGTGGCGTCCCAGTCCGGTCAGCTGACCGACGGCGTGGTCGAGGGCATCCAGAGGCTGCGCGAGTGGGCCGCCGGGCCGCCGTTGAACATCGGTGACGCCCAGATCAACAAGGCCTTCGACACCGCGGTCGCCCGCGCTCAGGAGGGCCTCGGCAGCATGGTCGGCGCTGTCGTCACGGGCGTGAGCACCGTGGTGAACGGCTTGGTCACCACCGTTCTCGCCCTCTTCCTGATGTTCTTCTTCCTCAAGGACGGCCCGCGGTTCCTGCCGTGGCTGTCCCGCCAGCTGCCCGGCCGGCTCTCCGCCGACGTCCCGACCGTGTTCGAGCGCGGCTGGAACACGCTGGGTTCCTTCGTACGGTCCCAGGCGGCCGTCGGCCTGCTCGACGCCGTGCTGATCGGACTGGGCCTGTGGATCCTGGGCGTACCGCTGGTGCTCCCGCTGGCGGTGCTCACCTTCGTCTCCGCGTTCGTGCCGATCATCGGCGCCCTGTTCGCCGGCTTCGTCGCGGTCCTGATCGCACTCGTCTCCAACGGCCTGACGGACGCGCTGATCGTGCTGGCCATCATCGTCGTGGTGCAGCAGCTCGAGGGCAACGTGTTCCAGCCCATGATCCAGAGCCGTGGGCTCGGCCTGCACGCCGCCGTGGTGTTGCTGGCGGTGACGCTGGGCGGCAGTCTGGCCGGCATCGTGGGCAGTCTGCTGGCCGTCCCGGTCGCCGCGCTGATCGCGGTGGTCTGGAACTACGTGCGCGAACAGCTCATCGATCCGCCGCAGGACCCGGACGGCAGCGACGAGCCGGACAGCGCCGCCCCCGTTCCGTCGTAACGGTCGCGGACGCGCGAACGATCGCGGACGGTCCCGGACGCGCGAACGGCCCCGCCCAGGTCGCGGGACTCCCCCTCGCTTGCGAGCCTGCAGGCGAAGGGAGTCTGCCCCATGGTTCCTGTCACAGCGTCACCCGTACGCCTCGAAGCCTCCATCGACGCCCGGTTGTCCCGATGGCTGTGGCTGGTGAAGTGGCTGCTCGCCGTCCCGCACTACATCGTGCTGTTCTTCCTGTGGATCGGGTTCGTCCTCGTGAGCGTCGTCGCGTTCTTCGCCATCCTGTTCACCGCCCGGTATCCCCGGCCCCTCTTCGACTTCAACGTCGGCGTCCTGCGGTGGAACTGGCGGGTCAGCTACTACGCCCACACCGCGCTCGGCACCGACCGGTACCCGCCGTTCACCCTCGCCGACGTGCCGGACTACCCGGCCCACTTCGACGTCTCCTATCCCGAGCGGCTCTCTCGCGGCCTGGTCCTGGTCAAGTGGTGGCTGCTGGCGATCCCGCAGTACATCGTCGTCGCGATGTTCGTGGGCGGCGGCTGGGGCTGGGGCCGGGACGACGGGGACGGCTGGCGGGGTGGCAGTGGGCTGGTGCCGTTCCTCTCCCTGGTCGCGGTGGTCGTCCTGCTGTTCACCGCCCGCTATCCGCGGCACCTCTTCGACTTTCTGATCGGCCTCGCCCGCTGGTGCGCCCGGGTGACCGCCTACGCCGCCCTGATGACCGACCGGTACCCGCCGTTCCGCCTCGACATGGGCGGCCAGGAGCCCCCCGACCAGGGACCACTGGACAAGACTCCTGACCAGGGGCCGCTGACCAAGGGCCCCACCGGCATGCAGCCGTAACCGGCATGTGGCCGTACCGGCCCGGAAGGTCAGCCGCCGCTGCCGTACGGCCGGGTGATGATCTCCAGGCGGTGGCCGTCGGGGTCGTCGAAGTACGCGCCGCGGCCGCCGTCGTTGTGGTTGATCTCGCCGGGACGGCTGTGGAACGGATCCGCCCAGTACGTCAGACCGGCCTTTTGGATCCGGGCGAAGATCTGGTCGAACTCGTCCTCCGAGACGAGGAAGGCGTAGTGCTGCGGCGTGATGGCGCCGGGGCTGTCCATGTAGTCGAGCGTCACGCCGTTGGAGATCTCGACCGGCAGGAACGGGCCGTAGGGCGGGCTCACGTCCAGCCCGAGGATGTCGGCGAGGAACCGGGCCGATAGGCGCTTGTCGCGCGCGGCAACGATCGTGTGGTTCAGCTGCACGGTCATGGTGTGCCTCCCCTCCCGACCCACCCTACTCCCGCACGAACTAAGGTAAGGCTGACCTTAGTTTTCTGATCGGAGTGCCTGTGCGTGCAGTGGGATCGAGAGCCGCTCTGGCCCTGGCCGTCGCCGGAGGGCTGCTGGCCGGCTGCTCCTCGCCGGGCGGCGGCAGCGGAAGCGGCAAGCAGGGTGACGGTTCGCGCAACCAGGTCATCGGCGCCTCCGAAGGCTCCGCGGGTGTCGTGCTCGCGGCGACGGCGACCGGCGCGGCCGGCCCGATCGGTTTCATCGCGCTGACCGCTCCACAGCTGGCGAGACGGCTCACACGTACGCCGCACCTCCCGCTGCTCTCCTCGGCGCTGACAGGGGCCGTCGTGCTGGTCGGCGCCGACCTGGTGGCCCGTACGCTGCTGCCGCCGCTGGAGATCCCGGTCGGCGCGCTCACCTCGCTCGTGGGCGGGCCGTATCTGCTGTGGCTGCTCGGACGACGCTAGGGGGTGTCCGCACAAGCCCAGGGCCCCGGCACACGGCCGGGGCCCTGCCTCACTGCGCGATACGGATCAGATCGTCGCCGTGTCGATCACGAACCGGTAGCGCACGTCGCTGGCGACCACGCGCTCGTACGCCTCGTTGATCTGGTCACCGCGGATCAGCTCGATCTCGGCGCCGAGGCCGTGCTCGGCGCAGAAGTCCAGCATCTCCTGGGTCTCCGCGATGCCGCCGATCATGGAACCGGCGAGGCTCTTGCCACCGCCGATCACCGAGAAGAGGTTGAGGGCGATGGGCTCCTCGGGGGCGCCGACGTTGGCCAGCGTGCCCTCGGTCTTCAGCAGCGAGAGGTAGGCGTTGAAGTCCAGCGGCGCCGAGACCGTGGAGACGATCAGGTCGAAGGTGCCGGCCAGCTCCTCGAAGGTCTTCGGGTCGCTGGTGGCGTAGTAGTGGTCCGCGCCCAGCTTCAGGCCGTCCTCCTGCTTGCGCAGGGACTGCGACAGCACGGTCACCTCGGCGCCCAGCGCGTGCGCGATCTTCACGCCCATGTGGCCGAGGCCGCCCAGGCCGACGATCGCGACCTTCTTGCCGGGGCCGGCGCCGAAGCGCTTGAGCGGGGAGTAGAGGGTGATGCCCGCGCACAGCAGCGGCGCGGCGACGTCGAGGGAGAGGCCGTCGGGGACGCGGACGACGAAGTTCTCGTCGACGACGACCTTCTGCGAGTAGCCACCGTAGGTGGGCTCGCCGTCCTTGCCTATGCCGTTGTACGTCGGGACGTTGCCCTGGACGCAGTACTGCTCGCGCCCGGCCTTGCAGTTCTCGCACTCGCGGCAGGAGTCGACCATGCAGCCGACGCCCACGCGGTCGCCGACGGCGAACTTCGTGACGCCCGGACCGACCTCGGAGACGACACCGGCGATCTCGTGGCCGGGGACCATCGGGAAGATGCCCTCGCCCCAGCCCTCGCGGGCCTGGTGGATGTCGGAGTGGCAGATACCGGCGAACCTGATGTCGATCAGGACGTCGAACTCGCCGACCTCGCGGCGCTCGATGGTGGTGCGCTCCAGGGGAGCCTTGGGCGCGGGGGCGGCGTACGCAGCAACAGTGGTCATGCCGGGGGTTCTCCTAGCGAGGTTCCGTGCCCGGCTGCCTTCTGATGTTCCGACCGGGCACGATCACCACCGTGCCAAACCCGCGCGTGTTTACCCAGACCACGCTTTTGCGTACGCACAGCGTGCGTACCACTGGCGGGGTCAGGCTCGTGTACGTACGACCGTGAATACTGGACGGCATGGACGAACAGCCCGAACCCGCACAGGAGCCCGCACCTCAGACCGGCGGGGGCCTGGACCGGCGTGCCGAACTCAGTGAGTTCCTGCGCACCCGGCGTGCCCGGCTGAAGCCGGAGGACGTGGGGCTGCCCGACTTCGGGCGGCGTCGGGTGCCGGGGCTGCGCCGTGAGGAGCTGGCTCAGCTGGCCGGGGTGTCCGTGGCGTACTACACACGGCTGGAGCAGGGCAACGGGCGCAACGTCTCGGCGGAGGTGCTGGACGCGATCGCGCGCGCCCTGCGGCTGACCGGCGCCGAGCACGCCCACCTGATGCACCTGGCGAAGCCGAAGCAGCACAAGAAGAAGCAGGCGGCGCGCACCCAGCAGGTACGGCCGGCGTTGCGGCACCTGCTGGACTCGATCGACACCGTCCCGGCGTACGTCGTCGGGCGCCGCTCGGACATCCTGGCCTGGAACCGGATGGCCGCGGCCCTCTTCGGCGACTGGGCGGAGCTGCCGGCGCCCGAGCGGAACTGGGCGCGGCTGGTGTTCCTCAGGCCCGACTACCGCGAGCTGTTCGTCGAGTGGGACCAGAAGGCGTCCGACATCGTCGGCTATCTGCGCATGGACGCGGGCTGCCATCCGGACGACCCGCGGCTGTCCGGCCTGGTGGGCGAACTCTCCGTGAAGAGCGAGGAGTTCCGCCGGCTGTGGGCCGCGCACGACGTCAAGGAGAAGAGCTACGGCGTCAAGCGGATGCGGCACCCGCTGGTCGGCGACCTGACCCTGTCCTTCGAGACGTTCCGCCTGGTCGACGACGCCGAGCAGTCCCTGCTCACGTACCACGCGGAACCGGGCTCCGCGTCGGCGGAGGCGCTGCGGCTGCTGGCGAGCTGGGGGGCGGACGCGGCTCGCTCGGGCACCAGGGCTTCGACGCAGTCGGAGTGAGCGACGTCTCCGCCTCACTCGGCGACGCCGAGATCCTCCCGCATCAGTCTGCGCATCGCGGACAGCCGCGGCTCGGCCTCCTTCAGTTCGAGGAGGGCGCCCTCGGCGCTCTCGCCGTCCCGGGCCACGCCACGATCGAACCGCTTGACCGCCGCGTCGATGCCCGCGAGGACCTCGTTCACCGACCGTGAGGCCTCCAGGATGCGCTCGGGGACGATCATCTGGGCCTGCGCGTACCGGTCCCGGTAGTCGCGCCGTGTCTCTTCCAGCTGGTCGCGTTCGGCGTCGCCGTAGACCTCGTCGCGCAGGCGGTGCAGGGCGTCCTTCAGGAGGGTGTGGAACTGGCGTGAGGCCCGGTTCATCGCCGTGTACGTGTCCCTGCGCTCCTCGAACCGCCGCCGCTCCTCGCCGGCCCGGGTCTCCTCCTCCCGCTGCCGTACGGTCAGCCGCTGGCTGAGCACCGGCGCGAAGAGCGTGCCGAGGACGCCCACGACGGCGGTGATCATGGCGGTCACTGCGGCAGTCATACGAGGCCCTCCTGATGCGGCGGGGCCCGTCGGGAGCCGAAGCTCCCGACGGGCCCGTGACGGACGTGCCCTACGGCCTACTTGCCGTAGTAGGCGTTGTAGATCGAGACCGTCGACTTGTTGCCCTTCTTGTCGGCGATCTTGGCGTGGAAGGAGATGGCCTTCCCCTTCGCCGGGTTCTTGAAGCTGACCTTGCCCTTCTTGACGGTCAGCTTCTTCCAGGTCTTGCCGTAGTCGTACGAGACGTACACCGCCAGCGACTTCAGGTTGCTGCCCTTGGCCGCGCCCTCGACGGTGACCGGGACGCTGACCGTCTTGCCGGCCGGGACCTTGCTGTCCAGCCCCGTGGCCGCGTTGAAGCGGGCCGTGGAGGCGGGCAGCTGCTTGAGGCCGTCGGTCTTCTTGGAGCGGAACGTCCAGCTGGCGTCGATGCGGGTGGAGGCCGCCGCGACCTTGACGCTGCGCTTGACCGACGTCGTCAGCTTGTACTCGGCGTCACCGGCCGGGACCTTGAACTGCTTCTCGCCGAACAGCGGGTCGTTGTTGCTGCCGACCTTCTTGCCGTTGCGGTAGAGCGTCGTGTCGACCGCGGAGAAGGTCGAGTAGCCCGCGTTGCCCTTGCCGTCCGCGAACAGCGGCAGGGAGCCGTAGAGCTGGTTGCCCTCACGGAAGAGGCCGAAATCGGCGTTGATCCGCGGCCCGAAGACGGCCGTGTTGACGGTCTTCGAGTAGGTCTTGCCGGCGGCGAACTTCTGCGTGCCCAGCGTGTAGCCGGCCTCGTCGATCGGGAAGCCGTCCGCGTCGACACCGCCGTACTGGGCGAACTCGAGGTCCCACTGCACGCCGCCCGCGGTGGACAGGTGCAGCGTCCGCGTGCCGGGCAGAGACTGCTCGATGCCGATCGAGGTGGCTCCGCTGCTCCAGGGCATCCAGCCCACGGCGCTGATCGAGCCCTTCTTGCCCTTCGCCGCAGCGCCGAGGCCCGCCTTCACCGTGGCGAGCTCGCTCGCCTTGTAGTGCTTGGTGTAGCCGGTGGCGAGCTGCTTGACCTTGCCGCCGCCGGTGACGTCGTACTGCTCCTTGTCACCCTTGGTCCAGTGGCCGTCCCACTGCTGGGTCACCGAACCGTCGGTGATCTGCGGGCCGACGTGCGCGGTGCGCAGGTCGGCGAAGGAGTCGAGCATCCAGCCGAAGCCGTAGCTGCTGTCCTTCGTCTCCACCGTGTAGTCGGCATAGGCGAACTCCGACTTGGCGGCCTTGTCCGGCACGGTGATGTTCACCGGCTTGGCCTTGCGGGCGTCCACGGTGACCGTCGTGTTCTTGGTGACGTTCATCTTGGGCTGGGCCAGCCAGTCGGCACCCTGGAACTTCTCCGGGTCGTCGCCCGCGTAGACGTTCGTGTTGAGGACGTAACCGCCCTTGGGCACACGGGTGGTGACGGTGCCGTCCGCGTCGTACGGCGAGAAGAACTTGCCCTTGCCCAGGCCCGAGACGGCGGCCAGGTCGGCGCTGTAGTTCTTGGCGGGCTTGCCGTCACGGTCGAGGAACTTCAGCGTGACGTCGTACGACTCGACCTCGCGCTGCACCGCGGCGGCCGTGCGGACGGTCTGGCCGCCGCCCGTCGCCGTCACGTACGACGAGTAGGCGCCGTCGACCGTGCCGCCCAGCTTGGTGTTCACGGTGAACGGGACGGAGGCCTTGCCGCCGGCCGGGACGGTCACCGAGGTGGCACCGAGCTTGAAGAAGCCGGCCGGAGCGGCCTGGCCCTTCGGGTTGGTGGCGGTCGACGTCAGCTTCAGCGTGACGTCCTTCGTACCGAGGTTGCGGTACGTCAGTTCCTTGCTGACCGGCTTGTCGTCGGTGTGCGGCCACTGCTGGACGCCGAAGCTCACGGACGCCGGGTCGCCGATCACGGACTGCTTGATGGCCTTGTCGACCTGGATACGGCCCGTACCCTGCTGGAACGGCGTGTACTTGCCGCCCTTCGTGGAGCCCGTGAGGGCGCCCTTCAGCTCGGCGTACTTCCAGGCCGGGTGCTGCTGCTTGAGCAGTGCCGCGGCGCCCGCGACGTGCGGGGTCGCCATCGACGTGCCGGAGATCGTCATGTAGCCGGCCGGCTTCTCGCCGACCTCGGCGGCTATCTGGTTGCCCGGGGCGGAGGCCGCGGTGATGTCCACGCCGGGCGCGGTCACGTCGGGCTTGAGGGCGCCGTCCATGCCGGGGCCACGGCTGGAGAAGTCGGCCAGCACGTCCTTGTCGTCGACCGCGCCGACGGTCAGGGCCGCGGCGGCGCTGCCCGGGGAGCCGATGGTCTGCTCGCCGAAGTCGCCCTCGTTGCCGGCCGCGATGGCGAACAGGATGCCCTTCTCCTCGGACAGCTTGTTCACCGCCGCTTCCAGCGGGTCGATCGCGGGCGTGTCGCCGCCGCCCAGGCTCATGTTGACGACGTCGGCGCCCTGCGCGGCGGCCCACTCGATGCCGGCGAGGACCTCGGAGTCGCTGCCGTAGCCGCCGTCGTCGAGCACCTTGCCGTTGAGGATCTTCGCGCCGGGCGCGACACCCTTGTACTTGCCGCCGGACTTCGCGCCGGTGCCGGCCGCGATGGAGGCGACGTGCGTGCCGTGTCCGACCTTGTCGGTGGTGTCGGGCGAGGTGGTGAAGTTCTTGGCGCCGATCACCTGGCCCTTGAGGTCGGCGTGGGTGGCGTCGACACCGGTGTCCAGGACGGCGATCTTCACGCCCTTGCCGTCGTAGCCGGCCGCCCAGGCCTTGGGGGCACCGATCTGCGGGACGGACTTGTCGAGGCTGGCCTTGCGGACGCCGTCGAGCCAGACGTGCGCGATGCCGGAGGCGGTCTTGTCGCCGTTGGTGACCGCGTCCCACAGCTCGGGCGCGTCCTCCTGCGGCGTCTGCACGGCGTCCGCGTTCACGGACTTCAGAGAGTGGCTCAGCCGGCCCGCGTCGCGGACGTCGGCCTTGGTGGCCGCGGCGCTGCCCTGGTAGCCGACGATGACCTTCAGGCCCTTCTTCTGGGCCTTGCGGGTCGCGGACCTGTTGAGCTCGGTGACGTCGAAGAGCCGCTGGTCGAGCTTGCCGGTGGCGACCAGACGGGCCGCGTCGGCCGGGATCACGAGCGTGTGGCCGTCGAGCTTGCGGACCTGGACGGGAATGTCCTCGCGTCCCTTGGCCCGCTCCAGGCCGATGACCCGGCCCTTGGCGTCCAGGACGACCCGGTCACCGGTGATCAGCGTGATGCGCTGCTTGGCGGTGACCGACGCCTGCTTCGTGGCTGCGGTCGTCTGCTCGCCGTTCGCCGACGCCGGGCTGGTCATTCCCGCCGCCAGGGCCACGGCTGCCGCTGTGGCGACCGTGGCCGCGCACGCCCTTTTCACTTGTCTGCGCAAGTTTCCCCCTTGCAGAAGTACCGGGCGAATTCCCCGTTCACCCGGCCGGGGGTGGTCTCGTACGCATGGGCGTACACCCCCCGGAACACGCAGTATGCCGAGGGGTGATCAGGCACTCAAGAGATGAGAGGACGGTAAGAGATCCGTCGGCAGGCTGTTACACGGCTGCCGGAACTCCGTTACAGGGCAGGACGCTTGAGCACGCGTGTTCTCCTTGACAAAAGTGGCGGGGAGAAGCAGGAAGCCGCCGCCCGCCCCGGAAAACGGGGGCAGAGCGACGGCTCGCTGCGTGCGGCTACGGGGTCGTCAGAGCTCCGAACCGGCCTTCCAGTCGGCCCAGCTCATGTTCCATCCGTTGAGCCCGTTGTCCGGCGCGATGGTCTTGTCGCCGGTGTTCTCGACGACCACCACGTCACCGATCATCGAGTTGTTGTAGAACCACGCGCCCGGGGTGTTCGGGTTGTCGGCGCCCTTCGCGTCCTGGAGACCGACGCAGCCGTGGCTCGTGTTCACGTTGCCGAAGATGGACTTCGCGCCCCAGTAGTTGCCGTGGATGAAGGTGCCGGAGCTGGACAGGCGGATGGCGTGCGGCACGTCCTTGATGTCGTACTCACCCTTGCCGTCGTCGTCCGTGAAGCCCACGGTCGCGCCGTTCATGCGCGTCTCCTTGAACTTCTCGGACATCACCATGACGCCCTCGTAGGTCTTGTTCTCCGGCGAGCCGGCGGAGATCGGGATCGTCCGGACGACCTTGCCGTCCTGCGTGATCTTCATCTGCTTGGTCTTCGCGTCGACGTACGAGACCTGGTTGCGGCCGATCTTGAACGTGACCGTCTTCTGCTGGACGCCGTAGACACCCTCGGCACCCTGGACACCGTCGAGCGCGAGCTTCAGCGTGACGGTGGAGCCTTCCTTCCAGTAGTCCTCGGGGCGGCAGTCCATGCGGTTGGCGTTGAACCAGTGGCAGGCGACCTCCTGGCCGCTGGTCGTGCTGACCTTGATGCCCTTCTGGACGGCGGCCTTGTTGGTGATCGCCTTGTCGAAGTTGATCGAGACCGGCATTCCGACGCCGACGGTGGCGCCGTCGTCCGGAGTGAAGGTGCCGATGAAGCTGTTGGCCGGGGAGACCGTGGTGAACGAGGCGTTCTCGTGGGCGACGCGGCCCTCGGAGTCCTTCGCCTCCGCCGCCAGCTTGTAGGTGGTGGAGCGCTCCAGCTGCGTGCTGGGCTTCCAGCTGGTCTTGTCGGCGGATATCTCGCCGCTGACCTCCGTGCCGTCGGACGTCGTCATCTTGACGCTCGTGAGCGTGCCCTTGCTCACGGTGACGGCGGCGGAGTTGTTGATGGAGGCGTTGTCGGAGCCGTCCTCGGGCGTGATCTTGATCTGCGCCTCGGAGGCCTTCTTGGCCGCGGCCTCGTCGACCTTGGACTGGGAGCTGTCGCCGCCGCCCCCGGAGGCGCTGTCGCCGCCGCCGGAACAGGCCGAGAGCACCAGCACTCCGCCGAGCAGTGCGGACGCGACCGTCAGGCCCCTGCGCCGCTTGCTGACCGTCATCACACGCTTCTCCATCGTTGCTGATTTCCCCAAAACCCCGAATGTCCCCGTCAAAGTCCAAGTGCCCCCGTCAGAACGAGCGAGTCCTCGCCGAGAACTTTCAACGCTACGACCGGTTCGTCCGGTTCCCCAGGTCACGCACGTGTGGGGATCACCACGTCCGCGACCGTCCGCGGCGCACGAGCGCGGACGGTGCCGACGAGGCCGGTGCGCCGCATGAGACGCAGAGACCCCGGACGACGGTTGCCGCCAGGGGTCACTCTTTTCCCAACCGCCTCAGCTGTCGCTGTCGTCGTCGCCATCATCCTCGTCGAGGTCCCACTCCGGCGAATCGGGGTCGTAGTCGATCCGCTCGCTGCTCCAGGAGGCCTGCTGGAGCTCCACCCCCGGCACCTGACTGACCAGGTCGAACGGGTCCACGAGGTACGCGAGGGCCTCCGCAGTGTCTTCCGTCACAGCGCTCTCGGCGTGGACCCGTTCCGCCGCCGGCATCTCACCGTCGTCGGCGATCCGGCGCAGCGCGGCCTTGGTGATCCCGTCCGCGTCCTCGACTTCGAGAACGAGCTCCACCCGAAGCCGGACAAAACGTGATGTCTCTGGAGTGCTCATGGCGCGAGCGTACGTCGAGGACCTCCCGTGACTTTCCCGTGACCCGCGACTTTCACTAACATCGCTCCACACGGCCAATTCGCCAGCGCCACAAGGGGATCGATATTCCGTGTCATCCGCTCGCCGTCCGTTGCTGACCGCCACTGCCGCGGCGACCCTGCTGGGCGCCCTGTGGTTCGTCCCGTCCGCCAACGCGACGTCGGACTCCCCGGTGAGAGACGCGGTCGCGTCGAGCCCGTCACCGCAGGTCGCGCAGCAGGCGCGGATCGCGGCCACGACCGCGGGCGACTCCGTCACCGGCACCGGCGCCCGCCTCGCCGACACGGGCAGCTTCGACAGCACGCCGTACGTCATCGGCGGCACGCTCTTCCTCACGCTGGGGGCGGGCTTCGTCGCGTACTCGGTCCGCCGGGAACGGCTCGGCTTCTGACGTCACGCGGCCGGGGCCCTGCCCCGCGGCAGGGCCCCGGCGGGCCTTCTCTCACCGAAACGCGGCCCTTCTCTTACTGAAGCGCCGTCTACCGAAGCGGGCCGGTGAACCGTCTTACTGAAGCGGGCCGGTGACCGTCTCCACCGCGGTCAACAGCCGCCCGTCGCGCACGAACGCCTCCGCCGCGGCCAGGTCGGGCGCCAGGAACCGGTCCGGTCCCGGGCCTTGAACTCCCGCTTCCCGCAGGGCGTCGATGACCGCCCGCGTCGCGGGCGCCGGGGTCAGCCCCTCGCGCAGTTCGATCGCGCGCGTGGCGGCGTACAGCTCGACGGCCAGGACCCGGGTGAGGTTGTCGACGGCCGTGCGCAGCTTGCGCGCCGCCGACCAGCCCATCGAGACGTGGTCCTCCTGCATGGCGGAGGACGGGATCGAGTCGGCGGACGCCGGTACGGCGAGCCGCTTCAGCTCGCTCACCAGCGCGGCCTGGGTGTACTGAGCGATCATCAGGCCCGAGTCCACACCGGCGTCGTCGGCGAGGAACGGCGGCAGGCCGTGGCTGCGGTTCTTGTCCAGCAGCCGGTCCGTGCGCCGCTCGGCGATCGAGCCGAGGTCGGCGACGGCGACGGCGAGGAAGTCCAGGACATAAGCGACCGGCGCCCCGTGGAAGTTGCCGTTGGACTCCACGCGTCCGTCGGGCAGCACGACCGGGTTGTCGACGGCGGAGGCCAGCTCCCGGTCGGCGACGAGCCGGGCGTGGGCCATGGTGTCGCGTCCGGCACCGGCGACCTGCGGGGCGCAGCGCACCGAGTAGGCGTCCTGGACGCGCGGGGCGTCGTCCTGGTGATGGCCGGTCAGGCCCGAACCCTTCAGCACGGCCAGCATGTTGGCGGCGCTGGCGGCCTGTCCCGGATGCGGCCGGATGGCGTGCAGTTCGGGGGCGAGGACCTTGTCGGTGCCGAGCAGGGCCTCCAGCGACAGGGCGGCCGTGACGTCGGCGGACGTGTAGAGCGCGTCCAGGTCGGCCAGGGCCATGACCAGCATGCCGAGCATGCCGTCGGTGCCGTTGAGGAGGGCGAGGCCTTCCTTCTCGCGCAGTTCGACCGGCTGGAGGCCGTGCGCGGCGAGGAGTTCGGCGGCCGGGCGCACGACACCGTCGGGGCCCTCGGCGTCCCCCTCCCCCATGAGCGTGAGCGCGCAGTGGGACAGCGGTGCGAGGTCGCCGGAACACCCGAGGGAGCCGTACTCGTGGACGACCGGGGTGATACCGGCGTTGAGGAGATCGGCCATGGTCTGCGCGACCTCGGGCCGTACACCGGTGCGGCCGGAGCAGACGGTCTTCAGCCGCAGGAACATCAGGGCGCGTACGACGTCCCGCTCCACCCTCGGCCCCATGCCCGCGGCGTGCGAGCGGACGATGTTGCGCTGGAGCTGTGCGCGCAGCTCCGGGCTGATGTGCCGGGTCGCCAGGGCCCCGAAGCCGGTGCTCACGCCGTACACGGGGTCGGGCTTGGCCGCCAGCGCGTCCACGATCTCGCGGGCCGCGGCGAGGGCGGCCACCGCCTCCTCGGAGAGCTGGACGCGGGCGCCGCCGCGCGCCACGGCGAGCACGTCGGACGCGGTCACCCCGGACGCCCCCACCACCACAGTGTGCATATCCATATTCAGGAGCGTACGCAGTGAATTCGATGATGTCACCACTGGGGACCCGGTTCACCCCTTACCGATACGTCACACCGCCCGGGGGCCGGCGTCAGGGCGCGTGCCGCCCCCGGAACCGCCGGCGCTCACCGCCCGCGTCCTGGGACGGCTCGTCCGCGAGCCGCACGACGGGATCGTCCGGCCCGGCCCGCCCGGCGACGACCGGCCGGGTGGCCCGCTCGGCCTTCGCCCGGTACTGGGCCGCGTCGGCGAGCCGGAACAGCCGGCGGGCGGAGCTCACGGGCCCGATCGGATCCTCGGTGGAGGCGACCCCGCAGGCCACACCGTCCCCGAGCTCCAACTCCGCCGCCCGGCGGCACAGTTCACCGGCCGCCTTCACCACCTGGTCGGCGGACGGCCCGGTCGCGAGGAGACAGAACTCGTCCCCGCCGAGCCGTGCCGCCAGGGCCCCCGGCAGCATGGCCCCGCACAGCGACAGCACCGAGCCGAAACGCTCCAGGAGCCGGTCGCCGACGGCGTGCCCGTGGGTGTCGTTGACGCGCTTGAGCCCGTTCAGATCGCAGACGACGAGGCTGACGACGGTTCCGTCCCTGCGGTGCCGCTCGATCGCCTGCTCCAGGTGTACGTCCACGGCACGACGGTTGGCCAGTCCCGTCAGCGCGTCGGTGAAGGCCAGGCGCCGGGCCTCCTCCAGCCGCTCGGTCTGGGCGATGCCGGCGGCGACGACGGCGGCCAGGACGGTGGCGAAGTCGGCGTCGGCCCGCTCGAAGACGGGCTCCCCGGCCGGCCGGGCGACGTACAGCTCGCCCCAGGCCCGGCCGTGCAGCACGATGGGCGCGACCACGCAGCAGCCGCGGCCACGGCGGCGCAGGGCGACGACGCGCTGGTGGCAGTACCCGGGACGCCGCCCGGCGGCGGGCCCCTCAGCGGTCTCCACCCACGCGTCCGGCTCCCCGCCACCGGCCCACCGCTCGTGCAGGAACTCGGTGATCTCGGCGAACTGGTGCACCGGGTAGGACTCGTCCTCCGGGAACTCCTCCTCCCCGTCGGCCAGCTCACCGACGTTCACGAGGACCTTCAACCGCCCGAGCTCCCGCTCCCACACCGACAGCGCGGCAAAGCTCCCACCCAGCGCCCGGCACGCCCCGACAGCCGCCGCACGCCACGCCTCATGCGACCCGTGTGCGGCCGCCATCCCCTGAGCCAACGCGACGACAGCCACGAGCCGTCTGTCCTCACCCATCACCCCAGGCTAGGCAGTTTCCAGCCATTTGGTTCTGTTGACGGGGCGAACGGGGAGACCTGGCTGCGGGCAATCGCGCCCCCAAGGGCGGCACCCGTCCCGAAGCGGCACCCCGCTCCGCCGGACTGCGGACCCACCCGACCCCAGCGACAGCGCCGAGCACGGGACAACCGCCCCCCCCGGATCACTCCCCCGGCCACTCCGGCCGCCGCTTCTCATTGAACGCAGCGACCCCCTCCGCCCGGTCCCCCGAAAACGCCACAGCCCGCCAGGCCGCATCCTCCACCTCGAGCCCAGCCCGCAGGTCCAACCCCTGCCCCAACCGCAACGCCCGCTTCGCCGCCCGCAACCCCACAGGCGAATTCCCGGCGATCCGAGCAGCCAGCTCCAACGCCGACTCCCGGTCCCGCCCCTCCTCCACCACCTGATCGACCAGCCCCCACTCCCCCGCCTCGACGGCCTCCACCCGCCGCGCCGAGAAGATCAGCTCAGCCGCCCGCGCCGCCCCCACCCGCCGCGGCAGCAACTGCGTACCCCCGCCCCCGGGAATCACCCCCACCGACACCTCCGGCAGCCCCACCACCGCCGTGCGGTCCGCCACGATCACGTCACACGCCAGCGCCAGCTCGAACCCGCCCCCCAGCGCGAACCCGTGCACCGCAGCCACCGTCGGCACGGGCAGTTCCAGCACCCCGGTGTACGCCGCCCGCGCCACCGGCCGCTGCCGCACCAGCTCCGCGTCGCTGAACGAGTTCCGCTCCTTCAGATCCGCCCCGACACAGAACGCCCGCTCATGCGTCGAGGTCAGGACGACCACCCGTACGTCCCGGTCCTCCCCCAGCGCCGCACACGCCCCGGCGATGGACCGCGCCATCTCCGTCGACACCGCGTTCATGGCCTTGGGCCGGTCGAGGACGAGCTCCGCGACATGCCCCTGCTCATGCCGCCGCACCAGGACGAACTCCCCGAACCGTTCCTCACTCATGACACCCTCCGGTTAACGTCGGTTAACACCTCACCGTTCCGATCATCGCAGCCCCGCCCCACCCGCGAAAGAGCGGACGCGTCCGGTGCCCGCGGTACCACCCCGCCCACCCGTTCGAGTGACATCACCCCATCTCCGCTCCGATCGCCCATGGGAGCGCATAGCGTGCATCCGCCGCGGCGCACTGGGGGCGCGTGCGTACCGGGGAGGAACCATGACGACCACGAACACGCCGGCGAAGCCACAGCGGAACACGCCGTACGAACCAGGCACGCCCTGCGAACCGGACCCGACGGAAACCGGCCCCGTGTCCCCCCGCTCACGAGGCCGGCACCGCAAGCCCCGCCCTCGCAAGGCCCTGCTCGCCGCCGGCGGCCTCGCCCTGGCAGCCGGTGCACTGAGCCTCGTACGCCTGACCTCCGGCCCCGGCACCGACAGCGTCGCCACCGTCGAGGCCGAGCCTCGCCCGGACCCGGTGACGACCGGCACGGACGAGGCCGCGAACACCGACGCCACCGCCCTCACCACCCCCGAGGCGAGCCCCTCGTCGCCCACCGCCCTGGGCGGCCCGCCCCCGTCGCCGGGCACCCGCGGCCCGGCCGACGCCTCGTCCGCCCCGTCCGCGTCCCTGCCCGTCGACACCCGAGGGGCGGATAGGGCAGCGACTCCCCGGCCGACGACCACCGCCGACGCGGCACGTCCCCAGGCCCCGACGGCCACGGGCAACGGCAAGGCCTCACGCCCGGCCCAGACCACGCCCTCACCGCCGGACCGGAACGCCCCCGCGGCCGAGCCCGAGCCCGAGCCCGAGCAGCCGAAGAAACCGCACGACCCGGGCCTGTGCGTGCCGGTCATCGGCCTGTGCCTGGACCCGCCGAGGTGAGAACCCTGACCGGAGAGCCCCGACCGGCCCCGTCAGCCGCCGTCCCGCCGCGTGAGCAGCCACGGCTCGACGACGCCCAGCCCGCGCACCGGCCGCTGCCACATCGGCTGCAACGCGAACCGGTACGTCGGCGGCTCCTCGCCCTCCTTCTCCGCCGCCGCGGCCTCCTCGGCCGCCTCCGCCTCCGAGGAGGGGGCGTCCTGCGTGCGGATCAGCTCCTCGGCGAAGGCGGTGTCGACGAGCACGGCGTCCTTCGGAGCTATCGAGGTGAGCCGGGAGGCCAGGTTCACGGTCGTACCGAAGACATCACCCATACGGGTGGTGACCGTGCCGAACGCCATGCCGACGCGCAGCTCCGGCATCGTCTCGTCGTGCGCCATGGTCTCGATCAGCCGCAGGGCGATCTCGGCGGCCGTGCCCGCGTCGTCGGCGGCGTACAGCACCTCGTCCCCGAGGGTCTTGATCAGCCGGCCGCCGTTCGCCGCGACCAGGTCGGCGGCGGTGGTCTCGAAGGCCTCGACCAGCTCGCCGAGCTCCTCCTCCTCCATCCGGCGGGTCAGCCGCGTGAACCCGACCAGATCGGCGAAGCCGACCGCGAGCCGCCGGTCCACCATCTCCTCGTCGTCCGCGGCCTGCACGACCCGTCCGGCCGAGGCGGCGAGCTGCCGCCGCCAGACGTAGACCAGGAACTCCTCCAGCTCGGGCAGGAGCAGCTCGACGATCGGGTACGTCACCTCGGTGCGCGTCATGCCCGGTTCGGGCGGCTCGGTCAGCCCCTCCAGGAAGGAGTCGATCTGCCACTCGGCGAGCCGCGCGGTGGTCTGCCCGGTGGACCGGGCCACCTGCACGGCCATCGCCTCGCTCAGCAGCCCCGCCTCGACGAGACCGGCGAGGCGCCGCAGTGCGAGGACGTCCGCCTCCGTGAGCGCCTTGGCCTGCCCGATGTCGGCGAAGCCCATCGCCCGCCAGAAGCGGGAGGCCAGTTCCATGGAGACGCCGGCGCTGCGGGCCGCCTGGAACGGGGTGTAGCGGCGCTCGGCGCCCAGGATGAGCCCTTCGAGGCGCAGGGCGAGCGGATCCTCGCCGGAGTCGGCGCCCTGCGCGTCCTCGCCGGAACCCGAGTCGTCGACGGTCACGCGTGCTGCCCTTCCGATCTGTCACGGTCATGTATCGACCGGCCTCAACTCTACGGCAGGTGTGCGCCAGCTCACTCCGTTAGGTGGAGCCGGAGGGTGAGGTGAGGTACCCGGCCTGTCCGAGGCACCCGGCGTTGCCCCACCGTCCCCAGGGGGCTCCGCCCCCTGGACCCCCGATCGGCCTGAACGGCCTCGTCCTCAATCGCCGGACGGGCTGAGGGGGCTGATCAATCCGCCATCTGCGGACCGCCGGTCCCGCTAGCTGCGGGCAGTCGTGCCGCTGGGGCGGCACGGGTGGGCGATGGGGGTACCCCCTGCTCGAGCGAAGCCGAGAGCTTGGGGGAGGCACCCCGCTCCGCCGGGCTGCCCAACGCTCCGCCCCCAGCGACAACGCCGAGCAACCGTCAAGCAGGCCTCAGGTGCACGATGTCCCCCGCACCCACAGGCTCCTGCACCCCCTCCCCCGTAGCCAGCACCAACCGCCCGTCCCCGTCCACGGCAACCGCTTCCCCCACCACCGCCCGATCCCCCGGCAACTCCGCCCGCACTTCTCTCCCGAGCGTCGCGCACCCCGCCGCATATGCCGCGTGCAATCCGCACGTACCCGCGTCACCCGCCGCCGCACGCCACTTCCCGTACCACTCCTCCAGAGACCGCAGCACCCCCCGCAGCAACGGATCCCGATCCGTGCTCACGGCCCCGGCCAGCCCCAGCGACCCCGCCGTGGGCACGGGCAGCTCGGCCTCCTTCAGCGTGACGTTGATGCCGACGCCGATGACGACCCCGCCGTCACCCGCCCGCTCCGCCAGAATCCCCCCGGCCTTGCGCTCCTCGCCCCGCACGGTGACCAGCAGGTCGTTCGGCCACTTCAGCGCCGTGTCGACCCCCGCCGCCCGCGACAGCCCCGTCGCCACCGCGACACCCGTGAGCAGCGGCAGCCACCCCCACCGCGCCACCGGCACCTCGCTCGGCGTGAGCAGCACGGAGAAGAACAGGCCGGAGCGCGGAGGCGCCGTCCACTGCCGGTCCAGACGCCCGCGCCCGGCCGTCTGCTCCTCGGCGACGAGCACCGCGCCCTCGGCGGCCCTGCCCTCGGCCGCCCGGGCGACCAGGTCGGAGTTCGTGGAGCCGGTGCGCTGCACCACGTCCACCTCGGACCACAGCCCGCCCTCATGCACCAGACCCCGGCGCAGGGCGGTGATGTTGAGGGGCGGACGGTCCAGGTCCGACCAACGGCTACCGTTCGGCTCTGATGCATCTCGCGGCGTCATGCAAGCCACCCTAGGTGTGGTAAACGCCGCACTGCCGATACGAAGGCACCCCACTACTCTACGGATGAGTAACCGTCCCCCCTTTTGAGCAGGCAGGGAGCCACATCCCGATGTCCGAGCCGGAAGAGCAGCAGCCTGACATTCACACGACCGCGGGCAAGCTCGCGGATCTGAAGCGCCGCATCGAGGAAGCGACGCACGCCGGCTCCGCACGCGCGGTCGAGAAGCAGCACGCCAAGGGCAAGCTGACGGCCCGTGAGCGGATCGATCTCCTGCTCGACGAGGGTTCCTTCGTCGAACTCGACGAGTTCGCCCGGCACCGTTCCACCAACTTCGGCCTCGACAAGAACCGGCCGTACGGGGACGGGGTCGTCACCGGTTACGGCACCGTCGACGGCCGCCCGGTCGCCGTGTTCTCCCAGGACTTCACCGTCTTCGGCGGGGCCCTCGGCGAGGTCTACGGGCAGAAGATCGTCAAGGTCATGGACTTCGCCCTGAAGACCGGCTGCCCGGTCATCGGCATCAACGACTCCGGCGGCGCCCGGATCCAGGAGGGTGTCGCCTCCCTCGGCGCCTACGGCGAGATCTTCCGCCGCAACACCCACGCGTCGGGTGTCATCCCGCAGATCAGCCTGGTCGTCGGCCCGTGTGCGGGCGGGGCCGTCTACTCCCCCGCCATCACCGACTTCACGGTCATGGTCGACCAGACCTCGCACATGTTCATCACCGGGCCCGACGTCATCAAGACCGTCACCGGCGAGGACGTCGGCTTCGAGGAGCTGGGCGGAGCCAGGACCCACAACTCGACGTCCGGCGTCGCCCACCACATGGCGGGCGACGAGAAGGACGCCATCGAGTACATCAAGCAGCTGCTGTCGTACCTGCCGTCCAACAACCTCTCCGAGCCGCCGGCCTTCCCCGAGGAGGCCGACCTCGAGGTCACCGACGAGGACCGCGAGCTGGACGTGATCGTCCCGGACAGCGCGAACCAGCCGTACGACATGCACACGGTGATCGAGCACGTCCTGGACGACGCCGAGTTCTTCGAGACGCAGCCGCTGTACGCGCCGAACATCGTCACCGGCTTCGGCCGGGTCGAGGGCCGGCCGGTCGGCGTCGTCGCCAACCAGCCGATGCAGTTCGCCGGGTGCCTGGACATCAAGGCCAGCGAGAAGGCGGCCCGCTTCGTGCGGACCTGCGACGCCTTCAACGTCCCGGTCATCACCTTCGTCGACGTCCCCGGCTTCCTGCCCGGCGTCGACCAGGAGCACGACGGCATCATCCGCCGCGGCGCCAAGCTGATCTACGCCTACGCCGAGGCGACCGTCCCGCTCATCACGGTCATCACCCGCAAGGCCTTCGGCGGCGCCTACGACGTGATGGGCTCCAAGCACCTGGGCGCCGACCTCAACCTCGCCTGGCCCACCGCCCAGATCGCCGTCATGGGCGCCCAGGGCGCGGTCAACATCCTGCACCGCCGCACGATCGCCGAGGCCGAGGCGAGCGGCGAGGATCTGGAGGCGGTCCGCGCCCGGCTGATCCAGGAGTACGAGGACGCCCTCCTCAACCCCTACGTCGCGGCCGAGCGCGGCTACATCGACGCGGTGATCCTGCCGTCCGACACCCGCCGGCACGTCGTACGGGGTCTGCGTCAACTGCGGACGAAGCGGGAATCCCTGCCTCCGAAGAAGCACGGCAACATCCCCCTCTAGCCCCAGCGACCCAGGAGGCCCACATGACGATCAAGGTCGTACGGGGCAACCCGACCCCGGAGGAGCTGGCCGCCGCTCTGGCGGTGGTCAGGGCCCGCGCCGCGGCGGCGGCCGCCACGCCGCCCGGCGCGCCGGCCGCCCGCGACTCCTGGTCCGACCCGTCCCGCATCGCGACCCATCGCCTGCCCCAGCCGGGCCCGGCGGCATGGGGCCGCACGTACTGGCCGGGCTGACCCGTCGGGGACCCGTAGGGGTGGGGCCTGGGACAAGTTGAGTACTCGTACTCAGGCGCCACCCCGCCCTCCGTCCGACGATGGAAGGCATGCTGTGGTCCGACCCCGAGAACGAACCGCCGAAAGAGCTGCGGGACATGCAGGACATGCTGCGGCGGCTGGGCGTTCTCATGGCGTTGGCCATGGTGCTCGCGATGATCGTGATCGGCGTGAGGTGAGACGCGTCAGGTGACGCCGATACGCTGAACGCATGACAGATCAGCCGCGCCGCCGACTCGTCCTCGCCTCCCAGTCCCCCGCCCGGCTCGGGCTGCTCCGCCAGGCCGGTTTCGCCCCCGAGGTGATCGTGAGCGGCGTCGACGAGGACGCCGTCACCGCACCCACACCCGCCGAGCTGGCGCTCGCCCTGGCCGAGGCGAAGGCCTCCGTCGTGGCGGCCCGGCCGGAGGCCAGGGGCGCGCTCGTGATCGGCTGCGACTCGGTGCTCGACCTGGACGGCCAGGCCCTCGGCAAGCCCGCGGACGCCGAGGAGGCCACGGCCCGCTGGAAGGCGATGCGCGGGCGCGCCGGAACACTCCAGACCGGTCACTGCGTCTACGACACGCTCTCCGGCCGCTACGCCTCCGCCACCGCGTCCACCGTCGTCCACTTCGGCGAGCCGACCGACGAGGAGATCGCCGCCTACGTCGCCTCCGGCGAACCTCTCTACGTCGCCGGTGCGTTCACACTGGACGGCCGCTCGGCCCCGTTCATCGACGGCATCGACGGCGACCACGGCAACGTGATCGGTCTCAGCCTGCCCCTCGTCCGCCGGCTGCTCGCCGAACTGGGCGTCGGGATCACGGAGTTGTGGGCGCCGGCGGAGAAGTGACCGGGGTTCCGTCGCCTCCCGTCCGGCCCTGGGGCGCGGCGTCGGCGGGCTCGGCCGGACGGTCGTACGTCATGAGCAGCAGCACGATCAGGCCGAGCACCAGCACCATGAACAGGAACGCGGGCCAGCCGACGAGCCCCCACGTGAAGGCGCCGAGCAGGCCGTGCACGACCGCCGCGCTGACCAGCAGCACCCGCCCGAAGCCCGCCGGGGGCCGGTCCCGCAGCGCCACCAGCAGGGCGACCAGGCCGCACAGCGCGAAGTAGAGGCCGAAGGCGATCCCGCCGATCTTCGACGACACGGACATCATGTGCGGGTCGAGCCCGGCCAGGGACATCTCCTGGCGGTCGACGACGACGCCGAGGAACCAGTTCAGCGCGGCGACTCCGAGCGCCTCACCGAACAGCACCACCGCCACGACCCACGCCACCGGCCTGCGCACCACCGGGCCCACCCACTTACCCCTAGTACGTTCGAGACATCGCGAACGCTACTCACCGGTAAACCCTGGGACAAGGGTTCTGCGGCGGGCAAAGAATCATTGGGCCATTCGTAGGGACTCCACAAAGAAACCGAGTGGCCCGCAGCACGTGATGACAGAGACCTTGGCCACAGGGGAGGGCTAGGGTTTGCCGGAGAAGTACTGCCTGCCGCTGCGCGACAAGGGATTTCGCGGGTCGAGCGAGCCTCGCATCACGCTCCGTGTGGGAAAGCTCACCACTGGGGACGGGTCGAAGTGCCGTGTCGGCAGTCCCTAAACTCGGCTTGTTTCAAGGAGGGAGCCTCATCGTGCGCAAGGTGCTCATCGCCAACCGTGGCGAAATCGCTGTCCGCGTGGCCCGGGCCTGCCGGGATGCCGGCATCAAGAGCGTGGCCGTCTACGCCGACCCGGACCGGGACGCTCTGCATGTCCGCGCCGCGGATGAGGCGTTCGCCCTGGGCGGTGACACGCCGGGCACCAGCTACCTCGACATCGAGAAGGTGCTGAAGGCCGCGCGCGAGTCCGGCGCGGACGCGATCCACCCCGGCTACGGCTTCCTCTCCGAGAACGCGGACTTCGCGCAGGCGGTCCTGGACGCGGGCCTGATCTGGATCGGCCCGCCCCCGCAGGCGATCCGCGACCTGGGCGACAAGGTCGCGGCCCGGCACATCGCGCAGCGCGCGGGCGCCCCGCTGGTGGCGGGCACGCCCGACCCGGTGTCCGGTGCGGAGGAGGTCGTCGCCTTCGCCGAGCAGCACGGGCTGCCGATCGCCATCAAGGCGGCGTTCGGTGGCGGTGGCCGCGGTCTGAAGGTCGCGCGGACGCTGGAAGAGGTGCCGGAGCTGTACGACTCGGCGGTCCGCGAGGCCGTCGCCGCCTTCGGCCGGGGCGAGTGCTTCGTCGAGCGCTACCTCGACAAGCCGCGGCACGTCGAGACCCAGTGCCTCGCCGACCAGCACGGCAACGTGGTCGTGGTCTCCACGCGTGACTGCTCCCTCCAGCGCCGGCACCAGAAGCTGGTGGAGGAAGCGCCCGCCCCCTTCCTGTCCGACGCGCAGGTGGAGCAGCTGTACTCGGCCTCCAAGGCGATCCTGAAGGAGGCCGGCTACGTCGGCGCCGGCACGGTCGAGTTCCTCGTCGGCAACGACGGCACGATCTCCTTCCTCGAGGTCAACACCCGCCTCCAGGTGGAGCACCCGGTCACCGAGGAGGTCGCCGGCATCGACCTCGTCCGCGAGATGTTCCGCATCGCCGACGGCGAGGAGCTCGGCTACGACGACCCGGTGCTGCGCGGTCACTCCTTCGAGTTCCGCATCAACGGCGAGGACCCGGGCCGCAACTTCCTGCCGGCCCCCGGCACGGTCACGACGTTCGCCCCGCCGTCCGGCCCGGGTGTGCGGCTGGACGCGGGCGTGGAGTCCGGAGCGGTCATCGGCCCGGCGTGGGACTCCCTGCTGGCCAAGCTGATCGTCACCGGCCGCACGCGCAAGGAGGCGCTGGAGCGGGCCGCCCGTGCCCTGGAGGAGTTCCAGGTCGAGGGCATGGCGACGGCGATCCCGTTCCATCGTGCGGTGGTGCGGGATTCGGCGTTCGCGCCGGAGGTGCACGGCCAGGACGGGCCGTTCACGGTCCACACCCGCTGGATCGAGACGGAGTTCGTCAACGAGATCAAGCCCTTCACGGCGGCTGCGGACGCCTTGGAGGCGGACGAGGAGCCGGGCCGCGAGACGGTGGTCGTCGAGGTCGGCGGCAAGCGTCTGGAGGTCTCCCTCCCGGCGTCCCTGGGCATGTCCCTGGCGCGCACGGGCCTCGCGGCCGGGGCCAAGCCCAAGCGCCGCGCGGCGAAGAAGTCGGGCCCCGCCGCCTCCGGCGACACCCTCGCCTCCCCCATGCAGGGCACCATCGTCAAGGTCGCGGTGGAGGAGGGCCAGGAGGTCAAGGAGGGCGACCTCGTCGTCGTCCTCGAGGCCATGAAGATGGAGCAGCCGTTGAACGCGCACAAGTCCGGCACGATCAAGGGCCTCAGCGCGGACATCGGCGCGTCGGTCACGTCCGGCGCGGCGATCTGCGAGATCAAGGACTGAGCGAACCGGACAACGCCTACGGCGCGGCCCCGGCTCGGGGCCGCGCCGGTGGTGTCTCCACTCAGCCGCGGGCAGGCGTGGCCGGCCTAGTTCCCTGGCTGCGGGCAGTCGTAGCCGCCTTGGCTGCGGGCAGTCATGCCGCTTGGGCGGCACGGGTGGGCGCTGGGGGTACCCCCTGCTCGAAGAGCTTGGGGGAGGCACCCCGCACCGCCGGGCTGCGCAACGCCCCGGCCTCAGCAGCCGCCGGCGGCACCTTTCCACGCCAGGCTGTCGACCCACACCGCCCCGGCAACAACGCCGAGCACCTGGCAATCAGCAGCGACTCAGCTGACCCGTCGGGTCAACGCCGCCGCAGATCGGCAACCCTGGCCCGCTCCGCCCCAGGACTCTGCTCCCCGAGCATCGCGGCCGACCGCAACCCACTCCCCGCCCCCGGCGCCTGCCTCCGAGGCCCGGGCAACGGCACATCCCGGCGCTGCTGACGCGCCGGGACGGCATCACCCCCGGGGCTCCCCGCCCCCGCCGAACCCCCCGGCGCCCCCGCGACAGCGATCTGCACTCCCTGATCGGCGAGTGCCTGAAGCTCCGTCGCCGCACGATCGTCGTGGGCAGGCGGTTCGTCCGTCACGAGGCGGGTGATGAGATCCGTCGGCACGGTCTGGAACATCGTGTCCGTCCCGAGCTTGGTGTGGTCGGCGAGGACCACGACCTCCGCGGCGGCCTGCACCAACGCCCGGTCGACCGACGCCGACAGCATGTTGGACGTGGACAGTCCCCGCTCCGCGGTCAGACCACTCCCGGACAGGAACGCCCGCGACACCCGCAGCCCGTGCAGGGACTGCTCGGCACCGCTGCCGACCAGGGCGTAGTTGGAGCCGCGGAGCGTACCGCCGGTCATCACGACCTCGACCCGGTTGGCATGGGCCAACGCCTGCGCGACGAGAAGTGAGTTGGTGACGACGGTCAGCCCGGGCACCCGGGCGAGCCGGCGGGCCAGCTCCTGGGTCGTCGTACCCGCCCCGACCACGATCGCCTCGCCCTCCTCCACGAAATTCGCGGCGAGGTCGGCGATGGCGGTCTTCTCGGCGGTCGCGAGATGAGACTTCTGCGGAAAGCCGGACTCCCGCGTGAAACCGCCCGGCAGTACCGCACCGCCGTGCCGGCGGTCGAGGAGTCCTTCTGCCTCCAGCGCGCGCACGTCCCGCCGTACGGTCACTTCGGAGGTCTGGACGACGCGGGCGAGCTCACGGAGCGACACGGCCCCGTTCGCTCGCACCATTTCGAGGATCAATTGGCGACGTTCTGCAGCGAACACGAAACTGACAGTAACGCCAGCGACCGTCTGCTTTCAGCAGTTTGCGCTGAATAGCAGAAGATGTTCGCGCGGAGCAGCGGGAAGTGGTATAGGGCCTAGTCCGCCCGCCTATGCCGTCCGCACGGTCGAACACTCACCGTGACCAGCGAGGAGTCGGATGCGGCCTCAGCCCTCGCCGGTGTCCTTCCGGGTGTGCAACTGCCGTGCCACTTCGGCGATCGAGCCCGACAACGAGGGATAGACGGTGAAGGCGTTCGCAATCTGTTCGACTGTCAGATTGTTGTCGACCGCGACCGAGATGGGGTGGATCAGTTCCGAGGCACGCGGCGCCACGACCACACCGCCGACCACGATCCCGGTCCCCGGCCGGCAGAAGATCTTGACGAAGCCGTCGCGGATGCCCTGCATCTTCGCGCGCGGGTTGCGCAGCAGCGGCAGCTTCACGCCCCGAGCGTCGATCTTCCCGCCGTCGACGTCGGCCTGGGTGTAGCCGACCGTGGCGATCTCCGGGTCGGTGAAGACGTTCGACGAGACGGTCTTCAGGTTCAGCGGGGCCACGGCATCGCCCAGGAAGTGGTACATGGCGATACGTCCCTGCATGGCGGCCACGGAGGCGAGGGCGAACACGCCCGTCACGTCACCGGCCGCGTACACGCCCGGAGCGGTCGTACGCGACACCTTGTCGGTCCAGATGTGACCGGACTCGCGCAGCCTGACGCCGGCTTCCTCCAGCCCCATGCCCGAGCTGTTCGGAACGGCACCGACGGCCATGAGGCAGTGCGACCCGGTGATGACCCGCCCGTCGGAGAGGGTCACCTCGACCCGGTCCCCGACCCGCTTGGCGGACTGCGCCCGGGTACGCCCCATGACGTTCATTCCGCGCCGCCGGAAGACCTCCTCCAGCACGGCGGCCGCGTCCGGGTCCTCACCGGGCAGCACCCGGTCCCGCGACGACACGAGCGTCACCCTCGACCCCAGCGCCTGATAGGCACCGGCGAACTCGGCACCGGTCACACCCGACCCGACCACGATCAGCTCCTCGGGGAGCTCGTCGAGGTCGTAGACCTGGGTCCAGTTCAGGATCCGCTCACCGTCCGGCAGGGCGTCGGGCAGCTCACGGGGGTGCCCGCCGGTGGCGATGAGCACCGCGTCGGCCGTGAGGGTCTCCTCACTCCCGTCGGCGGCGCGCACCACGACCTTCCGGGACCCGTCGAGCGCCTGCATGCCCTCCAGCCGCCCGCGCCCGCGCAGGACACGCGCCCCGGCACGCGTCACGGAGGCCGTGATGTCGTGCGACTGGGCGAGCGCGAGCCGCTTCACACGCCGGTTGACCTTGCCCAGGTCGACCCCGACCACCCGGGCGCTCTGCTCCAGATGCGGGGTGTCGTCGGCGACGATGATCCCCAGTTCCTCGTACGAGGAGTCGAAGGTGGTCATCACCTCGGCCGTGGCGATCAGGGTCTTCGACGGCACGCAGTCGGTCAGCACCGACGCACCGCCCAGACCGTCGCAGTCGACGACGGTCACCTCCGCACCGAGTTGGGCGGCCACCAGGGCCGCTTCGTATCCGCCGGGTCCGCCACCGATGATCACGATCCGAGTCACGTACTCCATTGTCCCGCACGCCTCGACGTGACACCGCCCCGGGGCCCGCCCGATGCGGCTCCGTTACGCGGGTGACCCCGGGGTACCTGCCGTACTCTCTCCCCATGTCGCTCTACGCCGCGTACGCCGGCAACCTCGACGCGCGGCTGATGTCCCGCCGCGCCCCGCACTCGCCGCTGCGCGCCACCGGCTGGCTGAACGGGTGGCGGCTGACCTTCGGCGGCGAGCACATGGGCTGGGAGGGTGCCCTGCCGACGATCGTCGAGGACCCCCTCTCCCAGGTCTTCGTCGCGCTGTACGACATCGCCCCCATGGACGAGGAGTCACTCGACCGCTGGGAGGGTGTGGGGCTCGACATCTACCGCCGTACGCGGGTACGGGTCCACACCCTGGAGGGTGACGAGCAGGCCTGGGCCTTCACCCTCAACGCCTACGAGGGCGGTCTGCCCTCCGCCCGCAATCTGGGCGAGATCGCCGACGCGGCCGAGTCGGCCGGCGCCCCGCACGACTACGTGATGGAACTCCGCAAGCGCCCCTGCTGACCCTCTCTTCGTCGGAAACGACAAGACAACGATCGTCACCCCGTGAGCTCCGCCATCTACGCGCGTAGGCAATCACCGGCTACCCTCGTCGGCGTGAACGCATCTCTTCTTCCGGACGACATCCTGGGCGACCCCCACGCCGCCGCCGACGCCGCCGCGGCCCGCCTGCGCGAACTCACGGGCGCCGAGACACACGACGTCGCCCTCGTGATGGGCTCCGGCTGGGCCCCGGCCGTGGACGCCCTCGGCGCTCCCGAGGCGGAGCTCCAGGTCACCGAGCTGCCCGGCTTCCCGCCGCCGGCGGTCGAGGGCCACGGAGGCAAGATCCGCTCGTACCGGATCGGCAACAAGCGCGCCCTCGTCTTCCTCGGCCGCACGCACTACTACGAGGGCCGCGGCGTGGCCGCCGTCGCCCACGGTGTCCGCACCGCCGTGTCGGCCGGCTGCAAGACGATCGTCCTCACCAACGGCTGCGGCGGCCTGCGCGAGGGCATGCGCCCCGGCCAGCCGGTCCTGATCAGCGACCACATCAACCTCACGGCGACGTCCCCGATCGTCGGCGCCAACTTCGTCGACCTCACCGACCTCTACTCCCCGGGCCTGCGGGCCCTGTGCAAGGAGGTCGATCCCACCCTGGAGGAGGGCGTCTACGCCCAGTTCCCCGGCCCGCACTACGAGACACCGGCCGAGATCCGCATGGCCCGGGTCATCGGGGCCGACCTGGTGGGCATGTCGACGGTCCTGGAGGCGATCGCCGCGCGCGAGGCGGGTGCGGAGGTTCTGGGCATCTCCCTCGTCACGAACCTGGCAGCGGGGATGACCGGGGAGCCCCTCAACCACGAAGAGGTCCTCCAGGCCGGCCGCGACTCCGCCACGAGGATGGGCTCACTGCTGGCACAGGTCCTGGGGCGCCTGTAAGCAACCCGGCGCCGCTGCCGGGGCCGAGTGGGTCCGCAGCCCGGCGGAGCGGGGTGCCGCTGCGCCCACCCGTGCCGCCCTGGGGGTACCTCCCAGGCCCTTAAGGCACTGGGCTGAGGCACGACTGCCCGCAGCTGGGGCGGGCCACGACGCGCCCGCAGCCGCGCACGGCGAGAAGGGGCCGTGTCGGGGGGTGTCCGTCCGCAGCGGTTGGCGCGTCAACGGACGGTTAGTCGGTATCCGACCCCATCGCGCCGTTCCGAGGACGGACACCCCCCGGCGCGGCCCCGACCCACCGCACCCCGGCAGGCGCTGCGCGCACCCCCACCGAAGCCGCACAGGCCACCGCAGGCACCCGGCACCCGGCACAACCGCCGGAGGCAACCCGCACGACAACCGGAGAGGCTGACACAGACCGTGCACGACGAACTCATCGCACAGGCCCAGGCGTGGCTCACCGAGGACCCCGACCCGGAAACCCGCACCGAGCTCGCCCGCCTCATCGACGCCCAGGACCACACCGAACTCGCCGCCCGCTTCAGCGGCACCCTCCAGTTCGGCACCGCCGGCCTCCGTGGCGAACTCGGCGCCGGTCCCATGCGCATGAACAGCTCGGTCGTCATCCGCGCGGCCGCCGGCCTCGCCGCGTATCTCAAGAAGCAGGGCCACCACGACGGCCTGGTCGTCATCGGCTACGACGCCCGCCACAAGTCGCACGACTTCGCCCGCGACACCGCCGCCGTCATGACCGGCGCCGGCCTCCGCGCCGCCGTCCTCCCCCGCCCCCTCCCCACCCCCGTCCTCGCCTTCGCGATAAGGCACCTCGGCGCGGTCGCCGGCGTAGAGGTCACCGCCAGCCACAACCCGCCCCGCGACAACGGCTACAAGGTGTACCTCGGCGACGGCTCCCAGATCGTCCCCCCGGCGGACATCGACATCGCGACGGAGATCGCCGCCGTCCCGTCCCTGGCCACCGTCCGCCGCCCCACCGAAGGCTGGGACACCCTCGACGACGGCGTCCTCGACGCCTACCTCGCCCGCACCGACGCCGTCCTGGCCAAGGATTCCCCCCGCACCGCCCGCACGGTGTACACGGCGATGCACGGCGTCGGCAAGGACGTCCTCCTCGCCGCCTTCGCCCGCGCCGGCTTCCCGGAACCGGCCCTCGTCGCGGAGCAGGCCGACCCCGACCCGGACTTCCCGACCGTCGCGTTCCCCAACCCGGAGGAGCCCGGCGCGATGGACCTGGCATTCGCGAAGGCCCGCGCGACCACCCCCGCCCCCGACCTGATCATCGCCAACGACCCGGACGCGGACCGCTGCGCCGTCGCCGTGCAGGACGGCGACGACTGGCGCATGCTCCGCGGCGACGAGGTCGGCGCCCTCCTCGCCGCCCACCTGGTCCGCCGCGGAGCGACCGGCACCTTCGCCGAGTCGATCGTCTCGTCCTCCCTCCTCGGCCGTATCGCCGAGAAGGCAGGCCTCCCCCACGTCGAGACGCTCACCGGCTTCAAGTGGATCGCCCGCGCCGAGGGCCTGCGCTACGGCTACGAGGAGGCCCTCGGCTACTGCGTCGACCCGGACGGCGTACGCGACAAGGACGGCATCACGGCGGCACTCCTGATCACGGAACTGGCCTCACAGCTCAAGGAGGAGGGCCGCACCCTCCTGGACCTTCTCGACGACCTGGCCGTGGAACACGGCCTGCACGCCACGGACCAGCTCTCGGTCCGCGTCGAGGACCTCTCCCTCATCGCGGCCGCGATGCGCCGCCTGCGGGAACAGCCCCCGGCCCAACTCGCCGGCCTGCCGATCACCCGCACCGACGACCTCACCCAGGGCACGGGCACCCTCCCGCCCACCGACGGCCTGCGCTACACCCTCGACGGCGCCCGGGTGATCGTCCGCCCGAGCGGCACGGAGCCGAAGCTGAAGTGCTACCTGGAGGTCGTGGTCCCGGTCGCCGCCCACGCCGACCTCCCCACGGCCCGCGCACAGGCGACGGACCTACTGGAGTCGATCAAGCGCGACCTGTCGACCGCCGCAGGTATCTGAAACAGTCCGACCAGACGGCCCCGGCGAAGCCGAGCATCCCGGCCCGGGGCCGCCCTTCCCCAGGCTGACAGACGCCCCGAGGCCCAAGGCCCGCCCCGTCAGCCCGCCAGCACCAGAATCAACACCAGCAGCGCTCCCACAACCGCCGGCCCCACCACCTCGTAGGCCCACCGCACGGTCACGTCCCCCCGCGCCGTCTCCGCCTGGTGCCGTGCCTCGTGCAACCCCCGCAGCTCGTCCATGATCCGGTCGGTCTCCGCCCGCACGGGCCCGTCGGACACGGGCCCCCCGCCGAGGCCGTCGCCCAGCCCCGCCCGCATCCCGAGCGCACTGCCGCGCCCCTCGTCCCGCCCCATCTCCCGCCGCGCCTGCGCAGTCGCCCGCATCTCACGCCGGGCGGCCTTCTTGCGGGCGCGCAGCGAGACGGGCACGGCCCAGAGCTGGTACTTGGCGCCGGACTCGGTGAGGACCTCGTTCGAGTAGGCGGACTTCAGCGAGGCGATCTGCCCCCAGGGCAGCACGATGACGCGGAACGGGTTGCGGATGCGCAGCCGGTCGTCTCCCGCGTACACGGCGGGCCGCAGCGTGAAGGCGACGACCAGCGGCACGATCAGGATCAGCACGGCGAGCGCCATCCACGGCGTACGCCCCTCGCCCGATATCAGCGCGTCGATGCCGAGCCACCCGGCGATGGCCAGCAGCAGCACGCCACCGGCGATGGCCGGAACCGACCGGTACACCCGGTCCTTGGACTCGGGCTCCGGAGGCTGCGGCGGGGGCGACTGGGACTCGGGGCTCGTCATGCCTCGATTCTGCCGGACCGTAGGTCGGCCACCCCAACCCCACCCGGGCAAAACCGGGGGCTGTACAGCCGCTACGCGCGTAGATATGCTCGTCTGGTGACCATGCCCAGTTCTGCACTCACCGCAGCTCACCCCCTCAAGGACGTCACCTCGTCCGACAGCGCGCTGCGCCGCTTCCTCCACGGGCTCCCCGGCGTCGACGCGGTCGGACTGGAGGGGCGTGCGGCCTCCCTCGGTACCCGTTCGATCAAGACGACCGCCAAGGCGTTCGCCATCGACCTCGCCATCTCGATGGTCGACCTGACGACGCTGGAAGGCGCGGACACCCCGGGCAAGGTCCGGGCGCTCGGCGCGAAGGCGGTCCGGCCCGACCCGACCGACCGTACGGCGCCCACGACGGCCGCGGTCTGCGTCTATCCGGACATGGTGGCCGTGGCCAAGGAGGCCGTCGCCGGCTCCGGCGTGAAGGTCGCCTCCGTCGCCACGGCGTTCCCGGCCGGGCGCGCCCCGCTCACCGTCAAGCTGGCCGACGTCCGCGAGGCCGTCGCCGCGGGCGCCGACGAGATCGACATGGTCATCGACCGCGGGGCGTTCCTCGCGGGCCGATACTTGAAGGTGTACGACGAGATCACCGCCGTGAAGGAGGCCTGCGGCACGTCAGCGCGCCTGAAGGTCATCTTCGAGACAGGCGAGCTGTCGACGTACGACAACATCCGCCGCGCGAGCTGGCTCGGGATGCTGGCGGGCGCGGACTTCATCAAGACGTCCACCGGAAAGGTCGCCGTCAACGCGACCCCGGCGAACACGCTTCTCATGCTGGAGGCGGTGCGTGACTTCCGTGCACAGACCGGCATCCAGGTCGGCGTGAAGCCGGCCGGCGGCATCCGCACCTCGAAGGACGCCATCAAGTTCCTCGTGCTGGTCAACGAGACCGCCGGCGAGGACTGGCTGGACAACCACTGGTTCCGCTTCGGCGCCTCCTCGCTGCTGAACGACCTGCTGATGCAGCGCCAGAAGCTGGCCACCGGCCGCTACTCCGGCCCCGACTACGTGACGGTGGACTGATCACCATGGCATCGGTATTCGCATACGCACCGGCCCCCGAGTCGCGCTCGGTCGTCGACATCGCGCCCTCGTACGGCCTGTTCATCGACGGCGAGTTCGTGGAGGCGGCCGACGGCAAGGTCTTCAAGACGGTCTCGCCGAGCACCGAGGAGGTGCTCTCCGAGATCGCCCAGGCCGGTGAGGCGGACGTCGACCGCGCGGTGCAGGCCGCGCGCAAGGCCTTCGAGAAGTGGTCGGCGCTGCCCGGCTCGGAGCGCGCCAAGTACCTGTTCCGCATCGCGCGGATCATCCAGGAGCGCTCCCGCGAGCTCGCCGTCCTCGAAACCCTCGACAACGGCAAGCCGATCAAGGAGACCCGCGACGCGGACCTCCCCCTGGTCGCGGCGCACTTCTTCTACTACGCCGGCTGGGCCGACAAGCTCGACCACGCCGGCTTCGGCGCGAACCCGCGGCCGCTGGGCGTGGCGGGCCAGGTCATCCCCTGGAACTTCCCGCTGCTGATGCTGGCGTGGAAGATCGCCCCGGCGCTCGCGACCGGCAACACGGTCGTGCTGAAGCCGGCCGAGACCACCCCGCTGTCGGCGCTGTTCTTCGCGGACATCTGCCGCCAGGCGGGCCTGCCCAAGGGCGTCGTCAACATCCTCCCCGGCTACGGCGGCGCGGGCGCGGCGCTGGTCGTCCACCCGGACGTGAACAAGGTCGCCTTCACCGGCTCCACGGCCGTCGGCAAGGAGATCGCCCGCACGGTCGCCGGCACCCCCAAGAAGGTCACGCTCGAACTGGGCGGCAAGGGCGCCAACATCGTCTTCGACGACGCGCCCCTGGACCAGGCCGTCGAGGGCATCGTCAACGGCATCTTCTTCAACCAGGGCCAGGTCTGCTGCGCGGGCAGCCGCCTGCTGGTCCAGGAGTCGATCCAGGACGAGCTGCTGGAGTCCCTGAAGCGCCGGCTGTCGACGCTCCGCCTGGGCGACCCGCTCGACAAGAACACGGACATCGGCGCGATCAACTCCGAGGAACAGCTCACCCGCATCACCTCCCTCGTCGAGCAGGGCGAGGCGGAGGGCGCCGAGCGCTGGTCGCCGGCCTGTGAACTTCCGGAGAGCGGCTACTGGTTCGCCCCGACGCTCTTCACGAACGTCACCCAGGCGCACACCGTCGCCCGCGACGAGATCTTCGGCCCGGTGCTGTCGGTGCTGACCTTCCGCACCCCGGACGAGGCGGTCGCCAAGGCCAACAACACGCCGTACGGCCTCTCCGCCGGCATCTGGACGGAGAAGGGCTCCCGCATCCTGGCGGTCGCGAACAAGCTCCGCGCGGGCGTCGTCTGGTCCAACACGTTCAACAAGTTCGACCCCACCTCGCCGTTCGGCGGCTACAAGGAGTCGGGCTTCGGCCGCGAGGGCGGCCGCCACGGCCTGGAGGCGTACCTTGATGTCTGAGCGACTCACCGTACTGAAGACCTACAAGCTGTACGTGGGCGGAAAGTTCCCGCGTTCCGAGAGCGGCCGGGTGTACGAGGTGACCGACTCGAAGGGCAAGTGGCTGGCGAACGCACCCCTGTCCTCCCGCAAGGACGCCCGTGACGCGGTAGTGGCCGCCCGCAAGGCGTTCGGCGGCTGGTCCGGCGCGACGGCGTACAACCGCGGCCAGGTCCTCTACCGCGTCGCCGAGATGCTGGAGGGCCGCCGCGACCAGTTCACCCGTGAGGTGGCCGACGCCGAGGGGCTGTCGAAGTCCAAGGCGGCGGCGGTCGTGGACGCCACGATCGACCGCTGGGTCTGGTACGCGGGCTGGACCGACAAGATCGCCCAGGTGGTCGGGGGCGGCAACCCGGTGGCGGGTCCGTTCTTCAACCTCTCCTCCCCCGAGCCGACGGGCGTGGTGGCGGTCCTGGCCCCGCAGGAGTCGTCCTTCCTGGGCCTGGTGTCGGTCGTCGCCCCGGTGATCGCGACCGGCAACACGGCGGTCGTGGTGGCGAGCGAGAGGTCCCCGCTCCCCGCGCTGTCCCTGGCGGAGGTACTGGCCACCTCGGACGTCCCCGGCGGCGTGGTCAACGTCCTCTCGGGCCGCACGGCGGAGATCGCGACCCCGCTGGCGGCCCACCAGGACGTCAACGCGATCGACCTCGCGGGCGCCGACGAGGTCCTGGCGAAGGAACTGGAGATCGCCGCGGCCGACAACCTCAAGCGCGTTCTCCGTCCACAGCCTGTGGATTACGCGGAGACGCCCGGCATCGACCGCATGACGGCGTTCCTGGAGACGAAAACGGTCTGGCACCCCACGGGGTCACTGGGCGCGTCGGGTTCCTCGTACTAGACGCCCCTCACAGCGGGAGCCCCGGCTCTCCTCCGTCCAGGAGGGCCGGGGCTTCTTTCGCGTACGCCCCCGTCAGATCCCGAGGCGCTGCGCGATGCCGTCGAGCACGCAGTCGAGGCCGAAGGCGAACTCCCAGGCCCGGTCGTCCTTGCGGGTAGCGCTGAGGGCGTACTGGTCGTAGGTCGGATAGCGGCCCGTGCTCATCAGGTAGACCATCTGCGGGGCGAGGGCCCGGCGGGTCTCGTCGCCGCTGGTCCAGCCGTGGCGTTCCTGGTACTCCCGCATGCCGATCTCGGTCTGGGCGGAACCATGCACGAAGGAGGTGACGGTCCGGAACGCGGCCATCACCGAGTCGGCGTCCAGGCCGCAGACGGCGAGCGCGGCCAACTGCCGTTCCGCCACGGCCATCCGCGACGGCGTCAGCATGATCACCGGGGTGGGCATGACCGCCATCCACGGGTGGGCGAGCATCAGGTCCCGGGTCTGGAGGGCGTAGGAGCGCAGCACCTCCCGCCAGTCCGTCGCCCCGTCCGGTGCGGCCAGCTCCCGGGACACCCGGTCGATCATCAGCGCCCAGAGGTCGTCCTTGCCGTTGACGTGCCGGTAGGCGGCCATGGGCGCGACGCCGAGCTTTTCGGCCAAGCGGCGCATGGTGACGGCCGCGCCGCCCTCCTCGTCGGCGATCTCGACCGCGGCGGCGGCGATCCGCTCCAGGGTGAGTGAGGTCCGAGGGGCCGGGGCGGGCCGCTCCATGCGCTCCCAGAGAGACGGTGCGCCGGTCCCGCTCTCCTGGCCCTCCTTCTTGGCGGCCGCCATGGTCCGCTCCTCCCGGTCGGTGTCGTGTACAGCGTATCGCCAGTAGACGACGTACACATCGCTGTGTACGTTGTACGCACAGAAGATACGCCGTACACATCCAGGGGGAGACTCATGCCCGCCACCGCCGAACCGCTCCGTGTCGCCGTCCTCGTCGGCTCGACCCGGGAGGGACGCTTCGCGCCCGTCGTGACGAAGTGGCTGACCGGCCACCTCGGCCAGCGCGACGACCTGCGCGCCGACGTCGTCGACCTCGCCGAGACGCCGCTGCCGACGGTGTTCCCGGCCTTCGGTCAGCAGCCGCCGCCCGGCACCGAGGAGCAGTTGGCCCTCGTGTCGCCCCGGCTCGCGGCCGCCGACGCCTTCGTCCTCGTCACGCCCGAGTACAACCACAGCTTCCCGGCGTCGCTGAAGAACGCGATCGACTGGCACGGCGAGGAGTGGCACGGCAAGCCCGTCGGCTTCGTCTCGTACGGCGGCCTGTCCGGCGGTCTGCGCGCCGTGGAACAGCTGCGGGTCGTCATGGCCGAGCTGAACGCCATGACCATCCGAAACACCGTCAGCTTCCACGACGCGTGGAGCCGCTTCGACGCGGACGGCAACTGCACCGACCCCGCCGCCGACACGGCCGCGAAGGCCCTGCTCGACCAGCTCGCCTGGTGGGGCCACGCCCTGCGGGACGCCAAGTCCGTCCGCGGCTACGTCGCATGACCGCTGGGGCCCGCCCCGAGGAGGCCATGGACTCACCTGCGGGCACCAAAGCGGACTCGGCCCGGCCGGACCCCCCGCCCTCCCGGCTCGTCATCCTCGGCCTGCTGCTCGGTATCGTGCTCGCCACGCTCGACGGAACCGTCGTCGGCACCGCACTGCCCACCATCGTCGGAGACCTGGGCGGCCTGGACCACCTGTCCTGGGTGATCACGGCCTACCTGCTCACCACCGCCGTCACCACGCCCATCTGGGGCAAACTCGGCGACCTGTACGGCCACAAGTACGGCTACCTCACCTCCATCACCGTGTTCCTCATCGGCTCCGTGCTGTGCGGAGTCGCCCAGGACATGGGCCAGTTGATCGCCTTCCGGGCCCTTCAGGGGATCGGCGCGGGCGGACTGTTCGTGGGCGCGCTCGCGCTCATCGGCACGCTGCTCACCCCGGCGGAGGCCGGGCGCGCCCAGTCGCTGATCGGGGTACTGCTGCCCGCGGCGATGATCGGCGGCCCGCTGGTCGGCGGCTTCCTCACCGACCAGCTCGACTGGCGCTGGGTGTTCTACGTCAACGTTCCGGTCGGCGCCGTGGCGCTCGCACTCGTCGGCTTCGGGGTGCGGCTGCGCGCCACCCGTGCCGAGCCGCGCATCGACCTCGCCGGCGCCGGGCTGCTGACCGGCGCGATCCTCGCCCTGACGCTGCTGGGGAGCTGGGCGGGGACGACGTACGCCTGGTCGTCGCCGCAGATCATCGGGCTCGCCGTGGTCTCCGCGGTCGCGCTGGCCGCCTTCGTACGGGTCGAGCGGCGCGCCCCGGAACCGGTGGTCCCGCCCCGGCTGTTCCGCGACCGCAACTTCACCGTGGCGCAGGTCCTCAGCTTTGTCACCGGCGCGGCCATGCTGGCGGCGGCGAGCTACCTGCCGCAGTACATGCAGTTCGTGCGGGACATGTCGTCCACCGAGAGCGGGCTGCTGCTGCTCCCGTTGATGCTGGGCATGATGGGCGCCCAGCTCGTCATCGGCCGCCGGGTCGGCGACGGCGGCCACTACCGCCTCTACCCCATCGCGGGCGGCGCGCTGGCCGCGGCCGGGGCGCTGGCTCTGTTGACCCTCGGCACCACGACGTCGGCGCCGGTGGCCTCAGGCCTGACGTTGCTGCTCGGCGTGGGCATCGGCTGTCTGATGCAGCCAGCGATGCTCATCACGATGAACAGCGCGGAATCGCGCGACATGGGTGCGGCCAGTGGCACCCAGACGCTGCTGCGCACCATCGGCGGCTCGCTCGGCGTCGCGGTCCTCGGCTCCGTCTACACGGGCCGCCTCACGGCCACCGTCACGGACGAGCTCGGCGCCGACGGCGCGCGGCTGACCGGCGGCGAGCTCACCCCCGAGCTGCTGCGGGACCTTCCGGAACCGGTCCGGCACGCCGTCCGGACGGGCGTGGTGGACGGACTGCACGGAGTCGCGCTCGGCACGGCCACACTGTGCGCCCTGGCGTTCGCGGTGTCCTGGCTGGTCCGGGAGGTCCCGCTGCGGGGCCGGTGAGCTACTGCGACAGCGACCCCGCCGCCTGCCCCACCACCGGAACGCTCTCGATCGACTGCGCCTGCGCCACCGGCCCCGTCAGCTCCTTGGACGTCACCGGCTTGAAGTCGGCGACCTCGGTGCCGACGCTGTTGTCGAGCGGGTCGGCTCCCGTGCCGGCGAGGGGGTTGGGCTTGAGGCCCGCGACCGGTCCGGTGGTGTGGCCGACGGTGTCGGTCGCAGCCTGGAGGCCGGACCGGGCGTCGGTCCTGCCGAGAGAGGTGCGGGCATCGTCCAAGACCGAGCCGGTGCCCGCGGCGGCCGTAGCCGCACCCGCTCCCAGCGCCATTCCCGCGGTCGCGAGGAGGGTCAGGGCACGCTGGGCGGTCGGCTTCTTGGGTGAGTCATGTCGGGCCATCGCTGCCACCTTCTGATGCACTGGGTAATCGATTCGACACAAAAGGTAGTTGAGGTGTGACGCGCGCATCAAAGGCGACCCGCGAGGTCGTACGGCCCCCGATGGATGCCTCACACTGGTGTCCCGTGAGTTCTCCTCTGCCCATACCGACGCGAGTCGTGCTGCTCTGCGGCCCATCCGGCTCCGGCAAGTCCCTCCTCGCGGCCCGCTCCGGCCTCCCGGTGCTGCGGCTCGACGACTTCTACAAGGAGGGCGACGACCCGACGCTGCCGCTGGTGGCGGGGAGTTCGGACATCGACTGGGACCATCCGGAGTCGTGGGACGCCGACACGGCCGTCGCCGCGATCACCCGGCTGTGCCGCACGGGCCGGACGGACGTCCCCGTCTACGACATCGCGCGGAGCGCCCGCACGGGCATCGAGACGGTGGACATCGGACGGACCCCGCTGTTCATCGCGGAGGGCATCTTCGCCGCGGAGATCGTCACGCGCTGCCAGGAGCTCGGCGTCCTCGCCGACGCGCTGTGCCTGAGCCGCGGCCCGGTGAAGACGTTCCGCCGCCGCTTCCTGCGGGATCTGAAGGAAGGCCGCAAGTCGGTGCCGTTCCTGCTGCGCCGCGGCTGGCGTCTGATGCGGGAGGAGCGCTCGATAGTCGCCCGCCAGACCGCGCTGGGCGCGTACGCCTGCGACCGCGACGAGGCGATGGGGCGGCTGGAGGCCGCGGCGGCGGGCCGGTGCGCGTCCCTCCGTACAGCGGCCTGAGGGACGACAGGCGAGCAGAGGAAACAAAAGAAAGCGGGACCGGACGGACCCCCCGGTCCTCCAGTCCCGCTCCTGTGCTCCCCCGTTGTCCTCCCCCGTGTTCCCCCCACTCTCCTGAGGAGACGCCCCCCAGCGTCTCCGCAGTTCCCCCGTGGGCCCTCTTTTTCGGTGCTTCCCCCCAGCCTCAGGCGACGAGCTCGCCGAAGGCGTCCTCCTCGTCACGGCCGAAGCTGAGGACCTCGTCCTCGCGCAGCCGGCGGAGCGACCGCCAGATGCTGGACTTCACCGTGCCGACACTGATGTCGAGGATCTCCGCGATCTCCGGGTCCGTGCGGCCCTCGTAGTAGCGCAGGACCAGCATGGTGCGCTGGAGCTCGGGCAGCCGGGCCAGCGCCTGCCACAGGACCGCGCGCAGTTCGGTGCCGCGCATCGCGTCCGTGTCGCCGGGCGTCTCCGGCAGTTCCTCGGTCGGGTACTCGTTGAGCTTGCGGCGCCGCCAGGCGCTGATGTGCAGGTTGGTCATGGTGCGGCGGAGGTATCCGCCGACCGCCGCCTTGTCACTGATCCGGTCCCACGCCCGGTACGTCGAGAACAGCGCGCTCTGCAGCAGGTCCTCGGCCTCGAAGCGGTCGCCGGTGAGGTGGTAGGCGGTGGCGTACAGGGAGGCGCGGCGCTCCTGGACGTAGGCGGTGAACTCCGCCTCCGACAGCGAGCGGCGCTCCCCCGAGTCCTCCCTGTACGCGGCTCCCCCGTGAGCCGCCCCCGTCCCCTTGTTCTCCCCCGTGTGCGCGTCAACCACCGTCATGAACGCGGTGTGCTGACGCCCGGTGCCGCGAGCGCACCCCCGCCCGCTCACGGCACCGGACTTCTCGGAACCCCGGTTCACGTCGTGCAGACGCGTGATCACTGCGCTGGTGCTGGTGCCGTGCAGCGTGTTCATCTCGCGCCCCCCGTCGTGGACTTCCGGTGTGCGGCCCGCCGGCCGGGCGGGCTTTCCTGCTTGTGCCGAAAAGCTTGCCGCGGCACTTTCATGGCCGTGTCCGCCGACTGTCACAGACCTGTCACAGGGCTCGGCCACATGGCGGACACACCTCACGCACAGGCGTCGGCGGTATGCGCGGGTCTCATCTCGGCCCACATGTCGAACCCCGACCCCTCCATGGGCCAGAATGAGCCCGTGCCTTCCCTGTTGCTGATCGAGGACGACGACGCCATCCGGACGGCCCTGGAGCTCTCACTGACGCGCCAGGGTCACCGGGTGGCGACCGCTGCCAGTGGTGAGGACGGTCTGAAGCTGCTGCGCGAGCAGCGGCCGGATCTGATCGTGCTGGACGTGATGCTGCCCGGCATCGACGGGTTCGAGGTGTGCCGTCGCATCCGGCGCACGGACCAGTTGCCGATCATCCTGCTGACCGCGCGCAACGACGACATCGACGTGGTCGTCGGGCTGGAGTCCGGCGCCGACGACTATGTCGTCAAGCCGGTGCAGGGGCGGGTGCTGGACGCCCGGATCCGGGCCGTGCTGCGGCGCGGCGAGCGGGAGTCCAATGACGCGGCGACGTTCGGCAGCCTCGTCATCGACCGCTCGGCGATGACCGTGACGAAGAACGGCGAGGACCTCCAGCTCACGCCGACCGAGCTGCGGCTGCTGCTGGAGCTGAGCCGGCGGCCGGGGCAGGCGCTGTCCCGGCAGCAGCTGCTGCGGCTGGTGTGGGAGCACGACTACCTGGGCGACTCGCGGCTCGTGGACGCCTGTGTCCAGCGGCTGCGCGCCAAGGTCGAGGACGTGCCGTCCTCCCCGACGCTGATCCGTACCGTGCGGGGTGTCGGCTACCGGCTGGATACGCCTCAGTGACACAGCGGCACCACCAAGGGGGGGACCGCGGCTGGACCGCGGCGCGCAAGGGAGTGCTGTCGCGGCTGCGCTTCACGAGCCTGCGACTGAGGCTGGTCGTCGTCTTCGGCCTGGTGGCGCTGACGGCCGCCGTGTCCGCGTCCGGCATCGCCTACTGGCTCAACCGCGAGGCCGTGCTCACGCGTACCCAGGACGCGGTGCTGCGCGACTTCGAGCAGGAGATGCAGAACCGGGCGGGCGTGCTGCCCGAGCATCCGACGCAGGACGAGCTCCAGCACACCGCGGGTCAGATGGCGGGCAGCGACCAGCGCTTCAGCGTCCTGCTGGTCGCGAGCAACGCCGACGGCAGGACCGTCTACGGCAGCTCCGGCGGGCTGAGCGGCTTCTCGCTGCGGGACGTGCCGGTCTCGCTGCGCACGGCGGTGAACAAGACGCAGAAGGCCGACGGGGCCGACAAGCACCCGCACCACCTGTACTGGCAGCGGATCATCGACCACGACACGCCGTATCTCGTGGCCGGGACGCGGGTGATCGGCGGCGGTCCGACCGGTTACATGCTGAAGTCGCTGGAGCCGGAGGCGAAGGACCTCAACTCGCTGGCCTGGTCGCTGGGGATCGCCACGGGGCTCGCGCTGATCGGCTCGGCGCTGCTCGCGCAGGCCGCCGCGACGACCGTGCTGAAGCCGGTGCAGCGGCTCGGGGCGGCCGCGCGGCGGCTCGGTGAGGGCAAGCTGGACACCCGGCTCAGGGTGTCCGGGACCGACGAACTCGCCGAGCTGTCCCGGACGTTCAACAACGCGGCCGAGGCGCTGGAGAAACGGGTCGCCGACATGGCCGCCCGGGACGAGGCGTCCCGACGGTTCGTGGCCGACATGAGCCATGAGCTGCGTACGCCGCTCACCGCCATCACCGCCGTGACGGAGGTGCTGGAGGAGGAGCTGGAGGCGGAGACCGGGAGCATGGACCCGATGATCGAGCCCGCCGTCCGGCTGGTGGTCAGCGAGACACGGCGGCTGAACGACCTTGTCGAGAACCTGATGGAGGTCACCCGCTTCGACGCGGGCACGGCCCGGCTCGTCCTGGACGACGTCGACATCGCCGACCAGATCACCGCGTGCATCGACGCCCGCGCCTGGCTGGACGCGGTCGAGCTGGACGCCGAGCGCGGCATCCACGCCCGGCTGGATCCGCGTCGTCTGGACGTCATCCTGGCCAACCTCATCGGCAACGCGCTCAAGCACGGCGGCTCCCCGGTGCGGGTGTCCGTCCGTGAGGAGGGCGACTCGCTCGTCATCCAGGTGCAGGACCACGGGCCGGGCATCCCCGAGGACGTCCTGCCGCACGTCTTCGACCGCTTCTACAAGGCCAGCGCCTCCCGGCCGCGCTCCGAGGGCAGCGGCCTGGGCCTGTCCATCGCCCTGGAGAACGCCCACATCCACGGCGGCGAGATCACCGCGGCCAACTCGCCCGACTCGGGTGCGGTGTTCACCCTGCGGCTCCCGCGCCACACGTACGCGCCCGGGGAACAGCCCGCCGAGAACCGGCAGCACTCCGAGGACGACGGCGGCCAGGCCCGGGGCGAGGACTCGAAGGGGGACGCCTGATGACCACACGTCTCGTGTCCAGGACATCCAGGGCCCGGATCGGTGCCGTGTCCGTACTCGCCCTGCTGCTCGCCGGCTGCGGGATCCGGGCCACGGAGGTGCCGACGAACTTCGGGCCCGCCCCCTCGCGGGTGCGCTGTTCGCTCGCCGAGCCGGACGGGTCGGCGCAGGCCGCCCGGGGCCTGCCGGTGCAGGTGTTCCTGCTGTGCGGGTCCTCGCTGGTGACCGTCGACCGGACCGTACGGGTCCCGGACGGCGCGGCCGACTTCGAGCGGCGCATCCTGGTGGCGCAGGGCCTGCTGGACCAGCTCGCGACGCCGCCGTCGCCCGCCGAGAAGGAGGCCGGCTACAGCACGGACGTACGCGGCGGCATCACCGTGGGCGGGCCACGGCCCGGCGACCCGGAGGACACGCTGCGGCTGAGCACGGCGCCGTACAGCCTCACCTCGTACGCCCTCGCCCAGATCGTCTGCACCTTCGCCGACTCGGCGGCCGCCCAGGGCGACGGCTCCGTGGTCCTGGGCGGCCCCGGCGCCGGGCCCCCGCGCCGCTGGGAGTGCACCGACGAGGTGCGGGCCCGCCCGGGCAGCAAGGAACCGCCGTCCAAGGACGTGGCCGGGGAGTGAGCGGGCCGGGGCTCCGCCGGGCTGTGGCGCATGCCTCACAGGCGTACCGGGGGCATCCCGGAACCGATTCCGCCGGAGGCCGCGTCTAGGGGGGCGTGCAGCGTCAAGGCTCCATCGGCGGCAGCGCCGCGTTCCGCATCCGTGTGACAGGAGGTGTCCTCCTCGTCGCACACCTCGCGTTCGTCGCCTGGCTCACGCTGCGGCCGCTGGACGTGCCCTGGGTGATGCCCGCCAATCTGCGGCCCTTCGACGGCATCCGGGCCGATCTCGCCCTGGGCTGGCTCGAGGCGGCCCGTCACATCGGCGAGAAGCTGGCGCTGCTCGCCCCGCTGGGCGTGCTGCTGCCGATGGCGAGCGGCAGACTGGTCGTCTCGCCGCTGGCGTCCCTGCTGCGCACCGCCACGGCCGGTGCCCTGCTGTCGCTGGGCATCGAGCTGCTCCAGACCGGCGTTCCCGGTCAGGTCGTCGACATCGACTCGCTGTTCCTGAACACCGCGGGCGTGGCCCTCGCGCATCTGGCGCTCGTCCCCGCCGGCCGCTCCTGGCTGCGCCGCCGCACCCTCGCGCGCCCGGCCGGTACGCTCCTGTCCCCCGAGGAGTGGGCTCAGGGTCGGACCCCGACGATTCCCAGGGTCGGGATCGCCCCGTGGAGCGACGCTTTGCCCCCTTCGTCTCCGTAGCGTGGAGTGCAGCTGGGGTACTCGGACGAGAGGCCTCACACACCGACGTTGAAGGAGCCGCACATGTCCCGCCTCGCCCGACCCACCCACGGCCGCATGATCGGCGGAGTGTGCGCCGCGCTGGCCCGGCGCTTCGGCACCTCCGTGACGACGATGCGAGTGATCTTCCTGGTCTCGTGCCTGCTGCCCGGCCCGCAGTTCCTGCTGTACATCGCGCTGTGGATCCTGCTGCCCTCGGAGAGCAAGGTGCAGAACAAGGCGCGGACGGCCTGGTGACGACCGTTCGCGAGAACGCCGATGGGGCGCACCCTGACACAGGGTGCGCCCCATCGGCGTGTGGTGTCCGCCTCGACGGGAGAGGTCAGGCGACCGGAACGCCGTTCACGGGCAGGTTGTTCACGGGCAGGTTGTTCACGGGCAGGCCGTGCGTGGGCAGGCCCTCCACCGGCAGACCGCCGAGCAGCTTGGCGGTCGTCCCGGTCGGGCCCTCGGCGAGCAGCTGCTCGGCGACCGGCTGGGCGGCGCCGAGACCGGCACCGGCCGCCGGCTGCCCCTGGCCCAGCGCCTCGCCCGAGCCCGGCAGCGCCTGGGAGAGCTGCTCCGCCGGGAGCGCCTGGGTGGCGGTCTCCAGCGTCTGAGCGGCGTCCGGGAGAGCCGGGGCGGCGTTGGCGGCGCCCGCACCGGCGGCGGCGAAAGCGACACCGAGGGCGGCGACACCGAGGGACTTGGCAGCAGACTGCTTCATGAAATGCGTCCTCATAATGAGATGGCGGGGTGTGAGCGGTCCAGTGACCGTAATCACGCGGCGCCATCCGCCGCAAACATCGAAATGCGGACGGATTGTGAACACCGCCCGCATTCCCTGTGTGCCGATGACTCGCGGATCAGCTCTCCGAAGGTGAAGAACCGCTGGTGGAGGCGGTCTGCCGGAACAGCCATTCGGATTTCAGCTCGGCATATCCGGGCTTGATCACGTCATTGATCATGGCCAGTCGTTCATCGAAAGGAATGAACGCTGATTTCATCGCATTGACGGAGAACCACTGCATGTCGTCGAGCGTGTAACCGAACGCCTCGACAAGGTGCTCGAATTCCCGGCTCATGCTGGTGTGCGACATAAGTCGATTGTCCGTATTGACGGTGGCACGGAAATGCAGCCGGCGCAGCAGCCCGATGGGGTGCTCGGCGTACGAGGAGGCCGCCCCGGTCTGGAGGTTGGAGCTGGGGCACAGCTCCAGCGGGATGCGCTTGTCCCGGACGTACGAGGCGAGCCGCCCGAGTTCGACGCTGCCGTCCTCGTGGACCTGGATGTCGTCGATGATCCGCACCCCGTGCCCGAGCCGGTCGGCGCCGCACCACTGGAGGGCCTGCCAGATGGAGGGCAGCCCGAAGGCCTCGCCGGCGTGGATGGTGAAGTGGTTGTTCTCACGCTTGAGGTACTCGAAGGCGTCGAGGTGCCGGGTGGGCGGGTAGCCGGCCTCGGCACCGGCGATGTCGAAGCCGACGACGGCCAGGTCCCGGTAACGGTTGGCGAGTTCGGCGATCTCCAGGGCGCGGGCCGCGTGCCGCATGGCGGTGAGCAGGGCGCCGACGCGGATGCGCAGGCCCTTCTCCCGGGCGCGGCGCTCTCCCTCCCGGAAGCCCTCGTTGACGGCCTCGACGACCTCTTCGAGGCTCAGCCCGCCCTCCAGGTGCTGCTCGGGGGCGTAGCGCACCTCGGCGTAGACGACACCGTCCTCGGCGAGGTCCTCGGCGCACTCGGCGGCGACCCGCACCAGGGCGTCGCGGGTCTGCATGACGCCGACGGTGTGGGAGAAGGTCTCCAAGTAGCGTTCCAGGGAACCGGAGTCGGCGGCCTCCCGGAACCAGACGCCGAGCTTCTCCGGGTCGGTCTCGGGGAGCTGGGAGTAGCCGGTCGCGCGGGCGAGTTCGACGATCGTGGCGGGACGCAGCCCGCCGTCGAGGTGGTCGTGCAGCAGAACCTTGGGCGCCCGGTGGATCTGTTCCGGTGTCGGGGTGTTCGCGATGGTCTGGCTCGTCATTTCCGCACTCTAACTCCTACGCGCGTAGATGGCGCGTGCTCGTGTCGTTCACGTTTCCGTCGATACGTAACGGTGACCCCATGGACGGGTCGAGTACACCCGCGCTTCTGACACTGTTCTGTCATGGCACACCAACCGACGCCGGTTCGCAGGGCCCGGCTGGGCAGGACATTCGGTCCGGAGCCGTCGGCGGTGAGCGGCGTCGTGCTGCTGCTCCCCGGCGGCGACGAGGCCTCCGGCCGCAGGCCGTCACCCTTGGTGGCGACCGCCTCCGTACGCGCCCTGGGGCGCCGCCTGGCCCGCGCGGGCCGGGACGAGGGCCTCGTCACCCACGTGGTGCACTACCGCTACCGCGGCTGGAACGGCATCGAGGCCAACCTCGCGGCCGACGCCGCCTGGGCGGCCGACGAGGTCGTACGGCGTTACGGAGACGTTCCCGTCTGCCTCGCCGGCATCGGCATGGGCGGCCGGGCCGGGTTGCGGGCGGGTGGGCACGAGGCCGTCAACTCCGTGCTGGCGCTCGCTCCCTGGCTGCCGGAGGAGGATGTGGCCGCGCCACCCGAACCGGTGAAGCAACTGGTGGGGCGGCAGGTGCTGATCGTGCACGGCACGAACGACGAGCGGACGGATCCCGAGTTGTCGTTCCGCCTGGCGGCGCGGGCGAAGAAGGCGAACCGGGATGTGTGCCGGTTCGAAGTGCACGCGGACGGGCACGGGTTGAGTCAGTACCGGGACGAAGTCCTCGCGCTGGCGGAGGACTTCGTGATGGGGGCCTTGTTCGGGCGGGACGTGTCCCGGCCGGTGCGGGATGCGCTTGCCGCGCCGCCGCCGTTGGGGCTGCGGATGCCGTTGGCTGCGGGGTTCAGTCCTTCGAGGCGGTAGCGCCGTCGGGGTTCTTGCGGTTGGCCTGTGCGGGTTGTTCGTGGCTTGTCGCGCCCACGCGGCGGAGCCGCACATGGAACAGCCCCGCGCCCCTTCACGTCGGGAGCAAGCTGCCCCTTCTGGAGAGCAGGAACCTTTTGAAGGCTGCCACCGGGGGTGTGTCCGGGCGGCCCTCCAGCCAGGCCACGCCGATTTCGCGGGCCGCTCGGGGGGACGTGACCGTCAGTTCCACGACCCCCGGGCGGGGGACGGCCGGTGGGGGCAGGAGGGCGACCCCGAGGCCCGCTGCCACCAGGCCCCGCAAGGTTTCCGCCTCCTCGCCCTCGAAGGCGACGCGGGGCTTGAAGCCGGCCTCCTTGCAGAGGTCGTCGGTGATGCGGCGGAGGCCGTAGCCGGGTTCCAGGGTGACGAACATTTCGTCCGCGGCCTCGGCGAGGCGGATGCGGCGGCGGCCCGCGAGGGAATGGTCCGCGGGGACGACGAGGCGGAGTTTCTGTTCGTCGAGGCGGCGGGCGACCAGGTCGGGGGCGTCGGGGACGGGGGACGTCAGGCACAGGTCCAGTTCGCCGGCGCGCAGGCGTTCGAGCATGGCCTCGCCGTAGTTCTGGACGAGGCTGAAGCGGACGCGCGGATGGTCGGCGCGGAAGGCCTGGAGGAGGCCCGGGACCGTCTCGGCACCCATGGTGTGCAGGAAGCCGAAGGCGACCTTGCCGGTGGCGGGGTCGGCGTCGGCCCGGACCTCCTCGGCGGCGCGCTCTACCTCGGCCAGAGCGCGCTCGACGGAGGTGAGGAAGGTGCGCCCGGCCGGGGTGAGCGAGACCGTACGGCCGTGGCGGGCGAAGAGGTCCACGCCGAGGTCCTGCTCCAGGCGGGCCATGGCCCGGGAGAGGGTCGACTGGGGGACGTTCATCTCCTGGGCGGCGCGGGTGACGTGCTCGGTGCGGGCGACTCCGGCGAAGTACGCGAGGCGGGGGGCCAGCACCCTCGACATCTCCGCCATGTCTTCTGTGTCACTGGACGGTGACAGTCGATCCGTTGAACTGCGTTGATGCGCCATGGGAACGATTATGGCCGTTCCATGCATTGGACGGATCAGTCAGGGCGTACGTAGTTTCGAAGCATGTCTCCCGCCAGTACCGGGGCGTCCACCGTCGTGGGCGCCGATGCCTCTGTCCCTGCCGCCGACTCACGTATGTCCCCGGGCGGGCCCGGCTACCGCCGGATGAGCCTCGCCCTCTTCCTCGCGGGTGTCGCGACCTTCGCGCTGCTGTACTCCACGCAGGCGCTGCTCCCGCTGATCTCCGGCGAGTTCGGGGTGGCGGCGAGCGACGCGAGCTGGACGGTGGCCGCGGCGACGGGCGGACTGGCGCTGTTCGTGCTGCCGATGAGCGCCCTGTCGGAGCGCTTCGGACGGCGTGCGGTCATGACGGCCTCGCTGGCCGTGGCGGTGACCGTCGGACTGCTGGTGCCCTTCGCCCCGTCGCTGGGTGTCCTGGTCGCGCTGCGGGCGCTCCAGGGCGCGGCCCTGGCCGGGCTGCCGGCGTCGGCGACGGCGTACCTCGCGGAGGAGGTCAGCCCCAGGGCGCTGGTCACCGCGATCGGGCTGTTCGTCGCGGGCAACAGCGTCGGCGGAATGAGCGGCCGGGTCATCACCGGCTGGGTCGCCCAGGAGTGGGGCTGGCGGGTCGCCGTCGGTGTGATCGGCGCGCTCGCGGTGGCATGTGCGGTGGCCTTCCGGCTGCTGCTCCCCGCCCCGAAGAACTTCAAGGCCGGCTCGCTGCGGCCGGGCGTGCTGGCCCGGACGGTCCGCGACCACCTGTCGAACCCGCTGCTGTGCCGGCTGTACGCGATCGGCGCGCTGTTCATGACGGTGTTCGGCGGCGTGTACACGGTCATCGGCTACCGGCTGACCGAGGCGCCGTTCTCACTGCCGCAGGGCATCATCGGCTCGGTCTTCCTGGTGTACCTCGTCGGCACGGTGTCGGCGTCGACGGCCGGCCGCCTGGTGGGCCGGCTGGGCCGCCGGGGCGCGCTGTACGCGGCGGGCGGTACGACGGCGGCGGGTCTGCTGCTGTCGCTGGCCGGGTCCCTCCCACTGGTCCTGCTGGGCCTGGTCCTCATCACGGGGGGCTTCTTCGCGGGCCACGCGGTGGCGTCCTCGGCGGTGAGCAAGACGGCCACGACCGGGCGCGCGCAGGCCTCGGCGCTCTACCAGTCGGCGTACTACGTCGGCTCCAGCGCCGGCAGCACGGTCGGCGCGATCGCCTTCCACGCGGGCGGCTGGGCCGGGACGGTCGGGGTCGGCCTGCTGGCAGTCCTGGGCGTCGTCACGATCACGGTCCTCGGGACGCGGGCGGCACGGACGCAGCGGCGGCCGGCCACGGCCGCCTGAGCCCGAAGTCTGGCCGTTCCCCCTGGTCGGGGCCGGTTGTCAGTGGGTGCGGATAACGTCCGCCTCCGCTGACCACCGGATCCGAGCAGGGGGATTTTCATGGAGTTCCGCATCGACCGTACGGCGTTGGCCGAGGCCGTGGGCCGGGCGGTACGGGCGCTGCCCGCGCGGACGCCGGTGCCGGTGCTGGGCGGGCTGCTGCTGGAGGCGGACGCGGGGCGGCTGGCCGTGACGGGGTTCGACTTCGAGGCGGCGGTACGGGTGGAGGCCGAGGCGGAGGTGGCGGTGCCCGGGCGGGTGCTCGTCCCGGGGCGGCGGCTGCTGGACGTGTGCCGGGTGCTGCCGGACGGGCCGGTGAGCTGCGCGCTGGAGGCGTCGCGGTTCACGGTGGAGGCGGACGGCACGCGGTTCGGGCTGTCGACGCTGCCCCTCGCCGAGTACCCGGCGCTGCCGGTGCCGCCCGCGCCGTACGGCACGGTGGACGGCACCGCGTTCGCGACGGCTGTCGCCCAGGTCGCCGTCGCGGCCGGGCGCGACGACACGCTGCCGCTGCTCACGGGCGTCCAACTGCGCCTGGACGGCGGGGAGATGACACTGGCCGCTTCGGACCGCTACCGGTACGCCGTGCGGCGGCTGGAGTGGCAGCCGGGGGCCGCGGCCGACGGTGTGGTGGAAGCGTTGCTGCCCGCGCGGCGCCTGCTGGACGTCGCACGGTCGCTGGGGCGCTGCGGGGACGTGCTGATCGGGTGGGACCCGGCCGCCGGCGGCGGGCTGATCGGCTTCGAGGGCGGGCGGACGCGGACGGCGCTGCGGCTGCTGGACGGGCGGCTGCCGACGTACAAGTCGCTGTTCGACATGGCGGGGGCCGCGGTCGCCGAGGTGGCGTGCGAGGGGCTCGCGGAGGCCGTGCGGCGGGTGGCGGTGGTGGCGGAGGCGAACAGTCCGGTGCGGCTGGACTTCTCGTCCGACGGGTCCGTCACGCTCCGCGCCGGCTACGGCGACGACGTGGCGCTCCAGCGGCTGCCGGCCACGCTGACCGGCGCCGACGAGGTGCCGGTGGCCTTCAACCCGGCCTATCTGCTGGAGGCGCTGACGACCTTCGAGAGCCCGCGCGTACGGCTGGACCTGCTGGGGGCGGGGCAGCGGGCGCTGCTGCACGCGGTGCCGGGCGACGGGGCCGCAGAGGGGGCCGGGGAGACGGCCGGGGCGATGGCCGGGGAGCACCGGCATCTGCTGATGTCGGTGAAACAGCTGGTGTGAAGCACTGCCCCTGCCTGCGCCTTTGTGCGCTCGAGGGGCCGTTGTCAGTGGGCTGCGATAGCTTCCGAAGTGCTGGGCGCGATGGCGCGTGGCAGAACTTCCCCAGGGGTGGGTGGACGATGACGAACGGCACGGCGACACCGACAGATCTGGACACCAGGCTGGAGGCACACCGGACAGAGCTGACGGGGTACTGCTACCGGATGCTCGGCTCCTCCTTCGAGGCCGAGGACGCGGTGCAGGACACGATGATCCGTGCCTGGCGCAGCTACGACAAGTTCGAGGGCCGCTCCAGCCTCCGCTCCTGGCTCTACCGCATCGCGACCAACGTGTGCCTGGACATGCTGACCGCCGGCAACAAGCGCGCCAGGCCCATGGACCTGACCGAGTCGACCCCGCTCGCCCAGGCGGCGCTCACCCCCCGCCCGGACAACACCTGGCTGGAGCCCATGCCGGACGCCCGTGTGCTGCCCACGACCGACGACCCGGCGGAGGCGGCGATAGCCAAGGAGTCCGTGCGGCTCGCCTTCATGGCCGCTCTTCAGCAGCTGCCGGCCAAGCAGCGGGCCGTGCTGATCCTGCGCGAGGTGCTGGCCTGGAAGGCCAGCGAGGTCGCCGAGCTGCTGGACACGTCCGTCGCGTCGGTCAACAGCGCTCTCCAGCGGGCCCGCGCCACCCTGGCCGAGCGGAAGGAGCCGGGCGCCGACGCGACCGTCTCCGACCCGCTGGACGAGGACCGGCAGAAGCTGCTGGACCGCTATGTGGCGGCCTTCGAGGGCTACGACATGACGGCGCTGACGGCCCTGCTGCACGAGGACGCGGTCATGACGATGCCGCCGTTCGACCTGTGGCTGACCGGCGTCGGCGACATCACCGGCTTCATGACCACCCTCGGCGCGCCCTGCGCGGGCTCCCGGCTGGTGCCGGTCCAGGTCAACGGCCTGCCGGGGTTCGCCCAGTACAAGCCGGACCCGGAGAAGGGCGGCTTCACACCGTGGGCGGTCCAGGTGCTGGAGATCTCAGACGGCCGGATCACCGGGTTCCACTGCTTCCTCGACACCCAGCGCTGGTTCCCGCTCTTCGACCTGCCCCTCCACCTCGAAGCGGAGACCGACCAGGTCGAGCAGGGCGCGTAGGGCCGGGTCGGGGTCGCGCAGCCGTATCCGCCCTCCGGCCCGGCGGGCGGCGAGCTGGAGCCGCGCGAGCAGGTCGACGGCGGCGAGCCCCGGCGGCCCGAGGCCTCCGACATCGCACACCACCACCCGGGCACGGCCGGCTCGCAGCAGTGCCCGTACGTCGTCGCTCAGTCCGCTCACCTCGTCCCGGGCGACGGGGCCGGGGAGCACGAGCACGGGGGGTTGTGAACTGGTGCGGGACGGCTGGGCAGGTGCGCGTTCCGACGTGTGTGAGTGCGAGTGTCGGGGCTCTGTGGGGCGTCGCTCGTGGCTGGGGAACGGGAGTTCTTTCATCGAACGAGTGACCTTTGCGGGTGGTGGTCGTTGGACGCGGTAGGAAGGTCGTGGGTCTGCAGGCAAGGGGGTGGTCGGGTTTGGGTGTGCTGCGGGAGGTGGCGGCACCGTTCGTGGTGCCCGGCCCGTCCGGGGTCGCCGTCCGGGACCGGCTCAAGCAGCTGACCGTCGCCGATGAGCGGGTACTGCGGCTGGTGGGTGACCATCTCGGCTCGCTGGCCTCGCGTGATCTGAGGGTGCGGAAGTCCCGTCGGCTGCGTGTGCTGGAGGACCGGCTGGAGGCGGTGCGAGCCGACTGGCAAGCCGGTGTCGTGCACGTGGTGCGGGGCGGAAAGCAGCTGCTGAACACGCGGCATCACCTGGATGCGGCCGGGCTGAGTGAGGCGGGGTGGCGGGCCCGGTGGGAGGCCGCTCGCCGATTCCTGGCTGCGGACGGGGAGTCGGGCAAGCGGTACGGCAACGAGACCATCCGCGTCTGTCCCGACGGCGAGGTCTCTGTCAAGCTGCCCGCCCCCCTCGCCCACCTGGCGAACGCGCCGCACGGCCGGTACGTGCTCACTGCACGCATGGCGTTCGCGCGCCGGGGCGAGCAGTGGCGCGACCGCATCACCGCCCACCGGGCCGTGGCCTACCGCATCCACGAAGACGTGCTCCGAGGCCGCTGGTACCTCACCGCCTCCTGGGCCAACCCTCCAGTGAACTGCCTGCCGCTGGCAGCGGCACGCATGCGCGGGATGCTCGGAGTCGACACCAACGCCGACCACCTCGCCGCCTGGCGCCTGGACACCCACGGCAACCCCGTCGGCGCACCGCTGCGCTTCGGCTACGACCTCACCGGTACCGCTACCCACCGCGACGCCCAGATCCGGCACGCCCTGATCCGGCTGCTGCACTTTGCCAAGCGCCGTAGCCTCGCCGTCGCCGTCGAGGACCTCGACTTCGCCGGCGTGAAGACCCGGGAGAAGCACGGCGGACGCAAGCGGTTCCGCAAGCTCATCTCCGGCCTGCCCACCGCCAGATTGCGGGCCCGGCTGGTCGGCATGGCCGCCGAACTGAGCATCCCCGTTGTCGCGGTTGATCCCGCCTACACCAGCAAGTGGGGCGCCCAGCACTGGCACAAGCCCCTCACCAGCATCAATCGGGCCACCACGCGGCACGACGCCGCCGCGGTGGCCATCGGACGACGCGCCCTCGGGCACCCGGTCAGGCGACGGACGGCACCGCCCCTGCAGCACCAGAGTGATGCTGCAGGGCATCGGACCGTCCAGGCCGGAAACGGGTCCCGGGCGCGTAAGGAAACCCGCCCCCGCATTCCCGGACCACGCACAAGATGCGTGTCGCCGGATGCGGAGCGAAAGCGGGCGACCAGTGCATCCAAAACCGTTCGGGATGCGCCAGATGCGCAGGTACGGGTACAAGACTCACTCCTGCTCACTGAAGAGGAACGGTGTCATGGCGTCCACGATCGGTAGACCGGGCGTGCGGCGGTAACTCATCGCGGCTGTCCGCCCTTTCGGCGCCGTAAGGATCACATTGACCGCGGTACGGCCTTCCCCGGAGGGTTGGCTGTATGCCCCATGCATCTGCCCCTCCCGCGCTGTCCGATGCCCGCGTCGCCGGTGAGGGGGCGCCGTGCAGGGGGTGCTGAGCGGTTTCGCGGTCATCGCGGTCGTCATCGCCGTCGGCTATGGGATCGGTCGCCGGGGATATCTGGGCGATGGCGGGCGAGAAGTCCTGACCAAGCTGGCCTTCCACGTGGCGTCTCCCGCCCTGCTCTTCACGACGCTCGCCCGGGCCGACCTGTCGGTGATCTTCTCCGACCGGCTGCTGGTCACGGCGATGAGCACGGCAGCGGTGGCGGGTGTCTTCGTGGCGGTGGGTGCCGCGCGCGGCTGGGGAGTGGGCCGGACGACGATCGGCGCGCTGTGCTCCAGCTACGTCAACTCGGGGAACCTCGGCATCCCGATCGCGGTGTACGTGCTGGGCGACGCGTCACTGGTCGCGCCGGTGCTGCTGTTCCAGCTGGTCGGGGTCACGCCGGTGGCACTGACGGTCCTGGACCTGGCGAGTGGCGGCGAGAAGCGGCCCCTGTGGCAACGCCTGCTCACGCCCCTGCGCAACCCGATAGCGCTGGGCTCCCTGGCCGGTGTGGCGGCGTCGGCGTCGGGCCTGCGCGTCCCCGGCCCCTTGATGGACCCGCTCACCCTGATCGGCAACATGTCGGTCCCGGCGGTCCTTCTGGCCTTCGGCATCTCCCTACGCGGCAGCACGCTTCCGCTGCGCGGCGCGGAACGGGCCCCTGTCCTCCTCGCCGTGGCCCTCAAGGCGGTCATCCAGCCCCTGGTCGCCTGGGCCCTGGCAGCGGGGGTCTTCGGGCTCCACGGCGCCTCCCTGCTCGACGTGGTGGTGACGTCGGCGCTTCCGGCGGCACAGAACCTGTTCACGTACGCGAGCGGTTATCGGGTGGGCGAGGTGCTGGCGCGGGAGGCGATCTTGTTGTCGACGGTGTTGGCGGTGCCGGTGCTTGTGGTGGTGGCGGCGCTTCTCGGGTGAGGCTCCTCAGCTTGCGGGGAACTCGTCCGTGTCGAGCTCGAGGTTGAAGGGCTCCGGCAACACGACCTGCTCGCCGAACTTCCCTGCGCGCAGGACCCGGTAGACGTCTCCTTGCGGTTCGCCGTACAGCGTGATCGTGGGTCCGCCGGGGGCCCAGCCGTCGATGAGGAGGTACAGGGGGACACCGGCCTGGGCATATCCTGCGGCCTTCTTGATCCGGTCGTTGGCCGCATTGGACTGAGACGTGATCTCGACGACGAGTTCTGCCGCAGCCGCTGGAACGAAGTTCCCGCCCCCGTCACGTAGAACCTGCCTGGGGACAACTGCGAGATCAGGAACGTAGAGCCCCCCACGAGACGGGACCGCCGTACCCAGTGTCTGGTAGATGCCCCAGTGCCTGGGGATGACCTCGTACAGCGCCCGGTGAACCAGGTCGGCGATGTCGTTGTGGGCATTGGACGGCGGTGGCGCCACGGTGACGATCCTCTCGATGATCTCCACCTTGCAGCCCTCGGGCGCGTCCGTCTCCTGCCAGATTCGGACGAGGTCGTCCCACTCGTGGCCGCTGGCCGTCGAGTGGTCGACGGTGAGTGCGCTCATGGCGGTTCTCCAATCAGTGCGTCACCGATCCCAGCATGCCGAACGGGACTGGCGGCGGTCCACCAGTCCCGTTCACCCGAATGAGAAAAACCCTGGTCAGGCGATACGTTCCAGCACCACCGGCGACGCCTTGAAGTCCGTCCCCGGCGCGGCGATGTCGTACGAGCCCGCCACCGCCTCCAGCGCGTACGCGAACCGCTCCGGCGTGTCCGTGTGCAGAGTCAGCAGGGGCTGGCCCTCCCGCACCGTGTCGCCCGGCTTGGCGTGCATCTCGATGCCCGCCCCCGCCTGCACCGGGTCCTCCTTGCGGGCGCGGCCCGCGCCCAGGCGCCAGGCCGCGACGCCGATGTCGTAGGCGTCGAGGCGGGTGAGGACGCCCGAGGCCGGGGCCTTGATCACGTGCTGTTCGCGGGCCACCGGCAGCTCCGCGTCCGGGTCGCCGCCCTGGGCCGTGATCATGCGGCGCCAGACGTCCATCGCCGAGCCGTCGGCCAGGGCCTTCGCCGGGTCGGCGTCCTTCACTCCGGCGGCGTCCAGCATCTCGCGGGCCAGGGCGATCGTCAGCTCGACCACGTCCGCCGGGCCACCGCCCGCCAGGACCTCCACGGACTCGCGGACCTCCAGGGCGTTGCCGGCCGTCAGACCGAGCGGGATCGACATGTCCGTGAGGAGCGCGACCGTCTTCACTCCGTGGTCGGTGCCCAGGCCGACCATCGTGGAGGCCAGTTCCCGGGCGTCCTCCAGCGTCTTCATGAAGGCGCCCGTGCCCACCTTCACGTCCAGGACCAGCGAGCCCGTGCCCTCCGCGATCTTCTTCGACATGATCGAGGAGGCGATCAGCGGGATCGCCTCGACCGTGCCCGTGACGTCGCGCAGTGCGTACAGCTTCTTGTCGGCCGGGGCCAGGCCGTCGCCCGCCGCGCAGATCACCGCGCCGGTGCCGTCCAGGACGGACAGCATCTCCTCGTTCGAGAGCAGGGCCCGCCAGCCGGGGATCGACTCCAGCTTGTCGAGCGTGCCGCCGGTGTGGCCGAGGCCGCGGCCCGACAGCTGCGGGACCGCCGCGCCGCAGGCGGCCACCAGGGGGGCCAGCGGGAGCGTGATCTTGTCGCCGACGCCGCCCGTGGAGTGCTTGTCGGCCGTCGGGCGGGACAGGGACGAGAAGTCCATGCGCTCGCCGGAGGCGATCATCGCGGCCGTCCAGCGGGCGATCTCGCGGCGGTTCATCCCGTTGAGCAGGATGGCCATCGCGAGGGCCGACATCTGCTCGTCGGCCACCTCCCCGCGGGTGTACGCGTCGATGACCCAGTCGATCTGCTCGTCGCTGAGTTCGCCGCGGTCCCGCTTGGTGCGGATGACGGAGATGGCGTCCATGGCCATGGTGTGGCTTCCTTCCGAGGATTCCAGAAGCCGTACGGCCCCCCTGATCGACTCAGGAGGGCCGCACGGGAGTTACTTGCTGAGGTGGCCGGGCCCGAAGGCCTGCGGCAGCATCTCCGACAGCGGCAGGATCCCCGCCGGGGTCTCCAGCAGCAGGTCCGGGCCGCCGAACTCGTACAGCAGCTGGCGGCAGCGGCCGCACGGCACGAGCGACTCGCCGTTCCGGTCGACGCACGTGAAGTGCGTCAGCCGCCCGCCGCCGGTGTTGTGCAGCTCCGACACAAGGCCGCACTCGGCGCACAGGCCGAGCCCGTACGAGGCGTTCTCGACGTTGCAGCCGGAGATGATCCGGCCGTCGTCGACCAGGGCGGCCACGCCGACCGGGTAGCCCGAGTACGGGGCGTACGCCCGGGACATGGCGTCCCGGGCCACCGCACGCAGCTTCTCCCAGTCGACGTCCGGGCCGGCGCCGGTCACTTGCCCTGCCCCTTCCGGTACGGCATGCCGTTCGCCCTCGGCATCCGCAGGCGCTGGGCGGACAGCGCCAGGACGACCAGGGTGATGACGTACGGCGTGGCGGAGACGACCTGGTTCGGGACCTCGTCGGTGCTCGCGTACCAGGCGAACACCAGGGCACCGGAGATCAGGGTGGCCACGGCCGGGACGTACTTCTTGCGGATCACCAGCCAGACGGCGCCAATGATCAGCAGGAGCGCGCCGAGCAGCAGCAGGGCGTGGACGTTCGCGGAGCCGCCGCGCAGGTTGAGGCTGTCGGTGTAGCCGAACAGGCCCGCGCCGAGGGCGAGGCCGCCCGGCATCCAGTTGCCGAAGATCATCGCCGCGAGGCCGATGAAGCCGCGGCCGCTGACCTGGCCCTCCAGATAGAAGGGGTTGGCGACGATCGACAGGAAGACACCGCCGAGGCCGGCCAGACCGCCGGAGATGATCACGGCGATGTACTTGTACTTGTAGACGTTGACGCCGAGGGACTCGGCGGCGACCGGGTTCTCGCCGCAGGAGCGCAGCCGCAGGCCGAACGCGGTGCGCCACAGCACCCACCAGGTGCCGGGGATCAGCGCGACGGCGATCAGGGTCAGCCAGGAGACGTTGGTGACCAGGCCGCCGAGCAGGCCGGCGATGTCGGAGACGAAGAACCAGCCCTGGTTGTTGAGGTCCCTGAGCGCGTCGGACAGGCCCGGCACCGTGAAGCTGCCGAGGGAGTCGACCGCCGGGGACTGCTTGGCGGAGCCGCCCGTGTGGCCCTCGAAGGCGAGGGGCGCGAGGTAGCGGGTGGCGCCGAGGGCGAGGATGTTGATGGCCACACCGGAGACGATGTGGTTGACGTTGAAGGTGACGGTCACGAAGGCGTGCAGCAGGCCGCCGATCGCGCCGCCGAGGATGCCGACCAGGACACCGGTCCACGGGCCCCACTGGAAGCCGGCCCAGGCGCCGAACCAGGTGCCGAGGATCATCATGCCTTCGAGGCCGATGTTGACCACGCCCGCGCGCTCGGCCCACAGGCCGCCGAGGCCGGCGAGGCCGATCGGCACGGCGAGCTGGAGCGCGGTGGACATCTGGCTGACGTTGGTGATGCCGTCGGCGCCGGTGATGAGGCGGACGATCGAGGTGAGCGCCAGGCCGCCGGCGATGATCAGCAGCAGGACGGGCAGCGACAGGCGGCGGCCGGTCGGCGCCGCGGGCTGCAGCGTGGGCTGGTTGAGGTCGGTCACGGTGGTCATCGGCCAGCCACCTCCTTCGTGGTGTTGTTGTTGCCGAGGACGTGACCGGCGGCCAGTTCGGCGCCGACCCGGCGCTGCTGGCGGCGCAGGCCCCACTCGCGGACGGCCTCGTAGGAGACGACGACCGAGAGCACGATCAGGCCCTGCATGATGACCGCGATCTCCTTGTCGTAGCCGTGGAAGTCCAGCTCGGGCGAGGCCTTGTCGAGCCAGGCCCACAGCAGGGCGGCGAAGGCGATGCCCACGGGGCTGTTGCGGCCGAGCAGGGCGATGCCGATGCCGAGGAAGCCGATGCCCGTGGGGAAGTTCAGGCTGTAGGTGTGGGTGTCGCCGAGCAGGATCGGCAGGCCGGCGAGGCCCGCGATGCCGCCGGAGATCAGCATGGCGCTGAGCACCATCCGCTTGGGGTCGACGCCGCTGGCCGCGGCGGCGGTCTGCGAGGCGCCGGAGGCGCGCAGGTCGAAGCCGAAGCGGGTGCGGTTGAGGACGACCCAGTAGCCGATGCCGAGCAGGACGGCGAGCAGCACCAGGCCGTAGATCTCGCCGGCCGCGCCCATGCCGATGCCGGGGATCCAGCCGGACTCGTGCATCTCGCCGGTGGTGTTGTTGTTGCCGACCTTCACACCGAAGACGTTCGGCAGCCACAGGTAGGCGATCACGGAGGTGGCGATCGCGTTGAGCATGATCGTGGCGACGACCTCGCTGACGCCGCGGGTGACCTTGAGGACACCGGCGATGCCGGCCCAGAAGGCGCCGGTGAGGACGGCGGTCAGGAGCAGCAGCGGGACCTGGAGGGCGGCCGGCAGAGCGACGTGGGCGCCGACGATCGCGGCCAGCATCGCGCCGAGCTGGTACTGGCCGTCGACACCGATGTTGAACAGGTTCATCCGGAAGCCGATGGCCACCGCGAGCGCCGCGATGTAGTACATCGACGCCTGGTTGATGATCAGGACCTGGATGTCGGAGAAGCTCAGTTGCTCGAACATCAGGGCGAACGGCTCGACGGGGCTCTTGCCCGACGCGACCAGCACGATCGCGCTCAGGACGAAGGCCACGGCGAGCGCGATGACCGGTCCGGCCACCGCGAGGAGCACGCGCTCCCTGTTGAACTTCTTCATCAGCGGGCCTCGTCTTCCGGAGACTCGGGGGCGTCGGCCTTCGAGATCTCGGGGGTCTCTTCGTGCTCGAGGTGCCCGGTGGCGGCACCGGTCATGGCCGAGCCGAGCTCCTCGGGGGTGATGGCGGCCGGGTCGGCGTCCGCGACCAGCTTGCCGTTGTAGATCACGCGCAGCGTGTCGGACAGGCCGATGAGCTCGTCCAGGTCGGCGGAGATCAGCAGTACGGCCAGGCCCTCGCGGCGGGCCTCGCGGATGTGGTCCCAGATGGCGGCCTGCGCGCCGACGTCCACGCCCCGGGTGGGGTGGGCGGCGATCAGGAAGCGCGGCTTGTGGCTCATCTCGCGGCCGACGATCAGCTTCTGCTGGTTGCCGCCGGACAGGGAGGCGGCGGTGACGTCGATGCCGGGGGTGCGGACGTCGTACTCCGTGACGATCCGGCGGGTGTCCTCCTGGGCCGCCTTCGGGTCCAGCCAGACGCCCTTGGCCAGGGGCTTCTCGGTGACGTGGCCGAGGATACGGTTTTCCCAGAGGGGGGCCTCCAGGAGCAGGCCGTGGCGGTGGCGGTCCTCGGGGATGTAGCCGATGCCCTGCTCGCGTCGCCTGCGGGTGGGCCAGGCGGTGATCTCCTCGTCGGCGAGGCGGATGATGCCGGAGTCGGCGGACCGCAGGCCGATGAGGGCGTCGACCAGTTCGGTCTGGCCGTTGCCCTCGACGCCGGCGATGCCGAGGACCTCGCCCGCGTGGATGGTGAAGCTGATGTCGTCGAGGAGGGCCTTGCCGCCGGGGGCCGCCAGTCGCAGCTTGTCGACACTGATGACCGGGCGGTCGGTGACCGTGGACTCGGCCGTCTCGGGCGTGGGCAGCTCGCTGCCGACCATCATCTCCGCGAGCTGGCGCGGGGTGGTCTCGGTGGGGACGGCCGTGCCGACGGTGGTGCCGCGGCGGATGACCGTGATCTCGTCGGCGACGGAGAGCACCTCGCCGAGCTTGTGCGAGATGAAGATGACCGACAGGCCCTCGGACTTCAGTTCGCGCAGGTTGGCGAAGAGCGCGTCGACCTCCTGCGGCACGAGCACGGCGGTCGGCTCGTCCAGGATGAGGATGCGGGCGCCGCGGTAGAGGACCTTGAGGATCTCCACGCGCTGGCGGGCGGCGACGCCGAGTTCCTCGACGAGGAGGTCGGGCTCGACGCCGAGACCGTAGCGCTCGGAGAGTTCCTTGATCTTGCGGCGGGCCTTGGCGCCGATGCCGTACAGCTTCTCGCTGCCGAGGACGACGTTCTCCAGGACCGTGAGGTTGTCGGCGAGCATGAAGTGCTGGTGGACCATGCCGATGCCGCGGACGATGGCGTCGGCCGGCGACGAGAAGCCGACCTGCTCGCCGTCGACGGCGATGGTGCCCTCGTCCGGCTTCTGCATGCCGTAAAGGATCTTCATCAGCGTCGACTTGCCGGCGCCGTTCTCGCCGACGAGGGCGTGCACAGTGCCCTTGCGGACGCTGAGGTGGATGTCGTGGTTGGCCACGACGCCCGGGAAACGCTTCGTGATCCCGGCGAGCTCGACGGCGGTCACCGATTCCTTGACCGCCGCTCCGGCCGGAGGGCTGCTGGACGCGTTGATGGCGCACTCTCCTGGGGACGGGGGCCGTCTACGCGCGTAGCGCCCCTACGGCATACAAAGGGGCCGACGCACCGCGACAACGGGGTACGAGGAGCAGCCTCCCCGTACCCCGTCGAGCGGACGTAACCCCGGGGTTACCGCCTGCTTCGAGGCAGTCGGTCGTCAGCTGCTCTTGACCTTGATCTCGCCGCTGATGATCTTCTCCTTGGCCGTCTTGATGGCTTCCTGAAGCTCGGCGTCGTCCGCGAACTTCGGGTTGGAGTCCGACAGGCTCACCTCGCCGGTCTTCAGATCGCCACGAACGATACCGGTCTCGGGCTTGCCGTCCTCGACCGACTTCGCCAGGTTGTACACCGCCTTGGCGACGTCCTTCATCGCCGAGGTGAGGATGGAGTCCTTGTACTTGGCGAGGGCGGCATGCTTGTACTGGTCGGAGTCCACGCCGATGGCCCAGACCTTCTTGGCGGCGGCGGCCTCGATGACGCCCTGACCGGACAGGCCGGCGGCCGCGTAGACGACGTCGGCCTTCTTCTCGATCTGTCCCTCAGCGGCCGTCTTGCCCTTGTCGGGGCTGGCGAAACCGCCCTCCTCGGCTGTCTGGGTGAGGTACTGCGAGAGGACCTTCACCTTCGGGTTCGTGTCCTTGACGCCCTGCTGGAAGCCCGCCTGGAACTTGTGGATCAGCGGGATGTCCACACCGCCGACGAAGCCGACGACGTTCGACTTGGTGCTCTTGGCGGCGGCGACACCGGCCAGGTACGAGGCCTGCTCCTCGCTGAAGACGAGGTCGGCGACGTTCTTGGAATTGATCGTGGCGTCGTCGACGATGCCGAAGGTGGTCTTCGGGAACTTCTCCGCGGCGCCCTTGACGGCCGCGGCGTACGCGTAGCCGACGCCGATGACCGGGTTGTAGCCCTGCTTCGCCAGCGAGACCAGACGCTGCTCCTTGTCGGCGTCCGTCTCGCCCTCGGTGGGCTCCAGGTCGGCCGTCTCGTAGCCGAACTCCTTCTGCGCCTGCTCCAGACCCGCGTACGCGGCGTCGTTGAAGGACTGGTCGCCCTTGCCGCCGACGTCGTACGCGATGGCGAGGCCCTTGTTCCCCTTCGAGTCCGACGACCCGGAGGTCGAGGTGCTGCCGCAGGCGGCGAGGGCGAGGGCCAGGGAGGCGGTCGCTGCGCCTGCGACCGTGATCCGGGAAATCCGGCGCATGTGTGGGTGCTCCTGTCGTACTACCGGGGCCGCATAGCGCCGGGACGGTTCAGCTTCGGCGCTGGCTTCGCCGCAGATTAACGCGCGTAGACCTGCCTGAAAACCCCTTCTGTCCACCTTGTTATGCGCCCGTGGCCAAGCCATCACCCGGCCTTGGCCGGGGCGTTGCCGACTGCGAACGGAGGGTGGCGCTGGGTGACCCAGTTCCCGGTTCCCGGTTCCCGGCCTCTGATTCCCGGCCTCTGATTCCTGGTCTGCACGGGAACAGCGGAGCGGGCGGGCACCCTGGGTGCCCGCCCGCTCCGGCCGTCGCAGACCGTTGACGTACTACTCGGTCCTGACCTTGATGGAACCGTCGTTGATGCCTTCCTTGGCCTTGTCCACAGCCGCCTTGAGACCCGGGATCTTGGCGTACTCGGGGTTCGCCTCGGACAGGCCCACGCCGTTGACCTTCAGGTCGAAGGTCTGAGTGCCGCTCAGGGGCTTGTCGTCCTGGACGGACTTGGCCAGCGCGTAGACCGCTCCGCCGACGTCCTTGAGGGCGGAGGTGAGGATGTAGTTCTTGTACGGGGCGAGGGCCGCCTGCTTGTACTGGTCGGAGTCGACGCCGATCGCCCAGACCTTCGCCTTGGCGGCGGCCTCGATCACGCCCTGGCCGGACAGGCCGGCGGCCGCGTAGAGCACGTCGGCCTTCTTCTCGATCTGTCCCTCGGCGGCGGCCTTGCCCTTGTCGGGGCTGGAGAAGCCGCCCTCCTCGGCCGTCTGGGTGAGGTACTGCGACTGGACCTTCACCCCGGGCTTGGTGTCCTCGACACCCTGCTTGTAGCCGGCCTCGAACTTGTGGATCAGCGGGATGTCCACACCGCCCACAAAGCCGACGACGTCGCTCTTCGTGGCCTTGGCGGCGGCGACACCGGCGAGGTACGAGGCCTGCTCCTCGGCGAAGACGAGGGAGGCGACGTTCTTGGCCTCGACCACGGAGTCCACGATGCCGAAGGTAGTGTCCGGGTACTTGGCGGCCGCGGCCTTCATCGCCGGGCCGTAGACGAACCCGACGCCGATGACCGGGTTGTAGCCCTGCCTGGCCAGCGAGACGAGGCGCTGCTCCTTGTCGGCGCTCGTCTCGCCCTCGGTGGGCTCGATGTCGGCCGTCTGGTAGCCGAACTCGTCCTTGGCCTTCGTCAGGCCCGCGTAGGCGGCGTCGTTGAAGGACTGGTCACCCTTGCCGCCGATGTCGTACGCGATGGCGATGCCACGGTCCTTGCTGTCGCTGCCACCACTCTCACCACTGGTGCCGCCACACGCCGTGGCGACGAGCCCGAGCGACGCGACCCCCACCGCGACGCGGGTCAGTTTGGAAATCCGACGCATCTTGAAGTTCCCCATTCTCCAAAGCCCCGCAGCGGGTGCTCAGTGCGGCGCACATTAACGCGCGTAGACACTCCTGGGAACGGGTCGCCGCGGGGCCGTTATCCATTCGTGCCGATGGCCGGTTACGCCCCTGTGAACCACGGGATCGAACGGGGTCGAAAGGTGTACTCGGGCACACGGCGCATGCCTGCCGGTCACGCGCACCAGGCTGCCCCCGGGGCGCTCCGGCCGCAACCGGAGGCTCCGCCGGGCCGGGGGGAGATTCCGCCGGCGGGCGGCGGGCCGTAGCCGGGCCGACCCTGGGGAAGGTCAACTACCGAGCGGGCTCGGTGCGCCGAAGGCCGCTGAACACCGCCGGGGTCGTCCAGCCGCGCAGCGCCGCGTGGATCGTCGACCGGAAGGTGGCCTCGGCCGTGGCGGCGTCGAAGGCTCCAGCCAGTTCGAGCGTGACGAGCCCGTGCAGTGTCACCCAGACCGAGAGGGCGATGGACGTCGCCTCGCCGGCCAGGACGGACTCCGCCAAGCCGCGATCGATCGCCGCGAGGAGCGGCCGGACGGGGTCACTGGCGCCGACCGCGCCGGACGGGTCGAAGGATTGCACCCCACCGAACAGCACCGCGTAGAGGTGGCTGTGCTCCCGTCCCCATCGACGGTACGCGGCGGCCAGCGCGCAGAGGTCGGCAAGCGGGTCCGCGGAGGTCGGCACTGCGGCCACTTCCTGGAACAGGCCGGCCACGGCTCTGTTGCGCACCTCACCGATCAGCCCGTCCTTGCCGCCGAACAGGGAGTACACCGCCGTCGTCGACGTCCCGGCGGCAGCGGCCAGGGCGCGGACCGTGACCGACTCCCGCGGACGGGTGGCGAGCATCTCGATCGCGCATGCCACGAGCCGCTCTTTGACGGTCTCGTCGTTCGTTCTCGGCCTACCCACGCCCAACAGCCTACCGCTACTGATAACGTCGTTCTGAAACGGCGTTACGGAATGCTGTTCTGAAACTACGGGAGATCCTCATGCCGACGTCCGTGTCACGCTCGGTCCGCTTAGCCGGCCGCCTGGTGCTGGCCCTGGCTGCCATCGCGGGTTCAGTGGTCCTCTTCCTGGCGCTCGTCGTCCTCACGGACGGGGCGGGCGGGGGCCTCCCCGCATGGCTGACGACCCTGGGAATCGCGACCGCCGCCGCCCTGTGGCGGGGTCGGCGCCGTACCAGGTCGGCGCGGCTCATGCCGTTCCTGCCGGTGGTCATCGCGGCGGCATTGACGGCGTCGGTGTGCGTCCCGACCGTTCCCACGGAACGGCAGTACCCGCCCGACCTGCCTTTCGTCGCCACGCAGCACTGGAGCCTGGCCACCGGCAGCCGGGTGGCTGTCTATCACTACCCGCCCGCGAACACCGTCGCCCGACGCCCCGTTCCGCTCGTATACCTCCACGGCGGGCCGGTTCGCGGCATCTCGGTGCTCGACCACAAGTTCCTGCAGCTCCTGGCGCGTCAGGGCTACGACGTCTACGCCTACGAGCAGGCCGGCGGGGGCCGAAGCGACCTGCTCCCCATGGGCCAGTACACGATCTCCAGGTCGGTCCGCGATCTCGCCGCCTTCGTCGATCGCCTGGGCAAGGGCAGGGTGGACGTCCTCGGATTCTCCTCAGGCGGGGCCGTGCTCACGCGAGCCCTGGCCGATCAGCGCGTCGCGGAGCGCTTTCACCGGGCGATCATCGCCGAGCCCGGCCCGATGGACGGCCCCACCGCGCGCATCGCCGGGCACAAGGGCCTGAAATCCGCGCGCGGCCTGGCGCCGGCCATGACCGGACCGCGGTCGACGCATGTTCCCCGGTACGCCGTCGCTTTGGGCCTCATGCGACTCGGGCTCCTGACCCCCGACACCGGGCTGATAGGGCAGGCAGAGGGCGACAACGCGCTCACCGCCGCCGATCTCGGCAGCGACACCGCATCCAGCTACTGCGCGCGCGACGCACACCGCATCCCCGTCGAAGACACGGCGGAGAACTTCTCCTTCAGCCCCGCCGCCAGCCTCCGCATCCAGCAGACGATCAAGGACTCTCCCTCCATCGCCCCGCGGCTGAGGCACTCCCGGATCCCCGCGATGCTGATGATCGCCGAGTGCTCCTCACAGGTCCGTCAATGGGCGACAGCCGTCCTTGCCGAAGACCCCGCCGTCCAGCGCACGCAGTACATGCCCGGCGTCGGACACCACATGTGGAACGGCCTCGACGACAACAACGACCGAGCCGCCGCCGTCGTCACCGCGTTCCTCGAGGACGAGCCCGCACCGCTGCCGAACTTCCCGACCCGCAGCGAGATCCCCGCCTTCCTCCGTGACCACAGGTGACCGTCCGCCGGGCGGTCACGGCACCTGGCCTAGCGCAGGCCGTTGACCAGGGCCGCGGCGGTGAAGAGTTCCACTCCTACCGTGATCGCGGACTCGTCCACGTCGAAGTCGCCCTGATGGAGGTCGCGTACCTGGCGTTCGCCGGGCGTGCGTACGCCGAGGCGGGCCATGGCGCCGGGGACGTGCTCCAGGTACCAGGAGAAGTCCTCGCCGCCGAGGCTCTGCTGGGTGCCCTCGACGGACTCGACCCCGCGCCGGGCGATCATGGCGTCACGCAGCAGCTCGGTCACGCCCGGCTCGTTCACGACGGGCGGGACGCCGCGCACGTAGTTGATCTCCGACTTGGCGCGGTGCAGGTTGGCGACCTCGTCGATCGCGGCGACCACGACGTCGGGGGCCTGCCGCCACGCCTCGATGTCGAGGCAGCGGACGGTGCCGGACAGCTCGGCGTGCTGCGGGATCACGTTCGGAGCGTGTCCCGACTCGATGCGGCCCCAGGTGATGGCGAGCCCGCTGCGACTGTCGAAGCGCCGCCCGACCAGGGCGGGCACGTCGGTGACGACGCGGGCGGCTGCGGTGACCAGGTCGGTCGTCAGATGGGGGCGCGCGGTGTGACCGCCCGGGCCCTCGAGGCCGATCTCCAGCCGGTCACAGGCGGAGGTGATGGGGCCCTCCCGGAGCCCGATCCTGCCCGCGTCCACCCGGGGGTCGCAGTGCACGGCGACGATCGCGCCGACCCCTTCCAGCGCCCCGCACTTGATGACGTCGGCGGCACCGCCGGGCAGTACCTCCTCGGCGGGCTGGAAGATCAGCCGGACGGGGCGGGGCAGCAGGCCCTGCTTGTGCAGTTCGGCGAGGACGAGACCGGCGCCGAGGACGACGGTGGTGTGCACGTCGTGGCCGCAGGCGTGGGCGCGGTCGGGCACGGTCGAGCGGTACGGGCACTCGCTCTTGGTATCGGGGATGGGCAGGCCGTCGATGTCGGCCCGCAGGGCGAGCATGCTGGGGCCCCCGTCCCACTGTTCGCCCTCCAGGCCGATGTCACAGACGAGTCCTGTCCCGACGGCGAGTACGCGGGGCTTGAGGCCGGCCTGCTCCAGCCGCTCCTTGATCGCGGCTGTCGTGCGGAACTCCTGGTTGCCGAGCTCCGGGTGCATGTGCAGGTCGCGTCGGAACGCGATGAGCTCGGCGCGCAGAGCGTCGGGCAGCGCACCGGGAAGTACGGCTCCCCCGGGAAGATCGACCTCGGACTCCAGTGACATCAATTGCTTCACCCTCTGAAGGGTAGGGCGCCAGGGCGGTCACCTGACCCTCGATCAACAAAACTTCAACCCGTTCGGGGAAGAAAATATGACCGCCCAACGCATGGCTATCAACTGAGATGGGTAAACTGGCACACCTTTGGGGCCGAGTCGGTCCCGACCATCACGGAATGTGACATCGGCCACATTTGACTCACGGCTCCGGTATCCATCCATCCTCCTCCACGGATACCACGCCCTGCGCGGGGAACACGGCCTTGTTCGCCTGGCGGACGCACGGACCCGGCAGAGCCCCGGCAGTGTGCGCCCCCGTGCGCGCCGACAGCCCGGATTTCAGCCACGAGTTCGTCCGGTCCACCCAGGCCTCGACGACGCCGCCGAGGACTATGCCGCCGGTTTCCGGGAGAGTCTCGCCGGGAGGCCGCTGGAGCGGGCCCTCCTCACGGCCTTCGTGGACCTGGTGCGTGCCCCCGGGGCGGCGGTGCAGCCCCCGGTCGCCGACATCGGCAGTGGGCCCGGACACGTGACGGCCCGGTCAGCCCGCCGGGCCCGTCGGCACCCCAGGCACACTCCGGCGCGTCAGCCCGCAGCCACCGCGCCCGCAGCACCCGCCGTCCCAGCCGGACCGGGCGCGCCTGTCGAGCCTGTCGTCCGAGCCGAGCCGGCCATGCCGGCCGAGCCCGCCGGCCCGCCCGAGCCCGTTGTGCCCGTGATGCTCCCCGGGTCGGCCGTACCCGTCGGACCAGTCGGGCCCCCGGCGGTCGCCGGGCCCTTCTGTCCCCCTGGGGCGGCCGTACTCGGCGGGGCCTCCTGGCCCCCTGCCCCCGCCGCCGCAGACACCCGCTGCACATCCCGCGCCGCCCCTGTCACCCCCGACAGGAAGCCCTGGGCACGGGGGGAGGCGTGGTCGGTCAGCCAGGCCGGGTCGATGTCGCAGACCGCGACGCGGACCCCGGTGCCGGAGAGGGCGAGGGGGAGGGTGTGGACGACCGTGGAGGGGAAGCTGAGGATCGTCCGGCCGATGGGGCCGCGGCGGGCGATCAGTTCGAGGGGGAGTTCGGGGCGGACGATCTCCAGGCCGGTCTCGACGGCGAGCCGGCGGAGCTTGTCCGTGCTCTCGCGGCGGTGCGCGAAGTAGCGGGTGGCGCCGTGGGCCCGGGCCAGGGCACGGACGGCCTCCAGGTAGCGGTCGTCGTCGACCACGCCCGTCTCCACCAGGGACGTGCCGACCATGTCGGCGCCCTTGGTGATGCGGGGCGGGCCGAAGCGGGCCCGGGTCCAGGCGAAGTCGTTGGCGCTGACCGTGACGCCCGCCGGGGTCTCCTCCATCGGCATGGAGGAGAAGATCTCGACGCGGCGATCGCCGCCGGGGGTCAGACGGCGGCGGGCCGAGGACGACACCGGCGCGAAGATCAGGTCCCGTGGGCCGGGGCGGCCGCCCTTGCGGTGCCAGCGCACCAGCCGTTCACCCCGGGCCAGCTGCCCGACGAACTCCATCGTCGCCGTGCCGTCGTCGACGACGACCAGGTCACGGACCCGGGTGATCGTCAGCAGCAGCTGGACGTAACGGGAGAACGGGTCCCCCAGCACCACCCGGCGCGCCCTGCGGAGCAGGCCGGCCAGGCCGCCGATGGTCTGGAAGGGCGCCAGAGGGCCGCCCCGCGCCTCCTCCCAGCGCACCTCGTGCCCCTCGTCGCGGGCCAGGTCGGACATCCGCCGCAGCTGGCCGCGCGTCATCGGGTCGACGGGCGACAGCACCACGAGGGTGAGCCCCACGCCGGGCGCATGCGCGTGCGCCCACTCCAGCACGTTCAGCAGCTGTACCGGACTCTCGACGAACGCGAGAGTGTGGGGGCCGGCATTCCCGGCGCGGGGGCTCATCGAGGTACGACCGTCCCGTCGTAAGGGGGGTTGTGGGGGTTGGGGGCTCAGACGCCTACCGGCTCGCCCGCCGCGTCGGCGATCTCCGCCTCGGCGACCACACCGGGGACCCGGCGCAGCTTCTTCATCGGGGCCAGCTCGGACTCGTAGACCTTCTTCACGCCGTCGCCGAGGGAGGCCTCGATGGTGCGGATGTCGCGGACGAGGCGGGTGAGGCCCTGCGGCTCCACGGAGGCGGCCTGGTCCGAGCCCCACATGGCGCGGTCGAGGGTGATGTGACGCTCGACGAAGGTGGCGCCCAGGGCGACCGCGGCCAGCGTGGTCTGCAGGCCCGTCTCGTGGCCGGAGTAACCGATCGGGACGTTCGGGAACTCCTTCTCCAGCGTGTTGATCACACGGAGGTTGAGCTCCTCGGCCTTCGCCGGGTAGGTCGACGTGGCGTGGCACATCAGGATGTTGTCGGAGCCGAGGACCTCGACCGCGTGGCGGATCTGCTTCGGGGTCGACATGCCGGTGGAGAGGATCACCGCGCGGCCGGTGGCGCGCAGGGCGCGCAGCAGCTCGTCGTCGGTGAGGGATGCGGAGGCCACCTTGTGGGCGGGGACGTCGAACTTCTCCAGGAAGGCGACGGCCTCGGTGTCCCACGGGGAGGCGAACCAGTCGATGTTCTTCGACTTGCAGTAGTCGTCGATCGCGCGGTACTCGTCCTCGCCGAACTCCACGCGGTGGCGGTAGTCGATGTACGTCATCCGGCCCCACGGCGTGTCGCGCTCGATGTCCCACTGGTCGCGCGGGGTGCAGATCTCCGGGGTGCGCTTCTGGAACTTGACCGCGTCACAGCCGGCCTCGGCGGCCGCGTCGATCAGCTTGAGGGCGTTCTCGAGCTCGCCGTTGTGGTTGATGCCGATCTCGCCGCAGACGTAGACCGGACGGCCCGGGCCGACCTCACGCGAACCGAACTGACGGATACGGGAGTTGGTGCTCATGGCAGGAGATGTCCTTACTTGGTGAGGGAATCGAGAGAGGGGCCGAGGATCCAGCTGGCGATCTCTCGGATCGCGCCGTCGCCACCGGGGACGGTGGTGACCGCGCGTGCGGCGCCGCGCACGACGTCGTGGGCGCTCGCGACCGCCACGGGCCAGCCCACGAGGGCGAAGCACGGGAGGTCATTGACGTCGTTGCCGACGTAGAGCACGCGCTCCGGCGCGATGCCCTGCTCCTCGCACCACTGCTTCAGCGCGAGGTCCTTGCGGTCGATGCCGTGCAGCACCGGGAGCTTGAGCTTCCGGGCCCGGGCGGCGACCACAGGGTTCTGTTCCGTGGACAGGATCAGCATCTTCAGGCCGCTCCTGCGGAGGGCCGCGATGCCGAGTCCGTCCCCGCGGTGCACGGAGACGAACTCCCGTCCGTCGGAGTCGACCAGCACCCGGTCGTCGGTCTGGGTGCCGTCGAAGTCGAGGACGACCGCGTCGATGTCGTCGGCGGTCGGGAGCGCGCCGGGCCGGTCCGCGTCGAAGAGCGGCGCGAGGGCCCGGGCGCGGGCGAGGTCGTGCGGGTCGTCGACCTCCAGCACGCGCGCGGCGTCGGTGCGGACCAGTTCGGTCCGGCCGAAGAAGCGGTGCTCGTGCTTGCGGAAGCCGGCCGCCTCCATCGCGTAGGCGGCGCCGGTCTCCAGCAGGTCCTGGGGGCGGTCCTGGCGGCGGGGGCGGAAGGACTTGTCGTGGTTGACGCCGTAGCCGCCGCCCGTGGCCGCGTCGGCCTCCGCGACGGTGCCGGCGGCGACCTCGTCCTCGGCGTCGCGCCAGACGAAGCCGTGGAACGGGGCCACGGTGAGGGCCGTGTCGGCGCCGTTCTCGACGATGGCGGCAGCGACGCCGTCCACGTCCTCGCGGGTGATGAACGGGCTGGTGCACTGCACCAGCAGTACGACGTCCACCACCGAGCCGTGCAGGGCCTCGTGCGCGTCCATGGCGTGCAGGACGGCGGCCTCGGAGGTGGCCGTGTCGCCGGCGATGGCGGCGGGCCGCAGGACGACCTCGGCGCCGGCCTGACGGGCGGCGGCCGCGATGGCCTGGTCGTCGGTGGAGACCACGACGTCCGTGACGAGCCGGGCGGCGCGGCACTCGCGCACCGCCCGCGCCACCAGCGGGACACCGCCGACGGGGAGGAGGTTCTTCGCGGGGACGCCCTTGGAGCCGCCGCGCGCGGGGATCACCGCGAGCACGCGGCGCACCGAGGCGCCTCGGCCCGCTTCCGGGTGGGACATGGGGTGTACTCCTTGGGCTCCTTGGGCGGAGGGCTCGGGGCGGCTCACAGCTCCCCCATCCGCCGGATGACGGGCGCCACGCGCTGCACGCCGTGCCGGTAGGCGCCGCGCGCCGCCCGGCGCACGACCTGCCGGACCGGTCCGGGCTCCTTGTCGGCGGCCGGCGCGCCGGGCAGCGGGGTGCCGTCCGGGCCGAGGTGGTGGCGGGCGAGGATCCCGGGCAGATAGCCGGGCGCGGTGACGGGTGTGTAGTACGGGGCCAGCGGCGGCAGGCCGCCGGGCCGGTCGAGCAGCTTGGCGATGCGTTCGCGCGCCGCGTCGAAGGCGGACTCGTAGGAGCCGTCGGCCACGACGCCCTGCCGGGCCACCCACTCCTCGTCGGGCGCCGGCCGGTGCCCGGCGTCGAGCTGGTCCCAGGAGGCGAGGCAGCCGGAGCCCACGAAGTGGTGGTTGCCGAGCGACTCGCGGATGCCGAGGTCGGTCAGCACGACGGTCGGGATGCGGCGGTGCAGCGACTCCAGGGCGGCCGTGGAGCTGACCGTCACGAGCAGGTCGGTGCGGTCGAGGACCTCGCCCATGTTCCCGTACACCAGGCGGAAGTTGGCGGGCGGATCGAGCCGCTGTGCCAGCTTCTGGTACGGCAGCTCCTCGATGTGGGTGGTGTGTTCGCCCGGCTTGGACCGCAGCTTCAGCAGCACCTCGCGCTCGGGGTGCCTGCGGGCGTGCTGGACCAGCCGGTTCAGCAGGTACGTACGGTCCTTGCGGCTCTCCGGCACGGAGGGCTGGGCGGCGAAGACGACCGTGTAGGGGTCGTGTTCACCTTCATAGGCGTCACCGCCGAGGAACGGCAGGGCCACCTCGGTCACCGACGAGGCGTCGGCGCCCACCCCTTCGTAGACGGCCCGGAAACGGTCCGCGTCCTGGCGGGAGTTGGCGAGGACGAGGTCCGCGCCGTGCCGCAGCAGCAGGCCGTCGGCGAGCTTCTCGTAGACGACACCGACGTAGCCGGTGACGACGACGGGCCGTGACGTCCGGTTCTCCCAGACGCGCCCCAGGCCGTGCAGCATCGCCTGCACACCGCCGCCGACGAGGGAGAGGACGAGGATGTCGTAGGACTCCTCGGCCATGGTGCGCAGGAACTCGACGGCGGTGACCTCCCGCAGCGAGTCGGCGCGCACGCCTACTTCCGCCAGCTGGCGCGGCGTGGGCGTGGCCCGGCCGCGCAGCAGGAATCCGTCGAGGGCGGGACCGACTTGCGCGCCTTCGCGCGGGCCGGTTTCCATGGACTGTCCCGGGGCGATGCGGTGCGCGGTGAGCGCACCCCATTTCCAGCGGGTGTCGGAGTCCGCGAGGACGGCGATTCGCGGGCGGTTCGGTGTACTTGCTGGCACGTTGAAGACGCTAGGAAGCAATTCCTAGGTATGGCGGAACCACGACTCAACGAAAAGTTAACAACGCACCACCGGGAGCCGAACTGGCCCGTGGCGAACCGGGAAGTACACGGGGTGCACCGTTCTGACACATTGAGTTCACCCAGTGTATGTGCACCGGAAAGTTCCGGAGCCGGACGGCCTCCTAACGTTTTGCGGGTGCCTAAGCTTTCCGTGATCGTGCCGTTCTACAACGTGCAGCAATACGCCCCGGACACCCTCAGAAGCCTTCGGTTGAACGCCGACCGCGATTTCGAGTTCATCCTGGTCGACGACCATTCGAAGGACGAAACGCCGGCCATTCTCGAACGGGCGGCCGAGGACCTTTCGGATGTCGCGCAGGTGCGTTACATCCGACACGAGAAGAACGGGGGGCTCGCCACCGCCCGCAACACCGGCCTGGACGCCGCGCAGGGCGAGTACCTGACGTTCCTGGACGGCGACGACTGGCTGGCCCCCGGCTATCTCGCCGAACTGGTTTCCGCCCTGGACGAGTTGGGCTGCGACTTCATCCGCACCGACCATGTGCAGGCCACCGCGCGGGCCCGTTCCGTGTCCCGGGTGCCGGTCGGCCGGCGCTGGGAGGCGTTCAGCCCGCGGGAGGCGATCCTCCCTTCCCACCGCTCGACCTCGGTGGACTACGCCTACGCCTGGGCCGGCGCCTACCACCGCCGCCTCCTCGACAGGGGCGTGCTCCACTTCACCGACGGGCTGCGCACGGCCGAGGACCGGCCGTGGATATGGAAGCTGCACCGCGAGGCGGAGTCGTTCGCCGTGGTGAGCCTGCTGGGTGTGTTCTACCGGCGCGGGGTGGCCTCGTCCCTGACGCAGATCGGCGATGTCCGCCAGCTCGACTTCATCCGCGCCTTCGACCAGGTGATCGAAGAGACGGCCGCCGACCGTGAGGCCGACCGGCTGCTGCCGAAGGCGGTACGGACGTACTGCGCGATCATCGCGCACCACCTTTCCAACGAAGACAGGTTCGAACCGGCCGTGGCGAGGCAGCTGCGGTCGATGAGCGCGGCGGCCATCAAGCGGATGCCGCAGGACGCGCTCGGTGACGCACTGGAGGCCATGGACATGGACCGCTCGTCCAAGCTGCGGCGGCTGCGGCGCAGGGTCACGCCGGCGGGAGCGGCCGCCTGATGCCCGGGACCACACAGATCTTCTGCGCCTCGACGCTGTACGGCGTCGCCACCCTGGCCGCCGCGATCGACTCCGACCTCTTCGAGGAGCCGGACCGCCGGGTGCTGCTGGTGTTCAACAACTCCGCGACCCCGGAGACCACTCCGGCCCTCGACGAGATGCCGGGCTTCGCGCCGCTGCGCGAGCACTTCGACGACGTGCTGTCCTGGAACGACGCCATCCGCCCGTTCCACCCCGGTGCCTGGACGCCGCGCTCCGACGACATCCCGCTCTTCGAGCGCTATCTGCGGATGCTGTGGGGCCTCGGCGACGACCGGGTGAGCCTGGTGCTGGAGTCCATCCAGGTCGCGCCCGCGCTCACGGTGGCGCAGCTGTTCACCGACGCCCCCATCGACGTCTACGCCGACGGGCTGATGAGCTACGGCCCCACGCGCAACAAGCTCGACCCGCTGGTCGGCACGCGCGTGCGGCGGCTGCTGCACCTCGATCTGGTGCCGGGGCTCACGCCGATGCTGCTGACCGAGTTCGAGGTGCCGGCGCGGCTGGTGCCGTCACCCGCGTTCCTCAAGGTGCTGGGCGAGGTCACCGCGACCGTGCCCGAGCTGCCCGACCTGCCGGGCGACGCGGCGCTGCTGCTCGGCCAGTACCTGTCGGCGCTGAACATCCTCTCCCCCGAGGAGGAAGAGGACCTGCACGTGCGGATGATGCGGGGCGCGGTCGCCCGCGGTCACCGCGCGGTCGTCTTCAAACCGCACCCGACCGCACCGGCCCGCTACAGCCGCGCCCTGGAGACCGAGGCCGAGAAGCTCGGCGTGGACCTCACCGTGCTGGACACGCCCGTGCTCGCCGAGGTGCTGTTCGACCGGGCCCGGCCCGCGCTGGTCGTCGGCTGCTTCTCCACCGCGCTGTTCACGGCCTCGGTGTTCTACGAGCTGCCGGTGGCGCGCCTCGGCACCGAGCTGCTGCTGGAGCGGCTGACGCCGTACCAGAACAGCAACCGGATCCCCACCACCCTGGCGGACGCGCTGCTGCCCGACCTGGACGGCGGCAAGGGCGACGGCCTGCTGCCGGCCGAGCTGCTGTCCGACCTGGTGACCGCCGTCGGGTTCACCATGCAGCCGCAGATCTATCCGGACCTGCGCCCGCAGGCGGAACAGTTCCTCTCCCGCCATCTCGGTCCGCGCACCCGGCGCTACTTCAAGAAGCGCCGTCTCACCTCGCTCGGACTGCCCGGCGGCATTCCGCAGCGGCTGGCGTTCCTGCCCCGCAACTCCACGGCACGCCGGGTGGTCCGGCGGGCGCGGGCGCTGCGCAAGGCGGTGCGCCGCTGAAGCGGGACCGCCCGGCAACCGGGCTCTGCGACATCCAGATGAACCCGTGGAGACCGGCGGGCGAAGGCTGACTCCGTCGAACGTTTCAGCGTCAACCTCCGCCCTAGGGTGACAGTCGGCGCCCACCCGCCCCCCGGCGGCTCAGGTGAACATACGAGCTACTACAGAGGTTTTCAGCGTGACCGAGACGGTCGTCAGCACCCCCAAGCCCCGGCCCGAAGTCACCGTGCTGGTCGAACCACCGGGCGCCACGACCGTCCCACCGCGCCGGAAGAACTCCGGCGGCCGGCTGCGCGCCCTGGACGGACTGCGGCTGGTGGCCGCGCTGATGGTGGCGGCGTACCACTACGGCGGGCGCGACGGTGAGGTCTCCCAGGCCTGGGGCAGCTCGCCCAAGGAGCAGTTCCCGACCCTGCACGAGTACTTCGCCTACGGCTGCCTCGGCGTCCAGGTCTTCTTCGTGATCAGCGGGTTCGTGATCTGCATGAGCGGCTGGGGCCGGCCGCTGAAGTCGTTCTTCGCCTCCCGCGCCTCCCGGCTGCTGCCGGCCTACTGGGTGGCGGTCGTGCTGGTGACGGCGGTGTTCGCGCTGCCCATGGTGGCCTACCACGCGGTCTCACCGAGCGACGCGCTGGTGAACCTGACCATGCTTCAGATGCCGCTCGGTGTGGACCGGGTGCTCGGGGTGTGCTGGACGCTGTGGGCGGAGGTCCGCTTCTACGCGCTGTTCGCGCTGTGCGTCGTGCTCCCCGGGGCGAACCGCCGCCGGGTGATCATGTTCTGCGCCGGCTGGATGCTGGCGGCCGTGATCGCGGCGAACGCGCACACGCCGCTGCTCGACATCGTCGTGATGCCGGAGTACGCCCCCTTCTTCATCGGCGGCGTCGGCCTCTACCTCGTCCACCTGGACCGGCGGGACGCCTACGGGTGGGGCATCGTCGCCGTGAGCTGGCTGATCGGTCAGCACTTCGCGGTGCAGGGGCTGTGGCACGCCCCCGACGCGGGCGGCTTCTCGTACCGCTCCTCGCTCGGCATCGTCCTCGTCGTGACCTTCGGCTTCGTCGCGGTCGCGGCGATCGCGCTGGGCTGGCTGCGCTGGGCGAACTGGCGCTGGCTGACGGTGGCGGGGGCGCTGACGTATCCGTTCTACCTCGTCCACGAGCACCTCGGCTGGGTGGTGATCCACGCCCTGCACCGCGGCCTGGATCTGCCGTCGGCGGCGACATTCGCCCTGACCGTGGCCTCAATGCTGCTGCTGGCGTGGCTGCTGAACCAGTATGTGGAGGCGCCGCTGACGCCACGACTGCGGGCCCTGCTGGCCAAGGCCCGCTGAGCCGTTCACGGGACGTTCAACCAACCGTCGGTTTCGGCACCGCTCAGGGAGAAGGCTCGTCTCATGACCAACGCACAAGTCACCGACACGTACCCCGGCGAACTCGCCGACGTCCCGGGCTGGTTCCCGCCCCTGGACCAGATGCTGTTCACCTGGTTCCTGGAGCGGCAGCAGAAGCAGGGGATGCGCGGAGACCTGCTGGAGCTCGGCGTCTACATGGGCAAGAGCGCGATCCTCCTCGGCCACCACCTCCAGGACGGCGAGAAGTTCACCGTCTGCGACCTGTTCGAGGGCGACGCCCCCGACGGGGCCAACCAGGCGGAGGCGTCGAAGTCGTACGCCTCGCTCACCCAGCAGGCCTTCGAGCGGAACTACCTCTCCTTCCACGACACCCTGCCGACGGTGATCGCGGCCCCCAGCTCGGTGGTGTCCGAGAAGGTGGCCCCGGGCAGCTGCCGCTTCGTCCACGTCGACGCCTCGCACCTGTACGAGCACGTGTACGGCGACATCGGCGCCGCCCGCGACATCCTGATGCCCGAGGGCATCGTGGTCCTCGACGACTTCCGTTCCGAGCACACGCCGGGCGTCTCGGTCGCCGCCTGGGAGGCCGTGCTCAACCGGGGTCTGCGCCCGGTCTGCCTCAGCACGCAGAAGCTGTACGGCACCTGGGGCGATCCGGAGCCGGTCCAGGAGGAGTTGCTCGACATGCTGCGGCAGCGCACGGACGTCGGGCTGAGCGTGCAGGAGGCGGCCGGGCACCGGCTGGTCCGCGCCCGGTCCAGGGGCATGAAGCCGCCGCCCTTCCCGCCCTCCCGGCACTACGTGGCGCCGGTCCCGCCCAGCGCCCCTGCCGCCCCTGTCACCGAGTCCCGCGCGGCGCGCCCGGCCCGGCCCGCCCCGTCCCGGGCCCGCCGGCTCGCCAAGGACCTGCTGCCCCCCGTCGTCACCCGGGCCGTACGGCGGGCGCGCGCGAAGCGGTCCTGAGCCGGGGTGTCATGAGACGCCGTAGCGCGCCCCGATCCCCTCGATCACGAGGGCGAGTCCCTCCTCGAAGTGCCCGTCGTAGTCCTCGAAGATCTCCGCGCCCGCCTGGGCCGACAGTGGGAAGTCGGCCATCAGGCGGGCGCGTTCGTGCATGTCGTAGCCCTCGCGCCGCTCGCCCGGCAGCGGCTGGACACCCTGCTCCTCGGTGACGAAGCCCAGCGTGTACAGATACGCCGTGGTGAGCGCCCGGACCGCCTGGCCGAGGGTGAAGCCGGCACCGGTCAGCAGGCGCAGGTTGTCCTCCATCTGCGCGGCGTGCTCGATGCCGGTGAAGCGTGAGCCGCTGAACACCTTGGCGCCGTCCCGGTAGCCCAGCAGGGCGGCACGCAGCCCCCGGTTGGCCTTCAGCAGCCGTTCCCGCCAGGTGTCGGCCGGGTCGAGCGCGGCCCCGGCGACCATCCGGCGGTACATCTCCGTCGCCATCTCGTCGAGCAGCGCCTGCTTGTCCTTGAAGTGCCAGTAGAGGGCGGGCGCCTTCACGTCCAGTTCCCGGGCGATGGCGCGCAGGGTCAGGCCGTCCAGGCCCACCTCGTTCAGCAGCCGCAGCGCGGTGTCCGCGACTCGCCGGCGGTCCAGGGGCTCGCGTCGTTCCGTACTCACGCTTGACAACTTAACACCGTTAAGGCCACTCTCGGGGCCGGCAGCATTTAACAGCGTTAAGGAGGGGATGGCTCATGGCCCTCATGGCCACGGACGTACTGGTGGTGGGCGCGGGCCCGACCGGTCTGGCGCTCGGCATCGATCTCGCCCGGCGTGGCGTGGCCGCGCTGGTGGTCGAGCGGGCGGAGGCGCTGTTCCCCGGTTCGCGGGGCAAGGGCATCCAGCCGCGCACGATGGAGGTCTTCGACGACCTGGGCGTGCTCGGCGCGATCCGCGCGGCGGGCGGCCCCTACCCGGTGGGGATGATCTGGCAGGACGGCAGGCGGGCGGGCGAGCACCGGATGTTCGACCCGGCCGAGGAGAGCGAGGACTCGCCGTACAGCGGGCCGTGGATGGTGCCGCAATGGCGCACGCAGGAGATCCTCGGGGCTCGGCTGGCGGAGCTGGGAGGGACGGTGGCCTTCGGCCGGGAGCTCGTCGGCCTGACGCAGGACGCGGACGGGGTCCGCGCGGAGTTCGCCTCCGGTGAGTGTGTCACCGCCCGGTACGCCGTCGCGGCGGACGGCGGCCGCTCGACGGTCCGCCGGCTGCTCGGCATCGGTATGACGGGCGAGACCGTCGACCCGAACCCGACGCTGGTGGCGGACGTCCGGATCAGCGGCCTGGACCGGGACAACTGGCACGTCTTCCCGCCGGGCGGGGACGGCGACGGCTTCCTCGCGCTGTGCCCGCTGCACGGCACGGAGGACTTCCAGCTGATGGCGCCGTTCCCGGACGGAACGGCCCCGGACCCCTCCCTGGAGGGCATACGGAAGGTCGTCGCCGCCCGCTCGCACCTCGCGCCGGACGCCGTGACCCAGGTGCGCTGGGCCTCGGACTTCCGCCCCCGGGCGGCCCTGGCGGACCGCTTCCGCTCCGGGCGGGTCTTCCTCGCCGGCGACGCGGCGCACGTGCACTCCCCGGCCGGCGGCCAGGGCCTCAACACCAGTGTCCAGGACGCCTACAACCTGGGCTGGAAGCTGGGCGCGGTGCTGACGGGCGGTGCACCGGCGTCGCTCCTCGACACCTACGAGGAGGAACGGCGCCCGATCGCCGCGGACATGCTCGGCCTGTCGACGAGTGTCCACCGCGGGCAGACGCGGCGCGGCGCGGCGACCCGCCAACTGGGGCTGGGTTACCGGGAGTCGTCACTCACGCGGGAGACGCGTACGGCCCCGGGCACCCTCCGGGCCGGCGACCGCGCACCGGACGGCACGCTGGACGGCGTACGGCTCTTCGACGCCTTCCGGGGGCCGCACTGGACGCTGGTGGCCGTGGGGACGAAGCCGCCCGTACTGCCGGAGCCGGTGCGCGGGGTCAGCGGGGCGGAGCAGGCGACGTACGGAACGGGCCTGTTCCTGGTGCGGCCGGACGGCTATGTGGGCTGGGCGGGCGACACGGGCGACGGATGGCGGCAGTACCTGGGGCGCGCCGGTCTCTAGTGCCGCGGCAGGCCACGTTTGCCCGTCAAGGAGCGGCGTCCGGTGCGTGCTCTCGGCGTGCCGGGTGCACGCCCTCGTACTGGATGTACTCGGGCTTGTGCCCGGTGCGGCGAGAGTGCGTGCATGGCGTCGCGACGGGGCGAACGTTGCCTGCCGCGGCACCAGTCACGCACTGGCGAGGGACAACTTCACCGCGAACCCGAGGAACAACGCGCCCGCCGCCGAGGTCGCCCCCGCCGACAGACGCCTGCGGCGTCGGAAGGCGGCGGCCAGCCTGGTGCCGCCGAATATCAGCGCGCTGAGGTAGAGCACGCTGGCGAGCTGGGCGAGAGCGCCGAGGACGACGAAGGACAGGGCGGGATAGGCGTACCCCGGGTCGACGAACTGCACGAAGAAGGCGACGAAGAAGAGGATCGCCTTGGGGTTGACCAGGCTGACGACGAAGGCACGGCGGAAGGGTTGCTCCCCGGCGGGCGCGGAAGCCTCCGTACCGGCGGACCGCTCCGCACGCGTCCGCCACATGCTCCACGCGGCCCGCAGCATGCCCAGGGCCAGCCACGCCAGATAGCCGGCCCCGACGTACTTCACGATCCCGAACAGCACGGCGTTGGCCTGCAACAGGGAGGCGGCCCCGGCCGCCGACAGCGTCATCAGCACGGTGTCCCCGCACCAGACCCCGGCCGCGGCGGTGTACCCGGCACGCACACCGCGCCGGGCGGCGACGGACAGGACGTACAGGGAGTTGGGGCCGGGCAGCAGAACGATCAGGGCGAGGCCCGCCAGGTAGGTGGGCAGATCGACGACACCGAACATGGAAGGGAGTGTCGCACGCGCGTGGGGGCGACAGGAGGATCAGAACGCGTCGCTCGGGACGTACGTCCCCCACACCTCCCGCAGGGCGTTGCACACCTCGCCGACCGTGGCGCGGGCCCGCAGGGCGTCCTTCATCGGGTACAGGACGTTGTCCGCACCCTCGGCGGCCGTCTTCAGCGCGTCCAGGGCCGCGTCCACCGCCGGCTGGTCGCGCTCCGCCCGCAGCTTCGCGAGCCGCTCCGCCTGCCGGGCCTCGATGGCGGGGTCGACACTCAGAGGCTCGTACGGCTCCTCCTCGTCGAGCTGGAAGCGGTTGACGCCGACCACGACCCGCTCGCCGGAGTCGGTCTGCTGGGCGATGCGGTAGGCGCTGCGCTCGATCTCGTTCTTCTGGAACCCGCGCTCGATGGCTTCCACCGCGCCGCCCAGCTCCTCGACCTTGGCCATCAGCTCGACGGCCGCGGCCTCCACGTCGTCCGTCATCCTCTCGACGACGTAGGAGCCCGCGAAGGGGTCGACGGTCGCCGTCACGTCCGTCTCGTGGGCGAGGACCTGCTGGGTGCGCAGGGCCAGGCGCGCGGACTTGTCCGTGGGCAGCGCGATCGCCTCGTCGAAGGAGTTGGTGTGCAGGGACTGGGTGCCGCCCAGGACCGCCGCCAGGGCCTGGACCGAGACACGGACCAGGTTCACCTCCGGCTGCTGGGCCGTCAGCTGGACGCCCGCCGTCTGCGTGTGGAAGCGCAGCATCAGCGACTTGGGGTTCTCCGCGCCGAACTCCTCCTTCATCACACGCGCCCAGATCCGGCGCGCGGCGCGGAACTTGGCGACCTCCTCCAGGAGGGTCGTACGGGCGACGAAGAAGAAGGACAGGCGGGGCGCGAAGTCGTCGACGTCCATGCCGGCCGCGACCGCCGTGCGGACGTACTCGATGCCGTCGGCGAGGGTGAAGGCGATCTCCTGCACGGGGCTCGCGCCCGCCTCGGCCATGTGGTAGCCGGAGATCGAGATCGTGTTCCACTTCGGGATCTCGGCCTGGCAGTACTTGAAGATGTCGGCGGTCAGGCGCAGCGAGGGCTTCGGCGGGAAGATGTACGTCCCGCGGGCGATGTACTCCTTCAGGACGTCGTTCTGGATCGTGCCGGTCAGCCGGCCGGCGGCGACGCCCTGTTCCTCAGCGACCAGTTGGTGGAGGAGCAGCAGCAGGGCCGCGGGGGCGTTGATCGTCATCGACGTCGAGACCTGGTCCAGCGGGATGCCGCCGAACAGCACCCGCATGTCGTCGATCGAGTCGATGGCGACGCCCACCTTGCCGACCTCGCCGTGCGCGAGCGGGGCGTCGGAGTCGTGGCCCATCTGGGTGGGCAGGTCGAAGGCGACCGACAGGCCCGTCGTGCCGTGGGCGATCAGCTGCCGGTAGCGGGCGTTGGACTCGGCGGCCGTGCCGAAGCCCGCGTACTGGCGCATCGTCCAGGACCGGCCGGTGTACATGGTCGGGTACACGCCACGGGTGAAGGGATACGCCCCCGGCTCCCCCAGCTTCTGTGCCGGGTCCCAGTCCCGCAGGTCGTCCGGCCCGTAGACCGGTTCGATGGGCAGTCCGGACTCCGACTCGCGCGCCATGGTCTGATGCCTCCCGCAGGACGGACTGTAGGGACCTCGCTCACCACCATGCCCCCTGGTTCGCGACCGGTCACCCCAGGGGAACATCTCAGGTGACATCCGGGCACACCGGTGAGACGACGGAGGGCCGCGTGCGTACCACGGGCATGGGGAGAGCAGCGATCGCGATGGCAGTCGCCGGGGCGGCCGTACTGGCCGGCTGTACCGTGCAGGCCCCCGACGGCGACGGGAAGCGCCGCTCACCGGTGCACATCGAGTTACCCGGCGACACCCCTTCCCCGGCCGGCACCCCCGACGACGGGGGACCGGGCACGGCTCCCGCCACCCCGCCCGGCGACGACAAGCCGAGCGCCGCTCCCGTCCCGCCCCGCGTGCTGTGGTCCCGCGGCGACACGGGCCGGGACATCCGCGAGCTCCAGGCCCGGCTGCGGCAGGTCGCCTGGCTCTTCGAGGGGCCGACCGGGACGTACGACGAGCCGACGGAGCGGGCGGTCAGCGGCTTCCAGGGCAAACGGGGGCTGCCGCGCACCGGGCGGACCGACACCGTCACCTGGCAGCGGCTGCTGCGGATGACCCGCGAGCCGGGCACCTGGGAGCTGTACCTCATGGGCGGCCAGCCGGCCGATCCGCCGGACCCCCGCTGCACGACCGGACGGGTGCTGTGCATCGACAAGACCAGCAGGACGCTGCGCTGGATGATCGACGGCCGGACCGTGTCGACGATGGCGGTCCGCTTCGGCTCGACAGGCACACCGACCCGGGAGGGTGTGTTCTCCGTCTACTGGAAGTCCCGCGACCATGTGTCGACGCTCTACGACTCGCCCATGCCCTACGCGATGTTCTTCAGCGGCGGCCAGGCCGTGCACTACTCCCCCGACTTCGCGGCCCGGGGCTATGCCGGCGCCTCGCACGGCTGCGTCAACGTACGGGACGAGGGGGCGATCGCGGAGCTGTACGCACAGGTCCGCGACGGCGACAAGGTCGTCGTGTCCTGGTGAGGACGCGGAGGGGGAATTGCGGCGCGGGCGGGACCGGGGGAACGTGTCCCGCCCGCGCCAGGTGCACGAGCCGTAGGTACGGGGGGAACCCCGGCTCAGTGCGACGGCCGATGACCAGTCGGCTCACTCATTACTGCGCCGGGGCGGCCGAAAACGTCACACCCTCGGCGAGGAGATTTTCACGGAGTACGAAACCGCAGGTCGCAGGGGTGCGAGAGACCGCGTGGACCGGCCGCGGTCCGCGGCGGCATCGTCGCCGCCCTGCCTCTCGGCACGCTTGTCGGCCTTCCGCTCGGCCTCGTCCTGCTTCCGGTCCCGCTTCGGGGACCTGCCCTCGCGGTCGCGCCGGTCCGTGTCCTCGTCCTGCCGCTCGCCCAAGCGGCCGCCGGTTCCGGGCAGGACGCCCTTGCAGTACTTCCAGACCCGGGAGCCGCCCGCCGCGTCCCGCAGGGCGCGCCTGCGGTCGGCGTCCAGCCGCTTGCCGTCGCGCAGGTCGCGACAGGCGGAGGCGATATCCCTGCGGCTGTCGCCGGGGCGGTCTCCCCGGTCGCCCGAGCCGGGGTCCGGGGACGGGTCGTCGCCTGCCACGTCCCGTCCGGAGTCATCGCCGCCGCCGCTCGGGTCGTCGTCCGGCGTGGCCCCGCCCTGCACGGAGTCGCTCGGCGAGGGCGACACCAGCGGGCGCTCGGGCGGAGTGGCAGCGGCCGAGACCGAGGAGCCGGGGTGGGGATCGTCGTTGCCGAACGGTGCCCGCAGGGCTCCGGTTCCGGCCACGAGAGCGGTACCGCCGACCATGCCGACGGCCAGCACGGCCGCCAGGGCGAGACGCGCGGGACGGGTCCGGCGAGACCGCCGGACGTCGCCGGAGCCGCTGCCGCGCGGGGTTCCGATCCGGACCAGCCCGGCGTCGGCGACTCCGGGGCCGGCCTGTCCGCCGTCGGCCGCGGGGGCCGCGCCGGTGTCGGCGCGTTCCGCGCGCGCCTTGCGGAAGGCGGCCATCGCCGCGGCCTCACCGGGGAGTTCTTCGCTGGTCGGCGGGGGTGCGGCGGACAGCGCGCGGAGGGCTGCGGCGAGCCGTTCGGCCTCACCCGGAGTGGCGCCGCCGGCAGCTTCGAGTGGCTCTCCGCTCAGCAAACGCTCCGCCGTTTCGGGGTCCAGCCACCAGTACTGCTCGTCGGCCATCACACATCCTTCTGCGTCCGCGCGACGCTGTGCGTCACACGTGCGGACGCCATGGCACCACCGCGCGGTTCTCTCTGAGGCGGCAGGGCGTCGAGCACCCCGGCCGATTCCGGATCGGCCTCCGGATCGTCGCCGAGCAGTTCCGCGAGCCGCTTCAGACCCCGGTGGGCCGCGGTACGGACGGCGCCCGGGCGCTTGCCGAGGGTCTCCGCGGCGGTCTTCGCGTCGAGGCCCACGACCACGCGCAGCACGACCGCTTCGGCCTGGTCCTGCGGCAGCCGGGAGATCAGGGAGAACGTGCCGTCGGTGGCGAGCGCCTCGATGGCCTCGTCGGCGGTGTCGGACTCGGCGGCCCGGCCGGTCAGTTCCGTCTCGTCGCCGCCTATCGAGGGCCGGCGCCCGCGCATGCGTATGTGGTCCAGCGCGCGGTTGCGGGCGATACGGGCGGCCCAGCCGCGGAAGCGGTCCGCGTCGCCGGTGAACCGCTCCAGGTCCCGGGCGATCTGCAGCCAGGCCTCGGACGTCACGTCCTCGGCGTCGGGGTCGCCGACCAGCGTCCGTACATACCCGAGCAACCGCGGGTGCACGGCCCGGTACACAGTCCGGAAAGCGGTCTCGTCTCCGTCCTGTGCCGCGCGCACCGCGGCGGTCAGCTCCGCGTCGTCCCCCAGCACCGCACCCCTTACGCGCCTGAACCGGCGCCGCTTTCGCGGACCGGGATCTCGCCGTCGTGGTTCCTCAATTGATGGTTGCGGTAACAGGACCGCAGGTGGTTGCGGCAGCAGGACCGCAAGTGGTTGCGGTGGTCTTGGTGCCTCCGCGTTGGCGCGAATGGCACGTTACGACCTGAAACCACTCCCCGTCCATGTCCGCCCGGGATGCAACTAAGCCGTGACACGGTGGGGTGTGACAGAAAACGCACCCACGGCGCTGTAGGTAGTACGGGCCGCCGCGCGGCCCGTACCGCGCGACGGCCGGGGCCTCTCCTGTGGGGGGTGGCGGCCTCGGCCGTCTCCGCGACTTTGGAGCCTCTGGCCTGGGGCTTTGCGCGGAGTCCGTGATCAGCCCGACCAACGCGTGACCAGCGGGGCAGACGCCTCATGTGATCTTGTCCACGATGCGCCGAACCTACCGCGACGTCGGCCCGCAGGTCAGTGAGGAATTCCGCGAGCACATCCCCCTCCCGGTCCCGGTCGACCACGTCGTCCGGCTTGGTCGGCAGGCTTTCCTTCACTCGCCCCGCCGTCACGCCTCCGCCCGCCGGGTGGTGGACCCGGCGGGCGGAGGGCTGAGGAGGAGTCAGTCGGAGAGAGTGAGCGTCAAGGGACGATCGTCAGGAGCGTACGTCCCACTGTGTCGGAGCCGTCGCCGTACTTCACGATTCCCATGTACCGCTCGTCCGGTGCGACATCGGGCCAGGTCACGGTGACCTCGGCGGTGCCGCTGTCGGGGACCGGCTGGGTGGCGGGGGAAACCCCGAGCGGGACGTCGGGGGCGGCTGAGCCGCCCAGTTGCCAGGTCCACAGGGTGAGCTGCTGGCTCGTCGCGCCCTCCGGAAGGCTGTACTGGACGACGTAGACGTCGTAGTCGCCCGGCGGCAGGTCGATGTTCTCGTCCGAGCCCGCCTTGGCGGACATATCGAAGAGCTGGCCGTCGGTGTCGAAGGCGTACATGTCGAGATCGGTGGCGGGCAGGTGGTCGGCGGAGGCGGTCGCCACGCGGGTGACCTCGGTGTCCTGCGGCACGTGGACCCGTACCTTCGCGATCGCGTCCGAGGCGGGCGGGGCCTCGTCGACACCGTCCTTGTAGACGCCCCGCAGGGTCCCGGTCGTCTTCTCGCCCGCGTACAGGCCCGTCGTGGTGGCGGTCAGGTCGCCGTTCCAGCCCGCCTGGACGGTGAACGCGGTGGAACGGGTGCCGTCGACGCCCAGGGTGAGTTCCTCCGGGGCGCTCAGTAGGAGCGGGCGCAGTGCGACGGGGCTGGTGACCCGGTGGTGGCTGTGCGCGTCGCTCCAGGTGAGGGAGCCGAACGACCAGACGTCGAGGGCCGCGCTGGTGCGGGTGAAGGTCACCTTGTACGTCGCCGACCCGCCCGGCTGCACCTTCAGCCGCTCGGGGGAGACCGTGGCCTTGAACCCCGGCGGCGTCCGGAGCGTCGCCTTGTAGGTGGCGGTCTTGGTGTCGACGTTGGTGACCTTGCGGGTCACCGTCTGCGTGCGGAGCAGGTCGCCGACCGCGATGGACGCGCGGTTCAGGTCACTGGGGTCGGTCTTCGGGGCGGTGGCGCAGGCGTCGTCACCGGCGTCGGTGGTCGGCCGCAGGCCGACGGCACACAGGTACGCCACCCAGTCCGCGGGGGTGGAGTCGTAGACCAGGCCCGGGTGGGCGGCGCGGGCGGCCCGTGGGAAGCCCGCTCCGTGGTCGAGCGGGGTCGCGGTGCCGGCATCCAGCCGCTGGATGGGCTTCCCCTCGTTGTCGGTCGTCGTGGCCGTGGTCATCAGTGCCGACTGGATCTCCATGGGCGACCAGTCGGGGTGCAGGGACTTCAGCAGCGTGGCGAGGCCCGCTATCTGAGGGGACGCCTGTGACGTACCGGACAGGAAAGCGTACTGGCCAGGGCCCACGTTCAAGGGGCTGTTCGGCACGGTGCCGGCGAGGATCAGGTTGCCCGGCGCGGCGAGGTCGGGCTTGAGCAGGTCGCCGTTGCTGAACGGGTCGGGGCCGCTGGAGGACCAGTCGAGGACGGACGGGGCCCGGGTGTGTTCACCCGTGCCGCCGGGGAATTCGGCGGTGGCGCCTTCCTTGGCCGCGTACGCCTTGAGCTCCTGCCCGTCCTTGTCGCTCAGCTGCAGGAACGGCAGGGAGTAGAGCGCCGTCCTGAAGTCGGACGAGCTGGTCGGCGTGTTGACGAGGACGGCAGCCGGGCCACCCGCCCGCTTCACCTCGTCGACCTTCTCTTCCAGGAAGTTGGTGCCCCGGTCGCAGATCACTATGCGGCCCCTGGCCTTGGCCGGGTCCAGGGTGTCGGGGAGGCACAGCGCGGCCTCGGCCGGGTCCGCGTCAGCGGCGCGCACGTCGGCGCCGCCCACCAACGGGGCCGGGGGAACGGGCGCGGTGACGCCCACGTTGCTGAACCGGCGGCCGTCGCCGAGCTCCAGGGTCGACCGGTAGGTGGTGTCGTGCGTGGTCGTGGCGACGGTCGTGATCCACGGCGCGGTGTTCTCCACCGTGTCCGGTCCATCGTTGCTGGCCACCGCCGCGATGAAGACGCCCGCCTCGGCGGCGTTGCGCATGGCCTCCATGGAGGTCGGCGAGTCGAGGCCTCCGCCGATGGAGAAGTTGAGGACGTCCACACCGTCCGCCACGGCGCGGTCGATCGCGGCCGCGGTGTCCACGTCGTGGCAGCCGCTGCCCCAGCACGCCTTGTAGAAGGCCAGCCGTGCCGCCGGCGCGAGGCCGGTGAGCGTGCCGGTCAGGTTGGTGCCCGGGATCGTCGCCCGCTCGATGCGGTTGCCCGCGATGATGGTGCCGACGTGGGTGCCGTGGCTGTCCACGTCCCGCGGCGAGGGGAACTCGCCCTCGGGGAGCTCGGCCGGGCCCTTGGCGAACCAGGCGGCGCCGATCACCTTGTTGTTGCAGGTGACGTTGTGGGCGGGGTCGTCGGCCACGCCCTGGTCGCAGGTGCCGCGCCATTTCTTCGCGATGGTCGCGGCGTCCGGGCGGGGCTCGGGCAGCGGCGCGAGCATCGGGTGTTCCGGGGCGAAACCGTGGTCCACGACACCGACGATCATGCCCTCGCCGGCCCGCTCGGGCCCGCCGAACTCGGACCACAGGCCTTTCTTGCCGGACAGCCCCAGCATGCGGGGCACGTCGGGCAGCGGGGCTACGGGGGACCCCGCCGCCCTGGCAGCCGGGGGCGACGCCGGGGCCGCGGAGCCGGGCGAGAGGGTGGATCCCGTTCCGCGGTCGGTCGAGGAACCGCGCATGTCTGCCGGGAGAAAGTCCGCAGCGGGCCGGCTGACCCGGCTTGCGGTCACCGAGACCACGCCGGGAGTGCCGGCCAGTTTCTCCGCCTGTTTGCCGGTGAGCCGGGCCGCGAACCCGTTGAGCGTGTAGTCGTAGTCGTACAGCTTCCTGACCCCCGGCACGGTGTCCAGTACGTCGTCCCGGCGCTCGTCCAGGTGCCGCAGGTACTCCTTCGCAGCCCGGGAGTCGGCGTCGAGCCGTTCTCCGGAATCCGGCGCGGTGCGCTTCAGGCCGGGCAGTCCCCCCTCGTACGTGGCGACCGGATCGTTGGCGAGCTTCACCACGTAGGTGCCCGCCCGGTAGCTGCCGACGTTTCGGGGGGAATCGGATGCGGAGGGGATGCCGGTCGCGGTCTGTGCGGGCGCCGCACCGGCCAGTGTCAGAGCGCCTGCGAGGAGAGGAGCCAGGAACGCGCCTGCCGTCCTGACTCGTCTCTGATGGCTTGTCACATTCAGTCCTCGTACGTTGCTTTGATCTGGTCGCACTCCCCTTGGAGGTCAAGGTCACAGACATCGCACCGTAAGAAAATCTTGAAAACTCAATGTTCACGTGGTTCACGGAACATCCACAGCGACCGTCCAGGCACAGCGGCGGCCGCGGCGGTCGCCACCCCGGTTGGCGCGCAGGCCCGGCCACGCGGCGGTTGCGGTCACCGGCGCGCACACCCGGCTCTCTGGCTCCTGTTGCCGAACTCCGCTACGGGCGGCGGTCGTTGGGCTGGGCGGGCTTGCCCCTGGCCCCGGACGAGGCGCCGTCGGCGGCGCCGCCCCCGCCACTCTGCGCGGCACCCGATCCGCTGTCCGCGCTACCGGCGCCGTTGTCCGCGTTACCGGCGCCCTCGTCCGCGTTGCCCGAGCGGTTGTCGGCGCCGGCGGATCCCGGGGCGCTCGCGCTCTTCTCCGGTTCGGCGGTGCTGCCGGGCTTCGCCTCTGCCCCGGCCAGTCGCCTGGCGCAGTACGCCGTGACGTTCCTCTCACCGCCCGCGGCCTCGACGAGGACTTTCCAGGCCGTCGCGTCCATGGCCTTGCCCCGGCCGTCGACCCGCTCGTAGGCGCGGCAGTGGGCCTCGGTGTCCCGGGAGGGGGCGGGGCGGTCCGGGCGCGCGGACGCGGAGCCGGGCGTGGAACCGGGTGCGGTGCCGGTGGGCTCGCCCGCCGGGGAACCGGAAGAGCGGGTGGGGGCGGGCGGGCGATCGCCGTCGTCGGGGCCGTCCGTGGATCCCACCGAGCCGATCGCCGCGACCGCGACCCCGCCCAGTGTGAGACTGGCGAGCAGCACGGAGAGCGTGGCCTTCAGTGAACGTCCCGGATGCCGGCGCTCCCTGGGCCGCCAGTCGTCCCGGCGGCGGGTGCGGGCCCGGTGTGCGCCGGCCTCCCGGGCGGCAAGGAACGCGGTCACGGCCCGCTGCTCGGCCTCGGCGTCGATCCGGTCCAGGACGAGGGCAGCGGCGAGCAGCGCCTCCAGCTCCGCTTCGTCGAGGACGCGACGAGAGCCGGAGCCCGGGCTGTCGAGGCCCGTCCCGCGGTGGCCGGGCAGCCGGCCGTCGGCGTCCCGCGCCGCCCGGTGGTCGTACGCGGAACCCCCAGGGTGCACACGCCGACGGCCCGGAAATCCGCCGTCGCTCTGATGTTCACCCATGTTCTGTTCCGTCCCTGCTCGATCCACACGTCCCGCGGTGTCCGCCGTGTCCGTACGACTCGGCTGATCCGGCCGACCGGCCCGGCGTTCCGGGGCCGATCCATACGTCTCGTTCGTCCGCCCCGTTCAGGGCACCGGGCCCGGGAGGTGCGCCCGGCCCGCCGTCATCGTTCATTCGACTCCCCCAGCGTCCGGGGAGCCTCATCCGTCACACCTTCGGCGCCCAGTCGGGTGGCGAGGCGTTTCAGGCCCCGGTACGCGGCTGTCCGCACGGCCCCCGGCCGCTTGCCCAGGACGCGGGCGGCGGCGGGCCCGTCCAGCCCCACCACGACGCGGAGCAGCACGGCCTCGGCCTGGTCCTGCGGCAGGCCGCTGACCAGCCGCAGGGCGTGCTCGGTGGACATGGCCTCCAGCGCCTGGTCGTGGGTGCTGTGCGGCCCGGGCAGGTCCAGGACGTCCTGCTCCAGCGCGGACGACCTCGGCCGTACGCGCCGGCGGCGCAGATGGTCCAGCGCCCGGTGCCGGGCGATGGTCGCCGTCCAGCCGCGGAACCCGGCCCCGTCGCCCTTGAACCGCCCCAGGTCCCGGGCGATCTCCAGCCAGGCCTCGGAGGCCACGTCCTCCGCGTCCTCCCCGACCAGTCCGCGCAGATAGCCGAGCATCCCGGGCTGCACGATCCGGTAGGCGACCGCGAACGCCGCCTCGTCCCCGTCCTGGGCCCGTGCGACGGCCGCCCCCAGTTCCCCGTCGCGTGCCTGCGCGCGCCGGGGCTCCCCTCCGTGGCCCAAGAACCGTCCTCGTCCGTACCGAGTTCGCCGGCGATCCGCTCCGGCCGGAACATCCCGGATGTCCGGAGTGCCCTGCCCGGTGCGCCCGCACCGCGGGGAACGCGTCCGTGCCACGTCCTCCACGGTGATCAGCGCCGGGCCGCGGAGAAATGTCACAGCAGGCGGGATGTTCCGGTCCGTCATCTTCAGCACGCCACGCCGGGCGCCCCGACGGACACCCGCCTGGGCCAGACGCTGACGCCGTGACAAGTCAGGGGCCACCCGCACCGCATGGGGTCCCTGCCGGTCGTCCGCCGTTTGCCGGATTTCTCCGGCAGACCGAACGGACGGCTCCGCAGAGGGGGAATGACGATGACGATCACCGCGCCCCACCGCCCCCCGTCGTCCCCATCGCCCCCAGAGGACGGAATCGAGCCGCGAATGACACGCCTCCTGCTGCACACCGCCGTCGCCACCGCCCTGGCCGCCGGCGCGCTCGGCCTGACCCAGCCCGCCCGGGCCTCCTCCTCCGACGGCGTGCACACCGTCCGGGTGCCGGACGGGGACCCGCACGAGCGGTCCCTCACCCCGCGCACCACCGAGCCGTTCAGCATGATCGGTGTCACCTGGGACGACCCGGACGCGGCCCTGGACGGCACCGCGCAGGTGCGCACCCGCGCCCGCGCGAGCGGCGAATGGAGCGCGTGGCGCGCACTCGACACCGACGTCCGGACGCCCGAGACCGGACCCGACCGCCACCGCGCCGGGGTCCGCGGCGGCACCCAGCCGCTGTGGACCGGGCCCTCGGACGGCGTCCAGGTGCGGGTGTCGGGCCCGCGGCTGCCCGAGGGGCTGCGCGTCGAGTTGGTCGACCCGGACGGCGGGTCGGACGCCGTGCACACCACGGTCGTCGAACCGGGCGTCGTCGGACCGGGCGTCGTCGGACCGGACGTCGTCGGACCGGACGTCGTCGGACCGGACGTCGTCGGACCGGACGTCGTCGGACCGGCCGCCGGTGCGCCCAACGCCGAACGTCCCGCCGTCACCTCACGTTCCGCCTGGGGCGCCGACGAGTCCCTGGTGAAGGACCCGCCCACCTACACCACCGACACCCAGGCGATGTTCGTCCACCACACCGCGGGCACCAACGACTACACCTGCTCCGAGTCGGCGTCGATCGTGCGCGGCGTGTTCCTCTACCACGTGCGGAGCAACGGCTGGAACGACATCGGCTACCACTTCCTCGTCGACAAGTGCGGCACGGTCTTCGAGGGCCGGGCGGGCGGCATCGACGAGCCCGTCCTCGGCGCGCACAGCTACGGCTTCAACACCGGCACCAGCAGCATCTCGGTGCTCGGCGACTACGGCAGGACGACCGCGAACACCGCCGTGCGCGAGTCGGTCGCCAAGGTCGCGGCCTGGAAGCTCGGCCTGTACGGCATCGACCCGACCGGGACGGTGGTGCTGACCGCCGGTGCCGACAACGGCAAGTACACGGCGGGCCAGAAGGCCACGCTGCACCGCATCTCCGGCCACCGCGACGGTTACCCGACCGAGTGCCCCGGCCAGCACCTCTACGACGACCTGCCCGAGATCCGTACCCTCGCCGGGGCGGCCGCCCAGCCCGAAGAACCGGCCCCGGAGCCGGCCGCTCCCGCAACCGAGGACGACGCCACGACGGCGCTCGCGCGCTGACGCTACCGCCGGGGCGCGGCGGTCGTCGCGTCCCGGCACAGCAGGCGCAGGGAGCCGTGCCCGGCGTAGCAGCGGCGGGCCTCGTCGATCGGGTCCCAGAGACGTCCGTCGGGGGTACGGATCCAGTGGTCGCCACCCGTCGCCCACCACTCGGCCCCGGTCTGACGCGCCATCACCTCACCGGCGTAGGCGCCGAACCCGCGCAGCACCTCCCGCACGGCCGCGTACGGCGCTCCCTCCCGCCGTATCCCCTCGATCATCCGGTCGATGCTCCACAGACTCTGTGCCGAGTAGTCGAGGTGCAGTCGTGCTCCCTCGCGCATGGTCGCCACCGTGTCCGCCGCCCATCGCAGCGGCTTCGCCGCGGCCGAGGGCCTGGTTTCCGCTTGAGTCGTCACATCCCGGAAAGCGCTGCGGCGAAGCGTTTCGTCACCCGGATTCGGCGACTTCCCGGAAGCGGCGCAGGACCGCCCCACCTCACCCAAGGGACGGTCACAGGACTCTTCCAGGAACGGGGTTTAGGCCGGTCAGGAGCGTCGGCGACCGGCCCTCAGCTCCGCTGCCGACTCCGGCGCGAGACGACCGCGCGCAGCACCCGGCGCCCCTCGGTCGACACCTCCAGTGCCCGCCGCAGCCCGGCCGGGCCGTGGCCGGCCAGGACCTCCAGGACGGTGACCTGGCGGCGCAGTTCAGCGGCGACGAGCGGCGACATGCCCTCCGTCCGGCCCTTGCGGCGGGCGTCGACCGAGGACGCCTCGTCCTCGCAGGTGTCGAGGAGCCGGTGGATCTGGAGGGAGGCGACGGAGCAGGCGTCGGCCCACACCCGTACCTCGGCGGGGGACCGCTCGGCGGGGGCGGCCTGAAGCATCCGGTGGGCGAGCAGGGCCGCCTGGTCCCCGGTGGCGGCGCCGTCCAGCTTCCCGCGCGTCTGCTCCAGTCGCTCGGTCCACTCGCCGGCACCGGCTCCGTCGCCGAGGCTCGCCCACAGCGGCCGCAGGGTCTCGTCGTCGCCGCCCAGCAGGGGCACGCAGCGATCCAGACAAGCCAGCCCGCTCGCGGCCAGCCCGCGTTCGTCGGCCTGTGCGATCAACTCCACCAGGCTCATCCACGTCTCCCTCCGCGGGCCTTGTCTGGGGCCCTATCAGGCCGCTTCCAGGCCTCACCCTCACGGAACCCGCACTTCCCCTTACTGCGTGCAACGGCCCCGGAGTGTCACAGGGGCACCACACCCAGCCGGTCGAGGAAGCGGAAGAAGAGGTTTTCGGCCAAGGGATCGGGGTCTGAAGTGAGTACGTCCACCAGCGCGTCGGCGTTCACTTCGCGCCCGGCCTCGGCGGCCCAGCGGACGGCCCGCTCGGCGGCGTCGCGGGGTTGCCAGCTGCCCCCAGGAGGTCTAGTTAGCTCGATCGTGTGATGGTCGGTTCGCGAGCTTGCGGCGCTTTGGTCCGACCGGGTTAACGTGATCGTGCGATCTGGGACGCCGGTTACGGCGCCAGCGCGCGGGGCCCCCGGCTCCACCAGAGTGATGGTTCGGGGCCTCCCCGTCGCCTCTGGCCGTACCCACCTGGCCAGATCGCGCAGGGAACTGGCCTCCCGGGCCCGGACCACGCACAGGATGCGTGTCGCCGCCCCGGGGTCGAGTACGCCGGCGACCAGTGCGCCCAAGACCGTTCGGGGCGTGCGGCTGATCAGGCTCACCCCTGCTCAGTCTTCAGGAACGGTTCGAGGAAGTAGTTCTTGGTGAGGTCCCGTACGGCAGTTCGCAGCCGTACGGGCCGATTCGTGTGCGGTCAGCCGAGCCTGTCCGCGAGCGCCCGGAACTCCGCCCAGGACAGCTCGGGCTTGTCCGGGTCCCACAGCTTCTGGACGGTCGCCCGCAGCGGCATCCGGATCCCGGCCGCGACCTGGTCCTGCGTCTGGGAGTTCGCGAGGTCGCACCAGACGGCGAAGGACCCGCCGAGGATCTGCCCGTCGTAGCGCTCCGGTACGGCCGTCGTGCCGCGCAGCACCCGCGGCGTCCACTGCTCGTAGATCCGCTGCCCGGTCGGATAGACGAAGGTCTGCGGCTGGCCGAGCACGTAGTACAGGAACTCGTCGTTGTAGTTGATCACCTGCCGGCCCTCGGCCAGGTACTCCGCCGGCTGCCGGGCGCCGATCTCCTTGCCGGTCCAGTAGGCGACCTGGATGTCCTTGGCGGCCTTGACGGAGGTGCCGCGGAAGAAACCGTCGTTCCACGCGCGCGGGGTGCGCTGGTGCTTGCGGACGGTGTCGGCCCGGTCGTTGAGCCAGCCGGTGGTGAGGTCGGCGACCGTCGCGCCGGAGCCGTACCTCTCCCGCGCGGCGGCGGCCAGCTGCGGGAACGACGCCTCCGGGTCGGAGCGCACCAGCGCCTGGTACTCGTCGCCGCCGAGGTGCCACGGCCCGCCCGGGAACAGGTCCGCGTACTCGTCCAGCAGGTCGTCGACGATATCGGCGCTCTCGCTCTTGGAGATGTCGATGGCCCCCTGCACCGCCGACCCCTGCGCGGTGCGCAGCTGGAGGTCGGGGTGAGCGTCGATGACCGCGCCGAGGTGCCCCGGGGAGTCGATCTCGGGCACGACGGTGATGTGCCGGCTCTCCGCGAGGTCGACGATCTTCCGGACCTGCGCCTTGGTCAGATGCTGCCGGGACACGATCTCGGGGTGCGACGTGGACTCGATCCGGAACCCCTGGTCGTCGGAGAAGTGCAGACCGAGCTGGTTGAACTTCAGATCGCCCAGCTCCCGGATCCGGTCCTCGATCCAGCCGGCCGTGAAGTTCTTGCGCGCGATGTCCAGCATGAACCCACGCTGCGCCTTGGCCGGCTCGTCCCGCACCACGCCCTCGGGCGCCGTGCCGCCGTCGTGCACCTCCTGTTTGAGGGTGCGGGTGCCGTAGAAGACGCCCGCGTCGGCGGGCCCGCTGATCTCCACCCGCCCGCCGCGCACGGTCATGGCGTACGACTCCGGGTTCGCGCCCTTGTCCTCGTTCAGCGTCAGCCGCAGGTCCCCGGCGCGCCGGTCGTCCTTCTCGCCGTCGTACGTCAGGCCCAGCTCACCGGCGATCAGCCGGCCCTCGTCGGCCAGCGCCGGGTCGTCCACGACGACGCGGTTCCCGCTCGCGGGACGCCAGCCCGGGCCCCGTGCCGCGGTGTGCTCGCGCACGGCGGGGATCGTCCGCGGCGCCTTGGACAGGGCGTACGAGCGGCTCGGACTCGGGGTGTCCTCCGGCGAGGTGCCGTGCGGAGCGGCCGCGGTCCGGCCCTGGGAGGGTCTGGCCTGCGGCCCGGTGCCCCCGCCGTCGCCGCCCGAGACCGCCCAGAGCCCCAGACTCACCCCGGCCGCGACCACGACCAGGGCGACGGCCATGGCCACGACCAGCACCTGCCGCTGCTGCCGCTGCTTCCCCTGCTTCGCCGGACCCCGGCGCCTGTGCTGACTCACACCCGCCAACCTAAAACGCGAGGCCGACCGGCGCGCGTCCACCACGCGTTCGGAATCTCTCTCTCCCGGGTGAAATTCGGGCATCCGTCGGACACGTCATGGTCGTACTCGATAGCGTGACGTCACATCTCTCACACCATGCCCTGCCGACACACGTGACGCCCACAAGGACCCACGCTGCCTGCGCACCGTCTCCCAGACCTCCCCGGCCGACTCGCCATACCCGTGGAGCACTTCAACGCAGCCTCCGCTCAGGCCCTGGAGCAGACGCTCCTCTCCTGCCTGCGCAGCCCCCGCTGGTCCCGGCGGGTCGCGGAACACCGCCCCTATCCGGACCTGGCCTCCCTGCTGGCCGCGGCGGACGAAGCGGCCTACGACCTGACCTGGCCCGACCTGACCGAGGCCCTGGCCGCCGAGTCCCTGCCGGCCCTCCCGCCGGACACGTACTCCGCGGCCCACACGGCCCTCAGCGCGGCGCACGCCGCCTATGAGGCCCGCTTCGGACACGTGTTCGTCATCTGCCTGGCTGACGTGGCGCCGGCGGAGACTCTGGACCGCCTCCTGGAAGCCATCCGGTCACGATTGACCAACGATCCGGAGGAGGAGCGGATGGTGGTGGCCGACGAGCTACGGCGCCTGGCAAGGGAACGGCTGGTCGACGCCCTCAGGGGCGCGGGGCTGTAGTCGATGTGCGGCTACCGCCGCGTGGGCGCGGCAAGCCACGACGGCGCCGCACCCGGCCGATAACAGGACACCCCACCCCAGAAGCCGCCGAAGCCTAGCCCGTACGCATGCCAGTTTGATCACACAGCCAGACCCCGGCTCAGCCCGGCGGCAGCGCCTCGCTACGATGCTGGGGGCCGGTGGACCGTACCCGGCCGGGCCCGACCGACACACCAAGCCGGCGCGGCCCCAATCCCCGCTCCCGGAGGAAACTTCCGTGCCGGCTGGAACGCTGTACCGCGGCCGGGAAGGAATGTGGTCCTGGGTGGCTCACCGAGTCACCGGCGTCCTCATTTTCTTCTTCCTGTTCGTTCACGTGCTGGACACCGCACTCGTCCGTGTGTCGCCCGAGGCCTACGACACCGTCGTGGCCACGTACAAGACGCCCATCGTCGCGCTGCTGGAGTACGGCCTCGTCGCCGCCATCCTCTTCCACGCGCTCAACGGTCTGCGCGTCATCGCCGTCGACTTCTGGATCAAGGGCGCCCGCTACCAGAAGCAGATGCTCTGGACCGTCGTCGCCCTGTGGGCCGTGCTGATGCTCGGGGCGATCTACCCCGTCCTCGGCCACGCCGCTCGTGAACTGTTCGGGAGCTGACGCCAATGTCCACGACTGAGAAGACCGCAGCCGGTGTCGGCCCCGTCGAGGGCGGCGCTGTCTACACCGTCGACAACCCGGCGCCCCTCATCGAGGCCCCGCGCCAGCGCACCAGGAAGACCCCGAAGACCACCCGGGGCAACTTCGAGCTGGCCGCCTGGCTGTTCATGCGCCTGTCGGGCGTGGTGCTGGTCGTGCTGGTCCTCGGCCACCTGCTGATCCAGCTCGTGCTGGACGGCGGTGTCTCCAAGATCGGCTTCGCCTTCGTGGCGGGCCGCTGGGCGAGCCCCTTCTGGCAGGTCTGGGACCTGCTGATGCTCTGGCTCGCCATGCTGCACGGCGCCAACGGCCTGCGCACGGTCATCAACGACTACGCGGAGCGCGCGAACACCCGGCTGTGGCTCAAGGGCCTGCTCTACACCGCCACGGTGTTCACCATCCTGCTGGGCACGCTGGTGATCTTCACCTTCGACCCGAACATCCGCTAGGCACGGGGCTGCGAGAATCATGAAGATCCACAAGTACGACACCGTCATCGTCGGCGCCGGTGGCGCCGGTATGCGCGCCGCCATCGAGTCGACGAAGCGCAGCCGCACCGCCGTGCTCACCAAGCTCTACCCCACCCGCTCCCACACGGGCGCCGCGCAGGGCGGCATGGCCGCCGCGCTGGCCAACGTGGAGGAGGACAACTGGGAGTGGCACACCTTCGACACGGTCAAGGGCGGTGACTACCTGGTCGACCAGGACGCCGCCGAGATCCTGGCGAAGGAGGCCATCGACTCCGTCCTCGACCTGGAGAAGATGGGCCTGCCGTTCAACCGCACCCCGAACGGCACGATCGACCAGCGCCGCTTCGGCGGTCACAGCCGCAACCACGGCGAGGCCCCGGTCCGCCGCTCCTGCTACGCGGCCGACCGCACCGGCCACATGATCCTCCAGACGCTGTACCAGAACTGCGTCAAGGAGGGCGTGGAGTTCTTCAACGAGTTCTACGTCCTGGACCAGCTGATCACCGAGGTCGACGGCGTCAAGCGCTCGGCCGGTGTGGTGGCGTACGAGCTCGCCACCGGCGAGATCCACGTCTTCCAGGCGAAGGCCGTGATCTACGCGTCCGGCGGTTGCGGCAAGTTCTTCAAGGTGACGTCCAACGCGCACACGCTGACCGGTGACGGCCAGGCGGCCGTGTACCGGCGGGGCATCCCGCTGGAGGACATGGAGTTCTTCCAGTTCCACCCGACCGGCATCTGGCGCATGGGCATCCTGCTGACGGAGGGCGCCCGTGGTGAGGGCGGCATCCTCCGCAACAAGGACGGCGAGCGCTTCATGGAGAAGTACGCGCCGGTCATGAAGGACCTCGCGTCCCGTGACGTCGTGTCCCGCTCCATCTACACGGAGATCCGGGAAGGGCGTGGCTGCGGCCCCGAGGGCGACCACGTCTACCTGGACCTCACCCACCTCCCGCCGGAGCAGCTGGACGCCAAGCTGCCCGACATCACGGAGTTCGCCCGTACGTACCTCGGCATCGAGCCGTACACGGACCCGATCCCGATCCAGCCCACGGCCCACTACGCGATGGGCGGCATCCCGACGAACGTCGAGGGTGAGGTCCTGGCGGACAACACCACGGTCGTCCCGGGCCTGTACGCGGCCGGCGAGGTCGCCTGCGTGTCGGTGCACGGCGCGAACCGCCTGGGCACGAACTCGCTCCTGGACATCAACGTCTTCGGCAAGCGGGCCGGTATCGCCGCGGCCGAGTACTCCCAGACGGCGGACTTCGTCGAGCTGCCGGAGAACCCGGCCGAGTTCGTGATCGGGCAGGTGGAGCAGCTGCGCGACTCCACCGGCACCGAGCGCGTGACGACGCTGCGGCGTGAGCTCCAGGAGACCATGGACGCCAACGTCATGGTGTTCCGCACCGAGCAGACGATCAAGACGGCGGTCGAGAAGATCGCGGAGCTGCGCGAGCGCTTCAAGAACGTGTCGATCCAGGACAAGGGCAAGCGGTTCAACACGGACCTGCTGGAGGCCATCGAGCTGGGCAACCTGCTCGACCTCGCCGAGGTCATGGCGGTCTCCGCGCTCGCCCGCAAGGAGTCCCGCGGCGGTCACTACCGCGAGGACTACCCGAACCGCGACGACGTCAACTTCATGCGGCACACCATGGCGTACCGCGAGGTCGGCGCCGACGGCTCCGAAACCGTCCGTCTCGACTACAAGCCGGTCGTCCAGACCCGCTACCAGCCGATGGAGCGTAAGTACTGATGGCTACCCCCGTTCTGGACAAGTCGGACGCGGCCGGAAAGCCCGAGCCCGGCTTCGCCGACTCCCCCTACATCACGGTCACCTTCCGCATCCGCCGGTTCAACCCGGAGGTCGCGGCGGAGGCGAGCTGGGAAGACTTCCAGCTGGAGATCGACCCGAAGGAGCGCGTCCTCGACGCCCTCCACAAGATCAAGTGGGAACTCGACGGCACTCTCACGTTCCGCCGTTCCTGCGCCCACGGCATCTGCGGCTCGGACGCGATGCGGATCAACGGCAAGAACCGCCTTGCCTGCAAGACGCTGATCAAGGACATCAACCCCGAGAAGCCGATCACGGTCGAGGCCATAAAGGGCCTTACGGTCCTGAAGGACCTGGTCGTGGACATGGAGCCGTTCTTCCAGGCGTACCGGGACGTCATGCCCTTCCTCATCACGAAGGACACGAACGAGCCCACGCGCGAGCGTCTGCAGACGGCCGAGGACCGCGAGCGCTTCGACGACACGACGAAGTGCATCCTCTGCGCGGCCTGCACCACGTCGTGCCCGGTCTTCTGGAACGACGGCCAGTACTTCGGGCCGGCGGCCATCGTCAACGCGCACCGCTTCATCTTCGACTCGCGTGACGAGGCGGGCGAGCAGCGCCTGGAGGTCCTCAACGACCGCGACGGCGTCTGGCGCTGCCGCACGACCTTCAACTGCACGGACGCCTGCCCGCGCGGCATCGAGGTCACGAAGGCGATCGCCGAGGTGAAGAGGGCGCTGATCACGCGCCGCTACTGAGGTCCGACCGCAGTACGTCGAGGGCCCTGTTTCCGCTGGAAACGGGGCCCTCGGGCATATGCCACACCAACGGGTGAACGTGGCTGCGAAGGACGCGCAGACATCGTCCGACCTACGATGATGGTCTCGACACCAGCCCCCAGGAGGCACCTGATGTCCGCAGCTTCCGTCGAGCAGCCCTTCGACCACGAAGAGCCGGTCACCCTGACGACCATCGCCGACGAGATCATGGAGCGCCATCCGGGCTACCGCGTCGAGATCATCGGAGGCCATCTCCTCGTGACCCCGTCCCCGGATGCTCCTCATGCCCGTGCTCTGACCAAGCTCATGCGCCCGTTCATCGCGGCAGGACTGGACGACGGCGAAACCGAAGTCCTCCAGAACGTCGGGCTCTGGCTGCCCACCGGCACCGAGGACTACGCCATCCCCGACCTCGTGGTGGTGGACGCCGACATCGACGACCACTTCGTCGAGAACAACGCGTACGACCCGGCCTGCTTCCGTCTCGTCCTGGAGGTCACCTCCGGGAACTGGAAGGACGACCTCAAGACCAAGGTCGCCGCCTACGCCGAGGCCAAGGTGCCCGTCTACGTCATCGTCGACCGCAAGCACCAGCGCCTTCACGTCCTGACGGACCCCGCCGGGAACGGGTACGAGAACCACCGCCCTCACGCCCCCGGCGAGATCGCCACCCTCCCCGACTCCATCGGCGCCAAGGTCACTTTGGACGTTGCGGAGATCCTGAAAGCGGGCCAGGCGAAAAAGGTCGGGTGACCCGATCCGGACAGAAACGGAACGTGACCGGCCACTTAAGGCTCGGCGTCTGTCACGGCTGTGACTCCCGTGGCCAGACTGCCCGCATGGCATACCTCAGAAGGGCCGCCGCCGCGCTGCTGGCCACGGCTTCCGCGCTGCTCACGGCATCCCCCACCGCCTCGGCGACGCCCTCCCCGGTCCTCGCGCGGGAGAGCTTCGACCGCCTTCCCCTCGGCCCGGTCGCCGAAGGCCGCGACTGGACCTCGGACACCTCCGACGGCACGCTGACCGTCACCCGCGCCTCGACCGGCCACGGACGTGAACTCCGTATCCGCACCGAGGGCAACGGCCGCGCCTTCCTCGTCTTCCCGCGCCTCGCTCCGCCCGGCAACAGCTTCTGGGCCCGGATGCGGCTGAGGGTGGACGCGTTCCCGACGGCCCCCGACTGGGCGCACTGGACCCTGGCGGAGGCCTCCGGTCAGGACTCCCCGACCCTGGTCCGTCCGCTCGGCGGCCAGTACGTGCCCACCGAGAAGCGCAACTTCTACGGCGTCGGCTCCGACCTCGGACCGACCGGGGACTGGACCGCCTGGAAGACCTCCGCACCGGCGACGGCCGGTAGGTGGCAGTGCGTCGAGTTCCATCTGGACGCCACCGACAACCGCGTCACGGTCTACTTCGACGGCGTGCCCCAGCCCGACCTGACCGTCTCCACCGACCGGCACGGCGGTACGGCGGACCCGTTCGTCTTCCCGACGTTCGACAAACTGAAGCTGGGCTGGCAGTTGTACCAGGCCGACCCGAGTCCCTCCTCGTACGGCGTCCGGATGGACGACATCGCGCTGAGTACGCGGCGGGTGGGCGGCTGCGCGTCCTGAGCACGGTCCCGGCGGGTCCCGGCCGTCGCGGGGCCGCTCCTCGGCGGTGGGCGCACCGGCGCCGGAGATAGGCTCTCTTCCCGTGCCCGCGAAGAACGACGGCCCCGATGACGGGTCCACCCCCACCAAATCCGAGCAGACCCGCGCCCTGATCCTGGAGACGGCCATGCGGCTGTTCCAGGAGCACGGCTACGACAAGACGACGATGCGGGCCATCGCCAAGGAGGCCGGGGTCTCCGTCGGCAACGCCTACTACTACTTCGAGGGCAAGGAGCACCTGATCCAGGGCTTCTACGACCGGATCGCCGCCGAGCACCAGGTGGCGATCCGGGAGGTCCTGGAGCGGGAGACCGACCTGGAGGCACGTCTCGCGGGTGTGCTGCGGAGGTGGCTGGACATCGCCGCGCCCTACCACGAGTTCGCGGTGCAGTTCTTCAAGAACGCCGCCGACCCGGACAGCCCGCTCAGCCCGTTCTCCCCCGAGTCGGAGCACGCGCGCGAGGAGGCCATCAGCGTCCACCGGGAGGTACTGGCCGGGGCGGCGAAGACGAGGATGCCCGAGGAACTGCGGGACATCCTGCCCGAGTTGATGTGGCTGGCCCAGATGGGACTCGTCCTGTACTGGGTCTACGACCGTACCGAGGGTCGGGAGCGCAGTTACCGGCTGGCCGATCGTGGGGCCCGGCTCATCGCGCGGGGCGTCGCCCTGGCCCGCTTCCGGGTGCTGCGGCCTCTCGTGCGCGAGGTGCACGAGCTGTTCACGGACTTCCTGCCGGGGATGACCCGGGCGGTCCCGGATCCGGCGGCCCCGCCTCGCACCGGCCCCTGAGGCACGGCGACGTCAGATTCCGTTGAGGCTCCAGAGGCGGAACACGCCCGTGCCGTCCGACAGATACTGGCCGCCGCCGATGTCCTCGGTGGTGACGACGTACTCCTTGGCCTGCCACAGGGGCAGCACCGGCACGTCCTGGGCGACGGTCTGCTGGACCGAGCGGAAGTCCCGGTCGGCCTCGCCGCGGTCGGCGTAGCGCTGGCTGTCCTGGATGAGCCGGTCGACGGTCTTGCTGCTGTAGCCGGTGTTCATGGCGCTGCCGGTGCCGACGAGCGCGGCTTGGAAGGTGTCCGGGTCGGGGAAGTCGGCGACCCAGCCGACGGCGTACGCGTCGAGCTTGCCGCTCGCCCAGCGCTTCTGGAAGTCGGTCCACTCGTAGCCCCGGAGGGTGACCTTGAACAGGCCGCTCGCCTCCAGCTCCCGCTTGATCTCGGCGGCTTCCTGTTCACCGGCGCCGCGGCCCTTGGCGTAGCCGTAGGTGAAGCGGACCGGCAGGGTCACGCCGGCCCGGGTGAGCAACTGCCGCGCCTTCTTGGGGTCCGGCCCGGGATAGTCGTCGAAGAACGAGGCGGTGTGCCCGGTGATGCCCGTCGGGATCAGCGAGTACAGCGGCTCGACGGTGCCGTCGTAGACGGTGGCGGCCAGCCGTTCACGGTCGATCAGCCAGGCCATGGCCTGGCGGACCTTCGGGTCGTGGAGGGGCTTGCCGGCGCGGGTGTTGAAGTACAGGTTGCGGGTCTCGGAGCCGTCCGCCTCGAAGACGCGCTGCGTGGGGTCGCTCGGGTTCAGGTCGGCGAGGACGCCGGGCGGCAGCTGGCGGGTCGCGACCTGGACCTGCTTGTCCTTCCAGGCGGTCTCCAGGGCGGCGGGGGTGGCGTAGTAGCGCAGTTCGACGGGCCGGTCCGCGCCGCCCCTGACGGCGCCCCGGTAGCGGCTGTTGGACGCGAGGACGGCCTTGTCGTCCTTCGTGTAGGCGGTGAGGGTGTACGGGCCGGTGCCGTCGACACCGTTACCGGTGCGCAGCTTGCCGGCCGGGTACGTGGTGTGGTCGACGATCGAGCCCGCGCCGGTGGCCACCTTGAACGGGAACGTGGCGTCGGGTGTGGACAGGTGGAAGGTGACGGTCAGCCCGTCGGCGTCCACGGAGCGGAGGGTGTCGAGCAGGGGCGCCGGGCCGACCGGGGACTTGATCTTCATGATCCGGTCGAAGGAGTACTTCACGTCCTCGCCGGTCATCTTCCGGCCGCTCGGGAAGGTGAGTCCGGAGCGCAGTCGGCAGCGGTACGTGGTCAGGTCGCCGTCGGTGAACGCGCAGCTCCTGGCCGCGTCCGGGACGGGGGCGGTGCCGCCCGGGGCGAAAGTGAGCAGCGACTGGAAGACGTTGCTGAACAGCGCCCAGGAACCGGCGTCGTAGGCGCCGGCCGGGTCGAGGGACGTGACGGCGTCCGTCGTGCCGACCGTGATGGCCGTGCCGTCCTTCTGCGACGGCACGAGCTGCCAGGCGCCCACCCCCACGGCCGCCAGGACGAGCAGTCCCGCGAGTACCCGCATGCGAACCGACCGCATCGGCCTTGCCCTCCCGAGGCCCTTGGGGCCCTTGTGCCAGTGCCACACCCCTTTGTGGCGGCCTCACCCAATCACAGGTGTTTGACCTGGCGGAAGGGAGATCTGACGAGTTGGGAAAGAACTTACCGATGCGCGTTTCGGTCCGGTTTCACAGCGCTCGCACAGGGTCAGGCCTGCTTCGACGCCAACTCGATCAGCGTGATGTCCGACGGCGCCCCCACCCGGGTGGGCGGGCCCCAGGCGCCCGCGCCGCGTGAGACGTAGAGCTGGGTTTGGCCGTAGCGCTCCAGGCCCGCGACGGTCGGGTTCGCGGCGGCGGCGATGAGGTTGCCGGGCCAGAGCTGACCGCCGTGGGTGTGGCCGGAGAGCTGGAGGTCCACGCCGTAGTCGACCGCGTCGTGGATCTGCACGGGCTGGTGGGCGAGCAGGACGCACGCGCGTGCGGTGTCGCGGTCGCCGAGGGCCCGGGCGTAGTCGGGGCCCTGGCCCTCGTCCTCACCGGTCACGTCGTTGACTCCGGCCAGGTCGAAGTGCGGGAGCTCCCTGCGGGCGTTCTCCAGGGGAGTGAGGCCGAGGCGCCGGACCTCCTCGACCCACTGCTCGGCGCCGGAGAAGTACTCGTGGTTCCCGGTGACGAAGTAGGACCCGTGACGGGCCTTCAGCTGGGCCAACGGGGCCGCCGCGGGGCCCAGGTCCTTCACGCTGCCGTCGACCAGGTCGCCGACGACCGCGATCAGGTCGGGCTGGGTCGCGTTGATCGTGTCGACGACCTTCTGCGCGAAGCCGCGGCCCAGGACCGGGCCGAGGTGCACATCACTGACCACGGCGATCCGGTACCCGTGAGCGGCACGCGGCAGTTTGGCCAGCGGCACGGTGACCCGCTTCACCTTGGGCCCACGCAGCACGCCGTACGTCCCGTACCCGACGGTCCCGACAGCAGCGGCCGCGGCGGCCCCGGCGACGACGCGCGAGACGAAGAGACGCCGGGAGGGGGCGGGGGTGCCGAGCGGCTGGGGCGAGCCCTCGGGGGTGGGGCCGGTCTGCGGGTGGGGGGCGTCCGGAGAGGGGGCCGCCGCGAGGGAAGCGGCCGCGGCGCCACCGCCGTCCCCCCGCGGCCCGGCGGCCTTTGCATCGCCCCGGCCGGCCTGAGAGGCGGCTGCCACCGTCGCCGCGGCCGCCCCAGCGGGCGCACCCGCTCCGCCGTTCCCCTGCGGGCCGACGGCCGAAGCGGGAGCAGACGCTGCTCCGCCCCCGTCCGCCCGCGCCGAGGCCGCCGTCGCGGCAGCGGACGCACCGGCTCCGCCGTTCCCCCGCGGGGCCGCTGCCGTAGTGGAAGCGGGGGCGGCCCCGTGCGCACCCGCACCACCCTCCCCCTCCGGGTCGGCCGCCGTGTCGGGCGCTTCGGGGTGCGGGTTCGATGGGGCCGACCCCGTCGACGGTCTCGCCCGGCGTTCCAGGAACCGTCGCAGCAGCGGTCGTACGACCTCCCCGGCCACCACCCCCAGCAGCAGGTATATCGACAGGGCCAGCCACAGGAAGCCCGGCCAGGCGAGGAGCTGCTGGAGCCAGAACGGGGCGCCCGAGCGTTCGGCGACCAGGGCCGTGATCGCGAGGGCCCAGCCGCCGGCGATCAGGACCGCGCCCGCGCGGCGGGTGAGGCCCGGGCCGCGGGTCGTGTCGCGGAACAGGCGGCGCCACACGTACCAGTTGGCCGTCACGATGACGGCCAGGACGAGAGTTGCGACGAGTACGAACAAGGCGATGGCCACGGTGTCGTGTCTCCCGATTGCCGTTATGACGTCCGGCGCAGTGCGCGCAGACCACGCAACCCGATGGCCCCGATCGCCGTCCCCCATACGAAGGAGACGACGGCGAGCAGCAGGTGCACCCAGAAGTACGCCGTGGGATGACCGTCGTCGAAGGCGAGCCCGCTGCTGTCCTTGACAAGGTTCTTGACGAAAGTGATCCAGATGACCCAGCTCCACACCCCGAAGGCGAGCAGGAACCAGGAGACGGGGCGGCTGAGCTTCATGAGACCAGTATCGCCAGAGTCTGTCCGGTTCCGTTCCCGGGGTGGGGGCACCGGCGGGACTTCCCCCCGTAGGGCATGTACGTTTCCGATCGTGCCCGCTCCGAAGAAGACCGTCAGGCGATCCCTGCTGGTCACCTCCGCCGTCCTGTCGTCCCTCGCCCTGGCCGCACCCGCGGCCGTCGCGGCTCCGAGCCCTTCGGGCAGTCCGTCGGCGAGCCCGTCGGCGACTCCCCCGGCGTCGATGTCGACCGTGGGCGGCGCCCGGCTCGGGCAGCCGGGGACGCAGGTGAACCTCGCGAGCGGCGTGCCGGTGCTGCCGAAGGACGTGACCGCCCGCTCCTGGATCGTCGCCGACGCCGAGTCCGGTGACGTGCTGGCCGCGCACAACGCGCACTGGCGGCTGGCCCCGGCGAGCACGCTGAAGATGCTGTTCGCGGACACGCTGCTGCCGAAGTTCCCGAGGACGGCCGAGCACAAGGTCACCCCCTCCGACCTGGCGGGCATAGGCTCGGGCTCCAGCATGGTCGGGATCAAGGAAGACGAGACCTACACCGTGCACGACCTGTGGCTCGGCGTCTTCCTGCGCTCCGGCAACGACGCCGTGCACGTGCTGTCCGCGATGAACAAGGGCGTCAAGAACACCGTCAGGGAGATGAACGAGCACGCCGAGGAGCTCCAGGCCCTCGACACGAACGTCGTCAGCCCGGACGGCTACGACGCCGAGGGGCAGGTCTCCTCCGCGTACGACCTGACGCTGATCGCCCGCTCGGGGCTCCAGAAGAAGGACTTCCGCGAGTACGCCTCGACGGTCAGTGCGAAGTTCCCCGGCGAGACGAAGAAGGACAAGAAGGGCAAGACGGTCCGCAAGCCCTTCGAGATCCAGAACACCAACCGGCTGCTGAGCGGCGACGCGGACCTGCCCGTCTACCAGGGCATCGCCGGCATCAAGAACGGCAACACCACCAACGCGGGCGCCACCTTCACCGGTGTCGCCGAGCGGAACGGCAAGGTGTTGCTGGTCACGGTGATGAACCCGGAGAAGGACGGGTACAACGAGGTCTACAAGGAGACCGCGCGGCTGTTCGACTGGGGTTTCAAGGCGGCCGGGAAGGTGCAGCCCGTGGGCGAGCTGGTGCCGCCCAAGAGCGCCGCCCAGGCCAGTGCCCAGCCCGGCGGGGACCCCTCCGGCGAGGCCGGTGGCTCCGGGGTCGGCGGCAGCGGCACGGCCGGGACCGGCCCGGTGGCCAGCGCCCCGGCCGCGAACGGCTCCAGCGGCATCGGGATCGCGCTCGGCATCACGGGCGGTGTGCTGGTGCTGCTCGCGGGCGGCGCGTTCCTGGTCAACCGCCGCTGGCCGCTGCCGGATCTGGTGCGCCGCCGGACTCGCCCGTGACGTCCGGCAGTTCCTCCTCCTTGCTCTGCGTCGCCGTCCAGGAGGCGCAGAACAGCACCAGCTTCGAGGTGAAGTTGATCCACAGCAGCAGGGCGACGGGCACGCCGAACGCGCCGTACATGCTCTTCGCGGCCACGCCCTGGAGATAGCCGCTGAGCAGCAGCTTCAGCAGCTCGAAGCCGACCGCGCCGGTCAACGCCGCCACGAACAGGCGGTGGCGCGTCGGCTCGACGCCGGGCAGCAGCGTCAGGACGTAGAGCAGCAGCAGGAAATCGGTGAGCACGGCGATCAGGAACGCGGCGATGTGCAGCAGGACCCCGCTCCAGCCGCCCTCGTCGATGCCCAGCTGCCGGTTGATCCAGCTGATCATCGCGGAGGCGACGGTGGAGGCGGCGATGGTGACCAGGAGCGCGCCGCCGAGGCCGATCAGGACGCCCGCGTCCTTGGCGTAGCGCAGGGCCGGGTTCTCCTCCTCGTCGGGCAGCTCCCACACCGCGCGCAGGCACTCGCGCATCGAGCCGGCCCAGTTGATGCCGGTGAACAGCAGCAGGGCGCCCGCGATGAGGCCGATCGTGCCGGCGTTCTCCACGAGGCCGGCGATGTCCAGCTGGTCGGATATGCCGGGCACCTGCTCGGCGATCTTGTCCTGGAGCTTGTCCTGCTGCGCCGTGCCGAGCGTGGCGGCCGCGATGGTGGCGGACACCGTCAGCAGCGGGAACAGCGCCACGAAACTCGTGAAGGTCATCGCGGCGGCCAGCCGCGTCCACTTCACGCGGTCCAGCCGCTCGTACGACCGCCACGCGTGGGTGATCATCAGCCGTGCCGCCCACGGCCCGATGACCGGGAGCTTTTTCAGCCAGTCCATGATCCGACTCTGCCCTCCGCCCGGAAGACCCATGTACGGGTACCCCAGAACCGCAGAATCGTTGCCAGCGCCATGCCGATGACCGCGCCGGAGACAGTGTCCGCGCGCTGGGAGGTGAGGCCGAGGCCGTAGTGGCTGACGGCGAGGCAGAGCAGTTGGACGGCGGCACCGGCGAGGTTCACCGCGACGAAGGCGGCGTACGGGCGCAGGCCCCGGGCCCGGGTGGTCCGGTAGGTGCCGAGGGCGTTGCCCGCGTAGGCGACCGAGCAGGCGGCCACGAAGGAGAGGGACTTGGCGGTGAGCGGGCCGAGTCCGGCGGGGCCGCGCAGGTACGTGAAGAGGGCCAGGTCGACGGCGTAGGCGAGGAGACCGACGGTGGCGAAGCCCAGGAGCTCCCGGCGGCAGGGGGCCGTGGGGCCCGACCACGCGCGCGTGGTCACCAATTGGCCACCGCCAGGCCGTACATCGCCACCCACACCAGGCCGATGAGGGCGAGCGCCCGGTCGCGCAGGACGACGTCCTCGGGTTCGCCGGCCGTGCCACGGTCGGCGAAGACGGCGTACCTCAGGACGGCGAGGATGAAGGCGACCATGGACAGTTGCCGCCAGGGCAGCACGCTGGTGTGCGGGACGCCGCCCTCCTCCATGGCCCACAGGCAGTAGCCGAGGACGGCGGCACCGGCGGCGAGCTGCCAGACGAAGCGGAGGTAGCCGGTGGTGTACTCGGTGAGCAACGCGCGGGTGGCGCCCGCTTTTCCGGCCATCTGCACGGCTTCGGAGTAGCGCTTGGCGGACACCATGAACAGCGCGCCGAACCCTGTCGTGATCAGGAACCAGCGCGAGAGCGGGATGCCGAGGGCGAGCCCGCCGACCATCGCCCGCATCAGGAAGCCGGTCGTGACGACGGCGAGGTCGACGACGAGGACGTGCTTGAGGCTGACGCAGTAGGCCAGTTGCATTCCGAGGTAGGCGGTCAGCAGGGCGGCGACGTCCGGGGAGCAGAGCCAGGCCGCGGCGGCGGGCGCGAGCAGGCCGAGGCAGCCGCCGACGGCGTAGGCGACGGGCACGGGGACCTGTCCGGCGGCGACCGGGCGGTGCCGCTTGGTGGGGTGGGCGCGGTCGGCTTCGGCGTCGCGGGCGTCGTTGACGAGGTAGACGGCGACGGCGCAGGCGGTGAAGAGGACGAAGACGAGGGCGAGTTGGGTCAGGGCGTACCGGGAGAAGAGCTCGCCGGCGGCCGCCGGGGCGGCGACCACGAGGACGTTCTTCACCCACTGCCTGGGCCGCGCGGTCCGGAGGAGACCGGCCAGGAGACCGCCCTCGCGGGGTGGCGCGGGCCGCTCCTGGGGGGTGCGCTGCCGCAGGATGGCCGTCTCAGTCATGGTGGGTCTCTCCCCTCATCCAGCGGGCGCCGAGCCGGGCCGTGAGCGCGCCGAGGGCCGCCCCCGCCGCGACGTCCGAGGGGTAGTGGACGCCGACCACCAGGCGCGAGACGCACACGGCGGCGGCGAGCGGCGGGATCGCGTGCGCTCCCAGGGCGCCGAAGGCGACGGCGGCGGCAGCGGCGGAGGTGGCGTGCGAGCTGGGGAAGGAGTGCCGGCCGGCGGTGCGCACCAGGGGCTCGACGTGCGCGGGGCGCGGGCGGCGCACGACCCGTTTCACCCCCATGCTGACCAGGTGCGCCCCCGCGGTGAGGGCCGTGCCGCGCAGCCAGGCGCCGCGCCGTCCGCGGTCCACGGCGGCGCCGGCGAGCCCCGCCGCCAGCCACAGCGCCGCGTGTTCCCCCGCCCAGGACAGGGCGCGCGCGGCGCCGGCCACGCGCGGGTCGGTGCCGCACGCCCTGAGCGCCGAAACGATCCGGTGGTCCATGTCGTGCAGGTCGTCGAGGTCGTCCATGTGGACTCACTGTTCACGCCCACCTGGCCCGAACTCCGGCAATATTGAGCGACATCCCATTAATCACCCGTTTCGGGGAGAGTCGCCATGTTCTCGAACTAATAGCTCACATGGGGGCGCTACGGTCACGGACATGTCTGCCGACACCGATTCCGTCCCGGACGTCACGGGCCTGGACCACACCACCGTCACCGGCTGGGGCCGCACCGCTCCCACCGCCGCCCGGCTCATCCGCCCGCGGACCTACGAGGAGGCCGCGGCGGCCGTCCGCGACTGCGGGGCGCGCGGCGGGATCCCCCGGGGCCTGGGACGGGCGTACGGGGACGCGGCGCAGAACGCGGGCGGGTCCGTGCTCGACATGACGGGCCTGGACCGCGTCCACGCGATCGACGCCGACGGCGGCACCGTACTGTGTGACGCGGGCGTCTCCCTGCACCGGCTGATGGAGGTGCTGCTGCCGCTCGGCTGGTTCGTACCGGTCACCCCCGGCACGCGCTACGTCACCGTCGGCGGGGCGATCGGCGCCGACATCCACGGCAAGAACCACCACGTCTCGGGCTCGTTCTCGCGGCACGTGCTGGCCTTCGAACTGCTCACCGCCGACGGCGAGATCCGCACGGTGATCCCCGGCACGCCCCTGTTCGACGCCACCGCGGGCGGCATGGGACTGACCGGTGTGATCCTCACCGTGACCATCCGGCTCCAGCCGGTCGAGACCTCGCTGATGTCGGTCGACACCGAACGCGCGGCGAATCTCGACGACCTGATGGCCCGGCTGGCGGCCACCGACCACCGCTACCGCTACTCGGTCGCCTGGATCGACCTGCTGGCCCGGGGCGCGTCCACCGGCCGCGCGGTCCTCACCCGAGGCGACCACGCACCCCTGGACGCACTGCCCGCCCGTATGCGCCGGGACCCGCTGTCCTTCCGCACCTCGCGCCTCCCGGCCGCCCCCTGTCTCCTCCCCGAGGGCCTGCTCACCCGCACGACCGTGGGCCTCTTCAACGAGCTCTGGTACCACAAGGCCCCCCGCGCGCGTGCCGGCCAACTCCAGCGCATCTCCGCCTTCTTCCACCCTCTGGACGGCGTCCCCCACTGGAACCGCGTCTACGGCCGGGGCGGCTTCGTGCAGTACCAGTTCGTCGTCGGCTACGGCCAGGAGGACGCCCTGCGCCGCATCGTGCGCCGGATCTCCGAACGCCGCTGCCCGTCCTTCCTGGCCGTCCTCAAGCGCTTCGGGGAATCCGACCCGGGCTGGCTGTCGTTCCCGGTGCCGGGCTGGACGCTGGCGCTGGACATCCCGGCGGGCCTGCCCGGCCTCGGCGCGTTCCTCGACGAACTCGACGAGGAGGTCGCCACCGCCGGCGGACGCGTCTACCTCGCCAAGGACGCCCGGCTGCGCCCGGAACTGCTCGCGGCGATGTACCCGCGGCTGGACGAATTCCGGGAACTGCGGGCGGAACTGGATCCGCACGGGGTCTTCACCTCCGATCTGTCCCGCCGCCTCGGCCTCTAAGCACAGACACAGGCACAGGCACACCAGGCAACCTCTAGGAGCTGTCATGAAGGACGCCTTCGGTCTCCCCCAGTCCCTGCTCGTCCTCGGCGGTACGTCGGAGATCGCGCTGGCCACCGCCCGCCGGCTGATCGCCCGCCGCACCCGCACGGTCTGGCTGGCCGGCCGCCCGTCACCCGCCCTGGAGGAGGCCGCCGGGCAGCTGCGCGGGCTCGGGGCCGACGTGCACACCGTCGCCTTCGACGCGCTCGATCCCACCTCCCACGACGCCGTGCTCGGCAAGGTCTTCGCCGAGGGCGACATCGACATGGTGCTGCTCGCCTTCGGCCTCCTCGGCGACCAGGCCCGCGACGAGCGCAATCCGGAGGCGGCGGTGCGGGTCGCGCAGACCAACTACACCGGCGCGGTCTCGGCCGGCCTGGTGTGCGCCCGCGCGCTCCAGTCCCAGGGGCATGGCTCGCTGGTCGTCATGTCCTCCGTCGCGGGCGAGCGGGCCCGCCGCGCGAACTTCATCTACGGCTCCAGCAAGGCAGGCCTCGACGCCTTCGCGCAGGGCCTGGGCGACGCGCTGCACGGCACGGGCGTGCACGTCATGGTCGTACGCCCCGGCTTCGTCCGGACGCGGATGACCGCCGACCTGCCCGAGGCACCCCTCGCGACCACGCCCGAGGCGGTGGCGACGGCCGTCGAGCTGGGGCTGCGGCGCCGCTCGGAGACGGTGTGGGTGCCGGGCGCGCTGCGCGTGGTGATGGCGGCGCTGCGGCACCTGCCGCGCGGGGTGTTCCGGCGGCTGCCGATCTGATCTACGGGCGGATCACCAGGTGGGGACCGAGCCGCGCTGCGCATGCCCGGCCTGGGGCGGGACCACCGGGCCGCCGAAGGGGAACTCGCGCAGCTTGCGCCACACCCCGTCGGCGCCCTGCTCGTAGAGGCCGAAGCCGGTGCACGGCCACTCGGCCTCGTAGTCGGCGAGTTCCTCGAAGGCGCGGTCCATCGCCGCCTCCTCGATGCCGTGCGCCACCGTGACGTGCGGGTGGTAGGGGAACTGCAGTTCGCGTGCGCACGGACCGGCGGGGTCGCGGACCTGCTCCTGGAGCCGCGTGCAGGCCCCCGCGCCGGCGACGACCCGGACGAACACCACCGGCGACAGGGGCCGGAACGTGCCGGTGCCGGACAGCCGCATCGGGAACGGCCGGCCGGACGCGGCGACCTCGCTCAGATGCGCCTCGACGGCCGGCAGGACGGACTCGTCGATCTCCGTCGGCGGCAGCAGGGTGACGTGCGTGGGGATGCCGTGAGCCGCGGCGTCGCCGAAGCCCGCGCGCAGCTGCTGAAGCCGGCTGCCGTGAGGCTCCGGGACCGCGATCGAGACACCGATCGTTACGGTCCCCACATCGTCTCCTGTCGGTTCAGTTAGCGGGCCGCTGATACGACCACCCGGTTATCGACTGTACGGCCACGACCCGGTTACAGGCAGGCGCAACCGAAGTGATGTACAGCGCTGTGCGGTGGTACGGCTGTACGCGGGAGCGGGTTCAGTGCTTGGCGGGCAGGAAGCCGACCTTGTCGTACGTCTGTGCGAGGGTCTCCGCGGCGACGGCGCGGGCCTTCTCGGCGCCCTTGGCCAGGATCGAGTCGAGCGTCTCCGGGTCGTCCAGGTACTGCTGCGTGCGCTCCCGGAACGGCGTGACGAACTCGACCACGATCTCGGCGAGGTCCGTCTTGAGCGCGCCGTACATCTTGCCGGTGTACTTCTCCTCCAGCTCGCCGATGGTCTCGCCGGTGAGGGTCGAGTAGATCGTGAGGAGGTTGCTGATGCCCGGCTTGTTCTCGGCGTCGTAGCGGATCACCGTGTCCGTGTCCGTGACGGCGCTCTTGACCTTCTTGGCGGTGGCCTTCGGCTCGTCCAGGAGATTGATGAGGCCCTTCGGCGTGGACGCCGACTTGCTCATCTTGATCGACGGGTCCTGGAGGTCGTAGATCTTCGCCGTCTCCCGGAGGATGTAGGGCTTCGGGACGGTGAAGGTCGGACCGAAGCGGCCGTTGAAGCGCTCGGCGAGGTCGCGGGTGAGCTCGACGTGCTGGCGCTGGTCCTCGCCGACCGGGACCTCATGGGCCTGGTAGAGCAGGATGTCCGCGACCTGGAGGATCGGGTACGTGAACAGGCCGACGGAGGCGCGCTCGGCGCCCTGCTTGGCGGCCTTGTCCTTGAACTGGGTCATCCGGCTCGCCTCGCCGAAGCCGGTGAGGCAGTTCATGATCCAGGCGAGCTGGGCGTGCTCGGGGACGTGGCTCTGCACGAAGAGCGTGCAGCGGTCCGGGTCCAGACCCGCGGCGAGCAGCTGCGCGGCGGCCAGGCGCGTGTTCGCCCGCAGGTCCTTCGGGTCCTGCGGGATGGTGATCGCGTGCAGGTCGACGACCATGTAGAACGCGTCGTGGGTCTCCTGCAGGGCCACCCACTGGCGGACGGCGCCGAGGTAGTTGCCGAGGTGGAACGAGCCGGCGGTGGGCTGGATTCCGGACAGCACGCGAGGTCGGTCAGAGGCCATGTTCACCATTCTCTCAGGTCCCGTGGGGCGATCCGGAACTGGTCCGAAACAGGTGGGAACCGATCCCTGTCCGGCGGTGTAACAAGAGTGTGAGAACGCGGGAGGGGGGCCGCATCGCCGATGAGACCGCGGTGATCGCACGCGTACGCGCCGGAGAGCCGGAGGCGTACGCGGGGCTGGTGCGAACGCATACGGCAATCGCGCTCAGGGCGGCCACCGCGCTCGGGGCGGGAGCGGACGCTGAGGACGTGGTGCAGCAGGCCTTCGTCAAGGCGTACTGCGCCCTGGGCAGGTTCCGGGACGGCATGGCGTTCAAGCCGTGGCTGCTGGCGGTCGTCGCCAATGAGACGAGGAACACAGTGCGGAGGGCCGCTCGCCAGCGCACGCTCGCCATCCGGGAGGCGGCGCTGGTGAAGGCCGAGCCGCTCATACCGGAGTCGGCGGACCCCGCGGTCGCGACACTGGTGGCGGAGCGCCGCGCGGCGTTACTGGCCGCCCTGGAGAAACTGAGCGAGGAGCACCGGCTGGTCGGCTGCCGGGGGCTTGCTTCTGGGGCTCGGCGGCAGACATGCGATACGCCGCGCGGCGGCCCGGCGCGAAGCCGGACCGCCGCCACGTGAGGAGCCCCTGCATGAGCTGACCGACCTGGGAGCCCTGACGCCGGTGAGCGCGTCGAGGTCTCGCCCGCGGTGAGCCCTGCGGATCTCAGCCGAGGTCGATCTCGGGGTAGAGCGGGAAGCCCGCCACCAGGTCCGTCGCCCTGTGGCTGATCTCGTCGGCGATCTTCGCGTCGAGGACGTGGGCCGCCTTGGAGGGGGCGCCCGACTTGGTCGTGCCCGGCTCCGTCGTGGTGAGGACGCGGTCGATCAGGGCCGCCACCTCGTCCATCTCCGCCGTGCCCAGGCCGCGGGTGGTGAGGGCCGGGGTGCCGATGCGGATGCCGGAGGTGTACCAGGCGCCGTTCGGGTCGGCGGGGATCGCGTTGCGGTTGGTGACGATGCCCGACTCGAGCAGGGCGGCCTCGGCCTGGCGGCCGGTGAGGCCGTAGGAGGAGGCGACGTCGATCAGGTTGAGGTGGTTGTCCGTGCCGCCGGTCACGAGGGTGGCGCCGCGGCGCATCATGCCTTCGGCAAGGGCGCGGGAGTTGTCGACGATGCGCTGGGCGTAGTCGCGGAAGGACTCCTGGCGGGCCTCCGCGAGGGCGACGGCCTTGGCGGCCATGACGTGCGGGAGCGGGCCGCCGAGGACCATCGGGCAGCCGCGGTCGACCTGGTCCTTCAGAGAGTCGTCGCACAGGACCATGCCGCCGCGCGGGCCGCGCAGCGACTTGTGGGTGGTCGTCGTCACGATCTGGGCGTGCGGGACCGGGTCGAAGTCGCCGGTCAGGACCTTGCCCGCGACCAGGCCGGCGAAGTGCGCCATGTCGACCATGAGCGTCGCGCCGACCTCGTCGGCGATCTCGCGCATGATCCGGAAGTTCACGAGGCGCGGGTACGCCGAGTAACCCGCCACGATGATCAGCGGCTTGAACTCACGGGCGCTCGCGCGCAGGGCCTCGTAGTCGATCAGGCCGGTGGCCGGGTCGGTGCCGTAGGAGCGCTGGTCGAACATCTTGCCGGAGATGTTCGGGCGGAAGCCGTGGGTGAGGTGGCCGCCGGCGTCCAGGGACATGCCGAGCATGCGCTGGTTGCCGAAGGCGCGGCGCAGCTCCGCCCAGTCTGCCTCGGAGAGGTCGTTGACCTGGCGGGCGCCGGCCTTCTCCAGGGCCGGGACCTCGACGCGCTGGGCGAGGACCGACCAGAAGGCGACGAGGTTGGCGTCGATGCCGGAGTGCGGCTGGACGTAGGCGTGGCGGGCGCCGAAGAGTTCCTTGGCGTGCTCGGCGGCGAGGGACTCGACGGTGTCGACGTTGCGGCAGCCGGCGTAGAAGCGGCGGCCGATGGTGCCCTCGGCGTACTTGTCGCTGAACCAGTTGCCCATCGCCAGCAGCGTGGCCGGGGAGGCGTAGTTCTCCGAGGCGATCAGCTTGAGCATCTCGCGCTGGTCGGCGACCTCCTGGCCGATGGCGTCGGCTACGCGCGGCTCCACGGCGCGGATGACGTCGAGGGCGGCGCGGAAGGCGGTGGAAGCGGTGGAGAGTGGCTCGGCTGGCATGAATGGACCTCCGGACGTTGCGTTCAGCGTTCACGGTACGGCCCAGGCGCACGGCACGGTTCCGGTCCCCGGGGTTCAACCGGGTCCAGGGGCCGCTTCCCGATGGTCGGTCCCATCCCAGCACGCCAGTCACGGCCCGGTGATCAGCCTACCGGGTGGGGCAGGGGAGCGTCTGCCGGGTTGCTCTTCGTTGCCGGGTGCGGGTGCCGTTGTGGCTGGTCGCGCCCACGTGGCGGAGCCGCATAGGCCACAGCCCCGCGCCCCTTGGGGACGTTCCCCCCTCAGCCCCGTTCAAAGAATCACGTGGGGCAGGAAGCGCGCGTACTCGTCTGTGATCAAGCCCGATGATTCGCGGATGCCGAGGCCCGCCGACTCGTTTTCCACCACCCACGCGCCCAGGACGACGCGGTTGCCGTCGAAGTCGGGCAGGGGGGCCAGTTGCTGGTAGCAGCACGGTTCGTCGCGGAGGGTGCGGGTGGATCCGGGCTCGTGGATCGTGACGCCTGCGCCCTCTCGGCCGAGGAGGGGCTTGGCGACCCAGCCCGGGAGGTCCCGGGGGCCGTCCAGGTAGGCCGGGAGGAGGTTGGGGTGGTCGGGGTACAGCTCCCAGAGGATGGCGAGCAGGGCCTTGTTGCTGAGGAGCATTTTCCAGGCCGGCTCGATCCAGAGGGTGGAGCCGGTGCCGCCGCCGTTGTCGAGGGTGTCCAGGACGTGGTCGGCGAAGCGGTCGGTGGTGAGCCACTCCCAGGGGTAGAGCTTGAAGATGCTGCGGATGAAGCGGAGGCGGTTGTCGACGAAGCGGCCGGAGAGGCGGTCCCAGCCGATCTCCTCCATGGAGATCCAGTCGGTGGCCAGGCCCGCTTGCTCGGCTGTCTCCTTGAGGTAGGCGACCGTCATCAGGTCCTCGCCGAGTTCGTCGGCGGAGGAGTACGCGAAGTACAGGGGGCTGCCCGGCGGGAGGAGGGCGGCCTGTTTCGTCCAGGCGTCGATCAGGCGTTCGTGGAGGGAGTTCCACTGGTCGGCGCCGGGGAAGCGGTCCTCCATCCAGAACCACTGGGGGGACGCGGCCTCCACCAGTGAGGTGGGGGTGTCGGCGTTGTACTCCAGGAGTGTGGCCGGGCCGGTGCCGTCGTAGCGAAGGTCGAAACGGCCGTAGAGGGAGGGGAGTTCGGCACGGCGGTGCCAGGACTCGGCGACCGCCTGGGCCACGCGGGGGTCGGTGATGCCCAGGTCCGCGAAACGGTCCTCGGTGACGATGTGGTCGGCCGCCGCGAGGCACATGCGGTGGAGTTCCTCGACGACCTCTTCCAGGGCCTCGACCTCCGGAAGGGTGAAGACGTAGTAGGCGCTTTCGTCCCAGTAGGGGCGCAGGGAGTCGTCGGGGTAGCGGGTCAGGGGGTAGATGAGGCCCTGTTCCTCGACGGTCTGCTGCCAGCCGGGGCGGGGGGTGAGGGTGCGGCGTTCCATGTGCGTACGGCCCGGTCAGCCGCCGCCGCTGCCGGAGCCCGAGCAGCCGAAGCCGCCTCGGTCGACGGCCTCGCTGCGGCTGAAGGTGCCGTGGTCGGCGTAGCGGCCGCTGACGTCGGCGTCGTAGTACCAGTCGGCGTTCGTGCTCTTGGTCGTGCCGGTCGTCTTGCGGCCCTTGCCGTAGGAGGAGGACGAGGAGCCGGACTTGCAGTTCTTGTCGGCGACGATCTTGTAGCCGTTGATGTAGTCGTAGCTGTCCCGGTCCACGCAGCGGCGGTCCGGGTCGGAGCCGCACGCGGACAGGGCCGCCGCGAGAACGCCCATGCCGCCCAGCACCACCGTGCTCGAACGCAGTCGTCGCCGTGTTTCAGCCATGTGCGTGTCTCCCCGTGTCCCCGTCGTGTACTGCGTGTCCCTGTACTGCCGAGCGGTCAGCCTAGAGACCGGTGAGAGCGGGCGCGCATGGCCCCCCGGCTCACGCCTCCCCCCTACTGTCTTTTTGTGATTTTTGGAATGGTGTGCGCCCTTGGTGCGGCGGCCTGCTTCGGTACGGCGACGGTGTTGCAGGCGATGGCCGCGCGGGCGGTGGCGACCGGCCCGGGCGGGGACGTGGCGCTGTTGTGGCGGGCGCTGCGGCAGTGGCGGTACCTGGTCGGGCTCGGGGTGGACGGGCTCGGATTCGTGCTCCAGATCGTCGCGCTGCGGTCGGTGCCGATCTACGCGGTGGGGGCGGCGCTGGCCGCGAGCCTCGCGGTGACGGCCGTGGTCGCGGCGCGGCTGCTCAAGGTGCGGCTGAGCCGCATGGAGTGGGCGGCGGTGGGGGTGGTGTGCGCCGGGCTCGCGTTGCTGGGGCTGGCGTCCGGGGCCGAGGGTGACGAGGCCGGGCCGGTCCGGCTGAAGTGGGCGATGCTCGCCGCGGCGGGCGGGGTGCTGCTGCTCGGCGCGGCGGGCCGGCGGCTGCCGGAGCGGGGGCGGGCCCTCGCGCTCGGGCTGGGTGCCGGGCTCGGGTTCGGGGTGGTCGAGGTGGCGGTGCGGCTCATCGACGGTCTGACGCCCGGTGCGCTCTTCACGAACCCGGCGGCGTACGCGCTGCTGCTCGGCGGCGGGGCCGCGTTCCTGTTGCTGACGTCCGCCCTCCAGCGCGGGTCCGTGACCACGGCGACCGCAGGACTGGTGCTCGGGGAGACCGTCGCGCCCGCGCTGATCGGCGTGGTGTGGCTCGGGGACCGTACGCGCCCGGGGCTGGGGTGGCTCGCGGTGCTCGGGTTCGCGGTGGCGGTGGCCGGGGCGCTGGCGTTGTCGCGGTTCGGGGAGGCGCCGGTCGAGCGGGCGGAGGGCGCGTTCACGTCCAGGTGATCGGGGCTCGCACCCAGGTGTTCGAGGCTCACGCCCAGGTGATCGGGAGTGTTTCCCGTCCGCCGGAAAGCTTCACGTTCCGGACGATCGGAAAATTGCTTGTTGAATCTTGAACGCGCGTGAACAGCTTTCCGTATGGGACGGCGTGACCAGTAATCCCGTCAGGTTTCTGGGGGGTGGGGTTCTTGTCGACGGAGGGGCGGAGTGGCATGTCGTCTATCGCTTCACCAGCGAGGGTGCGGCCCAATGGAAAATGTGGTTCGTGAATATGAGGGCGGTTTTTCCGCCGGTGCTCCTGTTCAATCTGACGGTGCTTCCCCATCTCGGTGACCTCAATGCACTGATCCGCACGCTGTTGTTGTGTCTGTGTGTAACCGCCCTTGTCACCTGGATTCCCATGTCGCGGCTCCAGCGTTTCTTCAGGAGGCCCGCGAACGAACAGAGGGAGGTGGGCGGGTGAAGACCCTGCTCATCGACAATGACGACTCGTACACGTACAACCTCTTCCAGCTGATCGCCGAGGTCAACGGCGAGGAGCCGGTGGTCGTCCGCGACGACGCCGCCGTCGAGGGGGTTCCGGATCTCCGGGAGTTCGACAATCTGGTGGTGTCCCCGGGCCCCGGGCACCCGGCGGACGCGCGTGACTTCGGCATCGCGGCCAGGCTGGTCGCGACCTCCCCGGTCCCGGTGCTCGGCGTGTGTCTCGGTCATCAGGGCATCGCGCTCGGGGAGCGCGGGGTGGTGGGGCCCGCCCCGGAGCCGCGGCACGGGCACCTCTCCACGATCCGGCATGACGAACGCGACCTGTTCCAGGGCCTGCCGCAGAACTTCACCGCCGTCCGCTACCACTCGCTGTCCGTGCGCGAGCCGTTGCCGGAGATGCTGGAGGCCACGGCCTGGGCGGAGGACGGCGTCCTGATGGGCCTGCGGCACCGCGCCCGGCCGCTGTGGGGTGTGCAGTTCCACCCCGAGTCCGCCCTCACGGAGTTCGGCCATCGCATGCTCGTGAACTTCCGCAACATGACCGCGACGCGGGCCGGCAAGCTACGGACGAAGAACACGGCGGTGCCGTCGCACGAGGCATCGGCCCGGCGCCGCGTGGTGGTCCCGGAGTGCGAGGCGGGAGTCTCTCGGTCATCGACGGCGGGTCGTCCGCCCGCGGGCGGGGCCCGGGCAGCGGTGATCCCGTCGGACCGGGCCGGCTGGTTCGGCGGGGCCTTGTCGTCGGGCGGGGTTGTGCCGTCCGGCGGGGTGGTCGTGTCCGGCGGGGCCGGTCCATCTGCCGAGGTCGGTCCCTCCGGCGCGGCCGACCCGTCCACCGACGCCGATCCATCCACTGGGACTGTGCCCTCCAGCGGAACCGTCTCTGCCTCCGGTGCTGGTCCATCCGCCGAGGCCGGCTCCTCCGCAGGGTCTCGTTCATCCGGCCGGGCAGGCCCGTCCGCCGGCGCCGACGTGTCCGGCGGGGTGACGTCGGCCGACGGGACCACGCCCCCTTCCGGGCCTGATCTCTCCGCCGACGCCGATCCATCCACGGACGCCGGTATGTCCACCGGAGCCGCCCCGTCCGCCGGGCACAAGCCGCGCACCGACTCCGACCCGTTCGACGCGGTCGCCCCGACCACCGCGACCATCCCCCGCCCCCGTCGCCCCGAGCGCGTCGGGTACCGGCTGCACTGTCGGCGGATCGCCGGGGCGGTGGATGCCGAGGCGGCGTTCGCGCGGATGTGTGCGGGGGCCTCGCGGGCGTTCTGGCTGGACAGTTCGCTCGTGGAGGCGGGGCGGTCGCGGTTTTCGTTCTTCGGGGACGACAGGGGGCCGCTCGCCGAGTTCGTGCGGTACGACGTCGGCAGCGGGCGCTGTGAGATCGAGCGGGCTGGGCGGCCGGTGCGGAAGGTCGCGGCCAGTGTCTTCGACTACCTCAAGCGGCAGTTGACCAGCCGCCGGGTGGACGCGACCGGGCTGCCGTTCGACTTCACCGGAGGGTACGTCGGCTACTTCGGCTATGAGGTGAAGGCGGACTGCGGGTCGCCCAACCGGCACCGCTCCCCGGTCCCGGACGCCGCCTGGCTGTTCGCCGACCGGGTGATCGCCGTGGACCACCAGGAGGGGTTCACGTACGCCGTCTGCCTGGCGGAGAACACCCCGCAGGCCGCGCGGGAGGCCGCCGACTGGCTGGAGGGCGCGCTGGCCGGCCTCAGCTGCGTGGCGACGGAGCGGCCGCCCCTGCCCGTGCCGCCCCCCGTGGCGGACCCCGGCGCCGCCGAGCCGTGGCTGGTGCGCGACCGGGAGACGTATCTCGCGGACATCGAGGCGTGCCGGCGGGAGTTGCGGGCGGGCACCAGTTACGAGGTCTGCCTGACCAACGCCGCCCGGCTCCCCGCCCCGCCCGACGCGTTCGGGTACTACCGGACGCTGCGCCGCGACAACCCGGCCCCGTACGCGGCGTTCCTGAGGTTCGGGGAGCTGGAGGTGGCCGGGTCCTCGCCCGAGCGGTTCCTGCGGATCGGGCGGGACGGCATCGCCGAGGCCCGGCCCGTCAAGGGGACCGCGCCCAGGGGTGACGGGCCGGAGGAGGACGCCCGGCTGCGGGACGCGTTGGCGTCGGACGCCAAGACGCGGGCCGAGAACCTGATGATCGTCGATCTGCTCCGCAACGACCTGGGCCAGGTGTGCCGGACGGGGTCGGTGCGGGTCTCCAAGCTCATGGCGACCGAGACGTACGCCACCGTGCACCAGCTGGTGTCCACCGTGGAGGGCAGGCTGCGGGCGGACACGGACGCGGTGGACTGTGTCCGGGCCTGTTTTCCCGGCGGCTCGATGACGGGCGCGCCGAAGCTGCGCTCGCTGGAGATCATCGACTCGCTGGAGTCCGAGGCCCGGGGCGTGTATTCCGGCGCCCTCGGTTACTTCGGGTGCGGCGGCGGCGCGGATCTCAGCATCGTCATCCGTACCGCCGTGTTCTCCGACGGTCAGATGCATCTGGGTGCCGGCGGAGCGATCGTCCTCGACTCCGATCCGGACGCCGAGTACGAGGAGATGCTGCTCAAGACGGCGGCCCCGATGCGGGCCCTGCACCAGCACACGGCCGGCCGGATCCGGCAGCAGGCCCCGCCGGGTGACAGAGCCAGGACGGCCGAGGGGGCCGGGCGGTGACCAGTCCGCAGGCCGTACAGCACCCGGCCGGGACCGAGGCCCCCGGGAAGCGCGCGGCGCGGCTCGCCGAGCTCGCCGAGCGGCGTGGGTGGGGCGAGCGGACCGCCTTCCACCAGGGGCACGGGCCTGGACCCACGGCGAGGTGCACGACCTCGCGGCCCGCGCCGCCACCGTGCTCGCCGGGCACGGAGTGCGCCCCGGGGACCGTGTGCTGCTGGCGCTGCCCGACTCCCTCGCCTGGGTGACGGCCTTCCTCGCCACCGCCCGTCTCGGCGCCGTCGCGGTCCTGGTCGACCCCGAACTCCCCGCGACCGACCACGCGTTCCTGGCCGAGGACACCGGGGCCGCGCTCCGCGTGTCGGGGCCGGGCCTGGAGGAACGGTTCACCGGACGGGACCGCCTGGGCGCCGACACCATCTGCTCGGCGTCCTGCCGCACTTCGGCAGCCCGCTCGTGCTGATCCCCGACCCCGGAACCGGCGGCGGTGGGCCCGCTGCTGGTCCGGCACCGGCCCGGCAGTGTGGAGACGCACCCCAACACGTTCGTGCCGCGGGAGGAGCCGGCCGACGCGCCCGGTGACCCCCTGTCCCGGGTCCGGGCGTACGGCCCCGGGTTCGACGCGATCCATCCGCGCACCGTGCGGCGGCTGCGGGGCGCCTCGCCGTACGCCCTGGCTGGTCCAGCTGTACGGGCAGGGCGAGACGGGCCCTGTGGCGCGGTTATCCGGGGAGTACCGCGCACAGCGCGTCCAGTGCCCCGGACCACGCGTGGTCCGGCGGTGTCCCGTAGCCGACGACCAGGGCGTCGACGGGCTCGGCGGACGCGGCGGACGCGGCGGCGTGCCGGTAGCGGGTGAGTCCGTGGACCGCCAGGCCCTGCCAGTGGGCCGCCTGCACCACCGACTGCTCGGTGCCGGGCGGCAGCCGCAGCAGGACGTGCAGCCCGGCCGCGATGCCGGTGACCCGGGCCTCGGGGGCCCGGGCCGCGACGGCGGCGACCAGGGTGTCCCGGCGGCGCCGGTAGCGCGGGCGGGTGGCGCGGACATGGCGGTCGTAGGCCCCGGACGTGAGGAATTCGGCCAGGGTCAGCTGGTCCAGCACCCCGCAGGTGTCGACCCCGCCCTTGGCCGCCGCGGTCTCCTCCGCGAGGTCCGGCGGCAGCACCATCCAGGCCAGCCGCAGCCCGGGGGCCAGGGACTTGCTCGCGGTGCCCAGATAGACCACCCGGTCCGGGTCCAGGCCCTGGAGCGCGCCCACGGGCTGACGGTCGTAGCGGAACTCGCCGTCGTAGTCGTCCTCCAGCACCAGCCCGCCGGTGCGGCGCGCCCAGTCCACGACGGCCGCGCGGCGGTCGCGGTGCAGCGGGACGCCCATGGGGAACTGGTGGGCGGGCGTGAGGAGGACCGCGTCGGCGGCGGACAACACGCCGGGGTCGGTGCCCAGCCGGTCGAAGGGCAGCGGGACCGTGTGCAGCCCGGACGCGGCCAGGAGTCTCCAGTGCACATCGAGCCCGTACGACTCGACGGCGACCGTCCGTGCCCCGCGCGCCCGCAGGGCCGTGCCGAGCAGCTTCAGGCCGTGCGCGAAGCCGCCGCACACCACGATCCGTTCTGCGTCGGCGCGTACGCCCCGGGCCCGGGAGAGGTAGCCGGCGAGCGCGGCGCGCAGCTCCGGGCGGCCGCGGGGGTCGCCGTAGTCGAGGGCGTGGTGGGGGGCGTCGGTCAGGGCACGACGGGCGGCCTTGAGCCACTCCGCGCGGGGAAAGGCGGCGAGGTCGGGGCTGCCGGGGCGCAGGTCGTAGGCGGGGCGGATGCGTTCGCGAGGGTGGGGGTGAGGTGGCGTGCCGGCCGGCGGGACGACCCTCCGGTCGGCGACCCGGGTCCCCGAGCCCTGCCGGGCGGTGAGCCAGCCCTCGGCGACCAGGTCGGCGTAGGCGTCGGCGACCGTGTTGCGGGCGATGCCCAGGTCGGCGGCGAGCGCGCGGGAGGAGGGCAGCCGGGTGCCGGGGGCCAGCCGGCCGGAGCGCACCGCCTCGCGCAGGGCGTCGGTCAGCCCCCGGCGCAGGCCCGGGCCGGTCGGCTCCAGATGCAGGTCGATGCCGAAAGTGGCCCACTGTTCCGCCATGGAAATGGACCATACCCCTGGGCTGCTTCCCTCCTAGGGTCGAGGGCATGACGACGCACACCGATGGCACGACGACCGCGGAGTACGCAGCTGAGCAGCCCGCCCGCCTGGACTGGGCCAAGCACGCGCCCGAGGTCTACAAGGCGATGGTCCGGCTGGAGATCGCCGCCCGGCAGGGCCTGGACCACAAGCTGTACGAGCTGGTGAAGATCCGCGCCTCCCAGATCAACCACTGCGCGTTCTGCATCGACATGCACTCCAAGGACGCCCTCGCGGCGGGTGAGAGCGTCGAGCGCATCCTGCAGCTCAGCGCCTGGGACGAGTCGCGGCACTTCTACACCGAGAAGGAGCTCGCGGCGCTGGAGCTGACGGAGGCCGTGACGGTCCTGACGGACGGTTTCGTGCCGGACGAGGTGTACGAGAACGCCGCCCGGCACTTCGAGGAGGCCGAGCTGGCCCAGCTGATCGCCGCGATCACGGCGATCAACGCCTGGAACCGGTTCGGGGTGACCTGCCGCATGGCGCCGGGGCACTACCAGCCGGGCCAGTACAAGTGACGCCCCGGACCCGGCTGCTGGACCCGGCGGTCGGCCGGGCCATGTCCGCGCTCAGCGCCACGGCGAAGAAGGGCCTCGGTGACCCGGCCCTGGCCGAACTCGTGGTGATCCGCGCCTCGCAGCTCAACCACTGCGCGTTCTGCCTCGACATGCACCTCGCGATCGCCCGCGAGTACGGGGTGAGCGAGAAGCAGCTCGATCTGCTGGCCGCCTGGGAGGAGGCCGGGGACGTCTTCGACGAGCGGGAGCGGGCCGCGCTGGCGCTGACGGAGGCGGTGACCGTGCTGACGGACGGTTTTGTGCCGGACGAGGTGTACGAGCGAGCCGCGAAGCACTTCGACGCGGCGGAGTTGGCCCATCTGACCGGCCTGGTCGTCGCCATCAACAACTGGAACCGGGTGATGGTCGTCCGCCGGATTCCGCCAGGAGGTTACACGCCATGAGCAAGGCCGAGATGTTCCGCGCCCTGCACCACAACCGGGCGCCCGGTGATCCCCTGGTCCTGCCCGGGCCCTGGGACGCGGCCAGCGCCCGGGTGTTCGCCGAGGCCGGGTTCCCGGCGCTCGCCACGCCCAGTGCCGGGGTCGCCGCCTCCCTCGGCTACGAGGACGGGCAGGTCCCGGCCGACGAGATGTTCGCGGCGGTCGCCCGGATCGTCCGGGCCGTCGACGTGCCGGTGTCGGCGGATGTCGAGGGCGGGTACGGGCTCGCGCCGAAGGAGCTGGTGGAGCGGCTGCTGGAGACGGGAGCGGTGGGCTGCAACCTGGAGGACTCCGCCGACGGCGTCCTCAAAGACCCGCGCGAGCATGCCGACTGGCTGGCAGAGGTGCGGTCGGAGGCCGCCGGCCGGCTCTTCGTCAACGCGCGCGTGGACACCTTCGTCCGCGGAGTCGCCGACCCGGAGCGGGCCATCGAGCGGGCCGCGATGTACGTCGCCGCGGGCGCCGACTGCGTGTACCCGATCGGTGCCCCGCCGGACGTTCTGCCGCTGCTGCGGGCCGGAATCCAGGGGCCGATCAACGTGGGTGCCCCGACCGAGGGTGGCCCCACGCCCGCCGAACTCGGCGCGCGAGGGGCCACCCGGATCACCTTCGGGCCGGGACTCCAGCGGCGGGCCGCCCGGGCCCTGCGGGAGATCGCGGCTCAGTTGACGTAGGGGACGTCAGGACAGCCACTTCTTCCACGTGGACCGGTGGCTGTCCACCCACTTCTTCGCCGCGTCCTCCGGCGCCATCTTCTTGTCGGCGATCATCAGGGAGACCTCGTTCTGGTCCTCGGTCGTCCACTTGAACTTCTTCAGGAAGGCCGCCGCCTTGCCGCCGTTCTTCGCGAAGCCCGAGTTCAGGTACTTCTGCAGCGGCGTGTGCGGATAGGCGCAGGCGACCTTCTCCGGGTCGGCGTCGCAGCCCTCCTTGTACGGCGGCAGCTTCACCTCGGTCATGGGGACCTTCTTGAAGAGCCACTGGGGCGTGTACCAGTAGGTGAGGAAGGGCTTCTTCTCCTTGGCGAACTGCCTCATCTGCGTGATCTGCGCCGCCTCGGAGCCGGCGAACACC